>JALOAH010000027.1 GCA_023228865.1 Porticoccaceae bacterium | reverse complement strand
GAATGGCGCCATAAAACCCCGCTCTCCCTCAGTTACGATCACCGCGTCATCAACGGCGCTGACGCCGCCCGCTTCGTGCGCCATCTCGACGGCGTATTGGCGCATCCGGGGAAACTGGATGCCGACCGATGAAGTCCAACGTTAATACCCGGCCACCACTCGCCGGAGGAGGCAGACCATGAAAGTTCGCGCACCCAACTGGGATTTTTCCAAAATTCGCGCCTGGTGGGCGCCGGTGCCGGAGTTCGCCCAAAGCTACAACGCGTTTTCCATCGTGCCCGCCCATATCGAGCCCTACCTGATGAAGGTCATGCGCCGCGCCAAGGATGTCCTGGACCCGAAGCATGAAAAACTGCACGAGGATATCGCCATCTTCAACAAGCAGGAGATGGAGCACTGCAAGAACCACGTGGCATTCAACCGCGCCTTGTACGAGCAGGGTTATGAAGGCTTGCGGGCCATTGAAAAACCCTACCAGCAGGATTATGTGCGTTTTCTCAAGGAAAAATCCCTGCGTTTCAACGTGGCCTATTGCGAAGGTTTCGAGGCGCTGGGCTCGACCGCCGCACAGGTGATTTTCGAGGATCTCGACGAGTATCTGGAGGGCGCCGATTCCGAAGCGCTGGAGATGTGGAAGTGGCATCTGGCGGAAGAGTTCGAACACCGCGAAGTGTGCTACCAGGTGTACAAGACCTTGTACGGCAATGGCCTCTTCGCCTATCTCTACCGGGTTGCCGTTTTCCTTTACGCGGCCACGCACATTCACGGCTACACCGCCAGGGCCCAGGAATACCTGCTCGGCGTCGACCGCGCCACGATGAGCGAAGAGGAGCGCGAGGCTTCCATCGCCCGGGAAAAAGCCATGGCGAAGAAAGTGGCCAAGGCCAGCAAGAAGCACCTGCTCAAGGTTTTATCGCCCTTCTACGACCCGGGCAAGAAAACTCCCTCGCCGGGTATGCAGGAAATTCTCGATCGCTACGACATCCCGGTATCCGGAGCGCAATGACCTGCGCTGCGCCGGTCAGGGGCGGCTGGCTTTATCGCGGCGGGGCTGCAAAGCAGCGGATAAATACGCCCCGGGGCAAAGGCCCCGGGGCGTAGCTGTCTCAGTGGCCGCTAAAGTTGGGCTTGCGCTTTTCCTTGAAGGCGTCGATGGCTTCCTGGTGGTCGTCGGTCAGGCAGCACGCCAGGTTTTCGTAGGCCATGCCGATATCCATCATCGATGCGGCCATCTGCCGCAGCGGGGTGTTGATGGTGGACTTGCTCCAGCGCAGGGACTGGGTGGGCATGTTGATCAGCCGGTCGGCGTAGGCATCGACCTTGGCATCCAGTTCCTCGGCGGGCACTGCCTCGTTGATCAGGCCCAGCTGCTCGGCTTTCTTGGCGTTGAACAGTTCGCCGGTGTAGAGGTAGTGCTTGGCCCGGGCGAACCCCATCAACAGCGGCCACATGATCTGGCCGCCGTCGCCGGTGATCAGGCCGACATTGTTGTGGGGGTCGCCGAAGCGGGCGTGCTCGGCGGCGAAAATGATGTCGCAGAATACCGCCAGAGTGGAACCGAGGCCGATGGCGTCACCGTTGACCTTGGCGATGAGAATCTTGTCGCACTCGAGGATACTGGTGATGAAGCGCTTGGCCTCGCGGATCACCCGGTAGAATTCCCTGGGATTGTCGCGCAGGAACTGCATGTAGGGTATATCGCCACCGGCGCTGAAGGCCTTGCCTTTCCCGGTGATGACCACGATGTCGCTGTCGGCGTCGTCCATCACGTCGTTGAACACATTGCTCAGTTCGGTGTGGGCTTCTTTGGCCAGGCTGTTGAGTTTTTCCGGCACATTGATGGTCATGTAGAGAATCCGCCCGCGGCGGGTGAATTCGAAGCATTTGTATTTATCGAGGCTCATGGCGATGGGAACTCCGTGGTCGAGTGTTTATTGGTGTAAATCCGGCCGCTGGCGGCTTGGGTCCGCCAGCCAGGGGGCGTTGCCGGGATAATAACTAACGGTTTGTCATTTATCAAGACCGCGTTGTATGCCATGCTGGGCGACAGAGGTTGACCTCAAGAAACTGACAAAATATCATTTATTGGGGTGTTCACAAATACCCCGACCCGGTCGACACTCACCATAACGATGGAATAATCATGCCCGGCACTCTGCTCTCCGCTTCAACCCTGTGGGCGCTGCTCCACCAGCGCGTCGCGCTGACTCCCCACAGCCCCATGCTGATCGAGCCGGCCAGTGGCCGCACTCTGGATTGCAGTGAAGTGCTGCGGCGGGCGGAGCGCCTCGCCGCAGGGCTTTATCAGGCGGGTGTCGGCCCCGGGCACAAGGTCGCCTGGCAACTGCCCACCCGCATCGACACGCTGCTGCTGATCCTCGCGCTGTCCCGCCTCGGCGCGGTGCAGAATCCCATTCTTCACCTCTACCGGGAGCGGGAGCTGGGCGAACTGCTGCTCCAGAGCGAGCCTTCCCTGCTGGTGATTCCCGGTGCCGAACCCTCGTGCGACTACCCGGCGATGGCGGCCCGGGCGATGCCCGGTGTGAGGCTGCTGGAACTGGCCGGCGCGTTGCCCGATGGCGATCCGGCCACGCTGCCGCCGCCACCGGTCGATGGTGATGCGGTGCGCTGGATCTACTGCACCTCCGGCACCACATCCGGCCCCAAGGCGGCGCGCCACACCGATACCTCGGTGATGGCGGGAGGGCAAACCCTGGGGGAATCCATGGGGGTGGCTGCGGGCGATGTCGGCAGTATCGCGTTTCCCTGCGCGCATATCGGCGGCATTATGTATCTCACCATGATCATTGCGGCGGGCATGTCGGTGGTCCTGATCGAGAAGTTCAATCCGCCCGAGACGGTGGCTACCTACCGCAGCCTGGGCGTTACCCACGCCGGTGGCAGCACCGCCCACTACCAGGCGTTTCTCGCCGAGCAGCGCAAGAATCCACAGGGCAAAGTGATTCCCACCCTGAAGGTGCTGTCCGCGGGTGGCGCGGCCAAGCCACCCGAGCTGGTCTACCAGCTCCAGCAGGAGATGGACTGCAAGGTATTGCATGCCTACGGCATGACCGAAGCCCCCCTGGTGGCCCATTGCACCTGGGGGGATAGCGACGAGGAACTGGCCCACACCGACGGCCGCGCGGTGGCCAATATGGAATTGCGCATTGTCCGCAAGGACGGCAGTGACGCCGCCCCGGGAGAGAACGGCGAGGTGTGGATTCGCGGTCGCAGCCTCTGCCACGGCTACCTCGATCGGGCGCAGACCGCCGCCGCCTTCACCGCCGACGGTTTCTATCGCACCGGCGACCTCGGCACATTGCGGCCCAGCGGGCACCTGGCCATCACCGGGCGCATCAAGGACATCATCATTCGCAAGGGAGAGAACATCTCCGCCAGGGAGATCGAGGATTTGCTGTTCACCCATCCCAAGGTGGCCAATGTGGCGGTGATCGGGCTGCCGGATACCGCCAGTGGCGAGCGGGTGTGCGCGGTGATCGAGCCGCGGCCAGGTGAGCCGGCGCTGTCTTTCGAGGAGATGGCGGAGTTCCTCCGCACCCAGGGGCTGATGCGCCAGAAGATTCCCGAACAGCTCGAAGTGGTGGACGCCCTGCCGCGCAACCAGGCGCTCAACAAGGTGTTGAAGTTCAAGTTGCGAGAGATGTTTTCGCCTTGAGCTCGAGCTCTCCCGGCCGCGACTCGCGGGCTGCATGCTAAACGGCGGAGGAGAAACAGCGAGATTCAATAACCCGCCACTTTATGCTTAACTTGCCCCTTCTTCGTTACTGATCAAGGGGTAAATAATGACAACAGGGGATGCCGAAACCACCCGCGCCCGCCTGCAACAATGGCTTGCCGACACAATGTCCGCCCCGGGGCTGGCGCTGTCTCCTCTGCAGAGGCCCGGCGGTGCGGGCTTTTCCGCCGAAATGTTCTTCACTACCGCGCGCTACGATGGCGCCGGTGGTCCAGTGGAAAAGGATCTCGTGGTGCGTCGCCAGATCTTCGGCCACGACCTGCTCAAGGATGCCGATCTGCGCCACCAGTGGCGGGTGATGGATGCCTTCGCGCGGCACACCGCTATCCGCGTGCCGCCGCTGGTGGGCATGGAGGAGGATCACGCCGTGCTCGGTGCGCCGTTCCTGGTCATGGAGCGGGTGCCGGGCCGTATCATCGCCCAGAACCCCAACTACAACCGTGAAGGCTGGCTGGCGGAGCTGCCGCTGGCGGATCGCCACCGGGTGTGGAAGCGGGGCATCGAGAATATGGCGGACGTCCACACAGTGGATTGGCGCCAGGGGTTCGAGTTTCTTCACACTCCCGACAAGGGGACGCCCGGTCTTGGCCAGTATCTGGCCAGCCTCGGCGAGTGGCTGGAATGGGCGCGCGCCGGTCGTGCGTGGTCGGTACTGGAGAGCGCCTTCGCCTACCTGGACGACAACCGTCCCGCAAGCCCCGCCACCAATGTATTGTGGGGGGATCCCATCCCCGCCAACACACTGTTCGACGACCAGGGCAACGTCGCCGCCACCATCGACTGGGAAATGGCCGCCCTCGGCCCCGGTGAGATCGACCTTGCCTGGTGGCTCTTTTTCGACAACCTGTTCAGCGCCGGCTTCGGCGTCCAGCGCCTCGAGGGCCTGCCCGGCCGGGAAGAAAGTATCGCCATCTACGAGGCCCGCGTCGGCCGCAAGGTGGACGACATGCACTATTACGATGTGCTCTCCACCCTGCGCATGGCGATCGTCTCGGCCCGGCAGGTGGACCGCCAGATCGCCCAGGGCAACCTGGCGGCGGACAACAACGCCCATGTCGACAATCCAACCGCCGCTCATCTGGCGCGCTTGATCGGGGCGCCGGAGCCGCAGGTGGGAGATGATTTCCAGCAATTGATGGCCGTGATAATGGCTAACAAACACTGATATTTACGGAGGACGATTATGCGAGCAGCCATTATTCATCAACAACATGCCACGCCTGTGGTGGACGAGTTCCCGGCACCGGAGGCCCGCGCGGGCGCCCTGCTGATCGATGTCACTGCCGGTGCCATCGGCCCCACGGACCTGATGCGCGCCGCCGGATTTTTTGGCCCGGTCGATGGCCCGCTGGTGGCGGCGGGGGAGGGCACCGGCCGCCTTGCCGACGGCCGCCGGGTATACTTCGGCCATTCTGTGCACCCTTACGGCGGTTGGGGGGAGAGTACCCTGGTGCCGGAAGCAGAGGTATGGCCCATCCCCGATGCTCTGAATGACCAACAGGCCCTGTGTCTGGGACTCTCCGGCATCGGCGCCATCATTCCCCTGGAAGAGGCCCGCATCCGGCCCGGCGAACAGGTACTGATCCTCGGTGCCACCGGGCCACTCGGCCAGATTGCCCTGCAGGTGGCGAGGGTGCTCGGTGCCGGTCGGGTGGTGGCCGCGGCGCGCAATGCCGAGGCGCTGCGGCGATTGCAGGACAAGGGACTTGCCGATGCCACGGTCCAACTGGGCGCCGGCGACGACCTCGCCGCCCTCAAGGAACAGGCCGGCACGGGCTATGACGTGGTGCTCGACACCATCTACGGCCCGCCCGCCGAGGCGGCCATGCGGGCCACCGCGCCGGGCGCGCGGATGATGAGCATCGGGGTCGGCGCGGGCGCCACCGTCAGCCTCACGCTCGGCGATCTGGTGATGCGCAGCCATATCGGTGTCGGTACCGGCCAGCGCCCGGTGGCGGAGCGACGCGCGGCATTCGAGCGGGTCACCGCGATGGCCATCGAGCACGGTTTTGCCGTGGATACCGCGGTGTTCGGCCTCGACGATGCCCCGCAAGCCTGGCAGGCCCAGGCCGGCAGCCCCCACGCCAAGGTGATCGTCAAACTTTGAGCCAGCGAGCCCCCGAGCCTGCAAGTCCAGGGCCCGCAAACCCGGGAGCCGGTAAATCCGGCGGCTCGGTAACCGCGCATCCCCGGCGGGCGATACGCGACAAGAGCGGGGCTCAGCCGGCTCCGTCCCTGTCGCGAATCCTGCAGCCTTCCAGGAACATCGTCAGATCGGCATCCAGCCGCCGCTGCTCGACCTCTCTGCTGTCCAGAGCGTCGAACAGTGGACGCAGGCCGCCGCCGCTGAACAGGGCGAAGGTGATGGCCGCCTGTTGGGGATAGTCGTGTTCCATCCGCCCCAGGCTGATCAGCAGCTCGAAAAAATCCGTCAGTCGCCGGGTCAGGGTGATTAGGATCAGGCCCCTGGCCCGCCGGCACAATTCCGGCTGGCGGGGCGTCTCGGCGATGATCTGGCGCACCACATGGGTGTGTTCCGGCACCTTGTTGATACGCTGAATCCATCGTGCCGCTTCCCGCAGGCTGGCGCGCGGGCGATCGGGGTCGAGCCCGAAACCCTCCAACTCCTTCGCTATCTTCTGCGCCGAGGCGAGAATGATGGCTTCGAACAGCTCCTCCTTGGTTTTGTAGCGCCGGTAGATGGTGGCTTTGCCCACTCCCGCGCGACGGGCAATGTCGTCCATGGTGGCGGCATTGACCCCACAGCTGAAAAATGCCTCCCTGGCGGCGGCGAGCAGCTGCTCTTCGCGTTCGGGGGAGAGCTGGCGCGGCGCGTGGGGGGATAGGCGTCTGGACATCTCCGGTGTTCTCCGTGGTGAAGTGGCAGTGTCGCGGACAGGTCATATTTTGGCAATCGGGACATGCCGTCAATGATCGCTGGAGGCGCGGGAAGGTTGACCTTGACGGCGCCCCGTCGGCGGGCGACGATTGTAAACGAAACCGTATTGTTCTTTTTGAAGCAGGCACGACAACAATAAACCTCGGCACCCAGCGGTGAGTCGCAAATACCTGTAACCGGCTTGATCCGTTGTGTGTCCGTCCCAAGTAGAAGAGATAATTCCATGATTCGTCAGTTACTGTCGAAAATCCCCTCGCGTCGCAGATCACGCTGCCGAGCAGGCCGCTCCCTCCCCTGGCTGGCGGTGCTGCTGTTGTGGGGGCCGATCGCCGGGGCGGGCGAAGCTCCGGTGTTGCCGGCGGCGGACCCGGTATTCCAGGGTCGGGTCGGCCCCAGCCTGGCGGAGTCGGAGCCCCATTGGCCCGCCCTGCGCGAGGCCGCGGCGGATGCCCCCAACGTGGTGCTGATCATGACCGACGATGTCGGTTTTGGCGCCACCAGCACCTTTGGTGGGCCGGTGCCCACGCCCCATCTCGATCGCCTGGCCGCCGACGGCCTGCGCTACAACAACTTCCACACCACCGCCATGTGTTCGCCCACCCGGGCGGCGCTGCTCAGCGGCCGCAATCACCATGCGGTGGGTTTCGGCGCACTGTCCAATCTCAGCATGGGTTTCCCTGGATATTGGTCGGAACTGCCGCGCAGCGCTGCCACGGTCGCCCGCATCCTTGGAGAAAATGGCTATAACACCAGTTTTTTCGGCAAGCACCACGGTACGCCGTACTGGATGGAGGCCCCTGTCGCCGGACCGTTCGACCAGTGGCCCACCGGCCGTTGGGGATTCGAGTACTTCTACGGGTTCATTGGCGCGGACACCGATCAGTGGAACCCCAAGTTGTTCCGCAATACTTCAGCGGTGGATACCAGCGGGCGCGACCCTGAGCTGTTGCTCGACAGGGACCTGGCCGACGACGCCATCCGCTGGCTTCACGGCCAGAAGGCCAATGCCCCCGACAAGCCATTTTTTCTCTATTTCGCACCGGGCTCCGCCCATTCTCCCCACCAGGCGCCGGCGGACTGGATCGCCCGTTTCCAAGGCCGTTTCGACCACGGTTGGGATGTCGAGCGGGAGCAGACTTTCGCCCGCCAGAAGCAGCAGGGCGTCATTCCCGCCGATGCGGTATTGACGGCGAGGCCGGCGGAGATCGCCGCCTGGGAAAGTCTCAGCGCTGATCAACAGCGTGTCTACGCCCGCCATATGGAGGTCTACGCCGCCATGCTCGCCTACCAGGATGAGCAGATCGGTCGCATTCTCGCCGAGCTCGAGCGCATGGGGCTTGGCGACGATACCCTGGTGATCTTTATCCAGGGCGACAACGGCGGCAGTGGCGAGGGTGGCGCCGAGGGCACCTTCAATGAATTGCAGGCGATCACCCACCAGGGGACGGAATCACTCGAGTGGCAACTGGAAAACCTCGACAAGCTGGGTGGGCCGGAAACCTATTCGGTCTACCCGGCCGGCTGGGGCTGGGCGACCAACAGCCCGTTCCCCTACATGAAGCAGCTGGCGTCCCACCTTGGCGGGGTGCGCAATGGCCTGGTCATTTCCTGGCCGCAGCGTATCACCCGTGGTGGTGAGGTCCGCTCCCAGTTTCATCATGTGATCGATGTCATGCCCACCATTCTCGACGCCGCCGGGGTGCGGGCTCCGGTGCGGGTGGATGGTATCGAACAGCAGCCCATCGATGGCCTGAGCATGTCCTACACCTTCGCCGACGGCGCGGCTCCGGGTATCCGGGACACCCAGTATTTCGAGCTCCTGGGCAATCGTGCGATCTATCACCAGGGCTGGATGGCCAATACCACCCCGGCGCGCATGCCCTGGCAGGCGGCGTCCGACGTGCCGCCGGAATCGTTCGTCTGGGAGCTTTATGATCTGCGCAACGACTTCAGCCAGTCGCGCAATCTGGCAGCGGAGCGGCCGGACAAGCTCCGCGAACTGATCGACCTTTGGGGGCGTGAGGCCGAGCGCAATCAGGTACTGCCGCTGCGCGCCTCGCTGGGCGTGGAGTATTCCGAGAAGTTGGGCAGGCCGCAGGCGCCGCGCTCGAACTGGGTGTTGTGGGGCGCGGATATCAGCCTGCCCTGGAAACAGCAACCGGTGCTCACCGGGCGCGACTTCAGCCTGGTGGCGGATCTCGAGCTGGATGTAAACGCCAGGGGCGTGGTGGTGGCCACCGGCAGTTACCTGGGGGGGTGGGCCTTTTATCTCGACGGCGGCCGGCCGGTGGCGGAGCACGCCCGCAGCCACGAGCCCCAGGATCGCTTTCGCATCGCCGCGCGGCAGCCCCTCCCGGAGGGTGCGGTGCAGGTGCGTTTCGATTTCACCACCGCCGAACCGGTGCCCGGCGCCGGCGGCACCCTGCGGATCAGTGCCGGCGGCCGGGTCCTGGCGGAAGGCGCCATAGCGGGCACGGCACTGTTGCCCAATGGCGTCAGCGAGACCTTCGATGTCGGGTTCGATTCCGGCGGCCAGGTGTCCGACGCCTATAGCGGGGGCGGTCGCTTCAGCGGTGTCATTCGCAAGGTCGAGGTTATTGCGCCGGCGCCCGCTCGATGACGATCGATCCATCAATCACAATGGCCGCGGCTGGTCAACTGAACGGCTGACCGGCTTCGGCCTTAACAGACCTCCCCTTGATGCCGGTTTCCTTGTGAAACCGGCTTTTTTTATTTCTTTTGAACAGGCCGATGGCGTGGCTGAGGGCAACGGCGCCTCCCGAGACCGATATGGATCGGCTGCCGCCGGAACAGGAATGCAGATCGGCTGTAGACATTTTTTTTGTGCGCGAGTAATAATACAGGCGCCTGATTTGCATGGCTCACCCTGCTTGGGGGCCGTGCGACAGGCAACTCGCCGAGGGAAGGGGATCACTAACTCCGTCCGCGAGATGAGTGATGACAGGCCAGATCAATAACAACAGGGAATTATCATGAACAAGAGCGCACAGTATTTCTGTCTGTGGAGCGCGGCCGCGATGGGCGTGTTCGTCATTATCGGCTGGTGGCTGCTGGCCCATTTCGTGCCGCCGCCGTCGCCCGGCTGGACGGCGGGAGAAATCGCCGAGTTCTATGTGTCGAATCTCACCGGTATCCGCACCGGAATGATCTTCATGCTGGTCGGCGCCGGCTTCTTCATCCCTTTCATCGCCTTGATTTCCTCCCAGATGCGGCGTATGGAGCACACGCCGCCGGTGCTGGCCTACACCCAATTGCTGGGCGGCTCGATGAGCGTGATGATCATCCTCATCCCCATCATGCTGTGGACCACCGCCGCATTCCGCCCCGAGCGCAATCCGGAAATCACCCAGATGCTCAACGATGCCGCCTGGCTGATCACCGCCATGACCTTCTCGCCGGGGATCATCCAGAACCTCTCCATCGGCCTGGCGGTGCTGTGGGACAGGAGCGCGAAGCGGATATTTCCCCGCTGGGTTGCCTATGTGAATTTCTGGATGGCCCTCGGCTTTTTGCCCGCCGGGCTGATGACCTATTTCAAGACCGGCCCCTTTGCCTGGAACGGGCTGCTCGCCTTCTGGCTGCCCTTGGTGGCTTTCACCATCTGGTTCAACGTGATGTTCATCGCCTTGATGAGGGCAATCAGGGAACAGCGGGATAGCTGAGGGAAGTGATGATGTCCGGCATCGAAGTTACCGCGGATACCCGGGTGGCGCGCAGCCGCGCCGAGCGCCACCTGCCGGGGGAGGAGGGCGTGTGGGTATTCATCATGGGCGACATGGTGGTGTTTGCGCTGTTCTTCGCCGTCTTCGTCTGGTACCGGGGGCTCGACCCGGTGCTGTTCAGCGAGTCGCAGGCCACTCTCAATGCCGGTTACGGTCTCTTCAACACCTGCCTGCTGCTCACCAGTTCCTGGTTCGTGGTGCTGGCGATGAATGCCGTGCGCCGCGATCTCGACCGCCAGGCGGCGCTGCTGTTTGTGCTGGCCCTTCTCTGCGGGTTGGGCTTTTCCCTGATCAAGGTGCTTGAGTACAGTGAGAAAATCGCCGCGGACCTCACGCCGCTCAGCAACGACTTCTACATGTTTTATTACATCCTTACCGGGCTGCACTTCGTCCACGTGATCATCGGCATGGTGGTGATGCTGTTCATGGCGCTGCTGGCGCGCCGGGGCGTTTCCCGATCCGGTGGGCTGTCCTTTCTCGAAGGCGGCGCCAGTTACTGGCACATGGTCGACCTGCTGTGGATCGTGCTGTTCCCGTTGATCTACCTGATGAAGTGAATTCCATGCGCGACGTCGTCGGTCATTACACTACCTGGATCTGGCTGCTGCTGGTCGCTCTTACCACCATGTCGTGGGAAGTGGGCGACGGTGGCGCTAGCGCCGGCATCGGCACCAGCTTGGTCACACCACTCCTGCTGCTGGTGGCATTTTTCAAGGTGCGACTGGTGGGGCTGCATTTCATGGAGCTGAAAACTGCGCCGCTGCCGTTGCGAATCTTGTTCGAGTCCTGGGTGGCTGCGGTCTGTGGCCTGTTGCTGCTGATCTATTTCCAGGTTTTCCAGGTCCATTGACGTTTCGGGATGGGATCCTGGTAGACGAAAGAACATCCTCGTACCTGCGGTTCCCGCGGTGGGCTTCGTTCCTCAGCGCGCCCTATGCTCTTTCGCAGGCGGGGTCGCGCCGTGTTGTCCACAGTTTCTGTGGATAAGTCTGTGGTTGTGGTGTGGGCGAGGCGTAGAAACTCGGTGCCAGCCCCTGTCCCTGCCGGGTCTGGCGGGGGTGCGCGATAAGTGATCAACCAGGTGGCGAGGCTGTATCCGATGGCGGTAAAGCTACATCCGATGAGGGTAAAGCTACATTCGATGGGAGAAAGCTACCCCGAGTTGCGCGCGGGCCGCTGCACACCCCTTTTGGTATCAGATAAAAGGCACGAACGGCACGCAGCCCGACAGCAGCAGGGACAGGGCGGCAAGGGCTGCCCGTGTGGGGATTGTCGAGGTCATTGCCTGTGGGATGGTGCGGGGTCAGGCCGGCCCGATCAGGACGTCGATGCCTTCTTCACTGATAGTGGCGAGGGCTTCGGCCAGCGCGTCTTCCTCGCTGTCGAAGGCATCTTCCCACATCGTGGAGTTGTTATCGTCGTCGACGATCTCGAGCAGCCAGCCACCTTCGCCATCTTCATAGATCTCGATATGCACGGCCTTGCCGTCCTGCTCGAAGCGCTGGCTCAGGGGGGATAATTTTACGTCGTAATCATCTGTCATGGTGTTTGCCATCCGGATGGAGTGAGGTGGGGGCAGGGGAGGGGCGGTGCGCTCCGGGGCCGGGTCGGGGCAGTATACAGCAATAATTTATCAGCGGTGATGCCGTCGCTGTCTCGCTGCGGAGAGGCGATTTTCGCCCATCGGCGCTGGTCATGGGTACTATCCGGTGATTTGTAGGGCGGGCGCCGGTGATTTGTGGGGCGGGCACTGAATATCTTTCCGATTGTGGCCAACAGGCGCTACGATGGCCGGCAAGGCTCCGGTGTTAGCGTTTCGCGGCGCACTGGCGGAGTGGATGCGGTTGGTGATAGCGAGGTGGTTATGCGTTGGCGGGGTGGCAGGAGAAGCAGCAATATCGAGGATCGGCGCGGGATCTCGTCCGGTCCGGTGGCGGGTGGTGGCGCCCTGCTGCGGTTGCTGCCGCTGTTGATCCAGACCCGGGTGGGACGCTGGATTCTGATATCGGGCGTCGTGGTCGTTATCGGAGCGAGGATACTAGGGGTGGACCTGCTGCCCTTGCTCTCCGGCGGCCAGGTGACCCAGAGCCAGAGCCAGACCTTCTCCGCCGAGGACCAGGAACTGGCGGACTTTGTTTCCGTGGTACTGGCGGATACCGAGGATACCTGGGAAACGGTGTTCAAGTCTCTGGGGCGCAATTATGAGCATCCCCGCCTGGTCCTGTTCACCAGTCGTGTGCAGTCGGCCTGCGGTGGGGCCGATGCGGCGATGGGGCCGTTTTATTGTCCGGCCGACCACCGTGTCTATATCGACCTGTCGTTTTACCAGGATCTGAAAACCCGGCACGGGGCGCCGGGGGATTTTGCCCAGGCATATGTGATCGCCCACGAGGTCGGTCATCATGTCCAAGCCTTGCTGGGTATATCCGCCAAGGTACACCAGGCGCGGGGCAGGGTGTCGGCGGTCGAGGGCAATAAGCTGTCCGTGAGGCAGGAGCTGCAGGCCGACTGTTTTGCCGGGCTGTGGGGACATCACGCCAATACCCAGCGACAGATGCTGGAAAGCGGTGATCTCGATGAGGCCCTGGCCGCCGCCGCGGCGATCGGAGACGATCGCCTGCAGAAGCAGGCCCGGGGTACGGTAACCCCGGACAGCTTCACCCACGGCAGCTCCGCACAGCGGGTAACGTGGTTCCGGCGCGGCTTTGAATCCGGTCGGCTCGATGCCTGTGATACTTTCGCCGCGGAGGCGCTTTGACAGTGGCGTGATCGCTTGGCACTTGCCGGTCAGTTGCGGTATCGGCACGAAATGCCCGACGCAAAAAAACGGCTGCCGACGGGTTTCGCCCGGCCATTCTCCACGCAATCCCCAGGGGTTGTGTCACACGCCATCGCCCCATCCCGGCTTCAGGGCTCACTATGGCCGTTAACGGCCCGTTACCTGCCGCGTTCCCTTAGAAAATGTTCTAACGGGCCATCTTGACGGCATACTGTCTCGCCGGAGTATACTGTATATACGTACAGTTATTGCAGTCGGCGACACTATGCCCACCATTCCTCAAGCCCCAGAATCCGTATCACTGGAGCAGCTCTTGCGCCGGGGAGACCTCTGGCGTGGACACTCCTCCCACCACCTTGCCGCTCGCATAGCGGTGGACACCGGTTATGCGGCCCTCAACTCGGGTTTATTGAATGGAGGCTGGCCCCTGGGGAGTTTGATCGAAGTTTGCCAGCAGGGATTCCAGGGCGAGTGGCAACTTTTTATGCCTGCACTATTGTCAGGTGAATCAAGGGCAGGTGAATCAAGGCCAGGCAATCCGGGGCTGATCGTATTGCTGAACCCACCTGCTGAGCCCTTCAGCCAGGCGCTGATTCAGGCCGGCCTGGATCTGGACCGTTTAGTCATCGTAAAGGCGACGGAAAAAGCCCCTTTTTTGGCCTGCTTTACAGAGCTCACCCGCACAGTGGCCTGTGACGCTGTTCTAGCATGGCAACCGAGGGCTAATCTCACGTATACGGAACTTCGCAAATGCCTGCTTTCTGCATCGGAGGGAGCGGGGCTCTATATCCTGTTCCGGCCTTCCTCCGTTCAGCAGCAAAGTTCGCCGGCAAGCTTGAGATTATTCAGCCAGGTGGTTACCGGTGGGCTGGAGGTGACGGTTTTCAAGCAGAAAGGCATGCTGCAACGGCAGCAGGCACGACCTGTCGTTTTATCTCGCCCAGATGAATGGCGAGGATTGCCGCCATACCATGGCCTCGACCAAAAGCCGCACCCCGGCAAAATCGATGACAAGACGCCGCCTCTGGCAAACGTCTCGAACCTGCGAGGGAAATCGTGAGTGAGAGGCGCACTCGCTTGTGGCTGGCGCTTAGATTCAAGGACTTGCCACTCTCCGCACTGAATGCGCCGAGTTCGCCAGATAAGTCAGTTGTAGTGGTTGAAAGGCGCCGTGTGGTTTCCATGACCGCCAACGCCGCAGCGTCGGGGGTTCGCATCGGAATGGATCTCACCACGGCGCAGCTGCTGAGTGACTGCCAGGTGGTTACCCGGGATCCTGCCTGTGAGCAGGAAACACTGCACCGATTGTGCGAACAGCTTTACCAGTTCACGCCGCATATCGAACCATACCGAAGCCGGGAAACCGCGCAGTCCGGGCTGCTGCTGGAGCTCTCCAGTTGCCTGAAATTGTTTTCCGGGGTGAAGAAACTCTGTGAAGCCATTCTCGCCCTGCTCAAGACAACAGGGTATGAGGTGGCCTATGGCTTGGCGCATTCATCAACAGGCGCCTGGCTGTTGTCGTTTGACAATCATGAGATCAGGGGTGATGAAACCACGGCGCTGTTCATTATTCGTTTGAACAAACTGCCTATCCAGGTGCTTGCTGATTATCCCAATGAGGTCGATGCGCTTGGGAAGATGGGGTTCTCGACACTGGGTGATCTCGCCCGGCAGATAAGCGCAAATTCTGTCGGCAGTTTCACCAAACGGCTGGGAAAGGATTTTGCCGAAGTTATCTGTGGTATCTACGGTATCGACCAGGGCTTCACTCAGGCGTCTTTATTCGTCAAGCCTGTTGAAAGCTATGCGCCCGAAGAGTATTTTCATGAAGAGGTGCAATTCGATTATCCCATCAATATTGTCGACCAAATAAAGTCAACCATTGAAAATCTGTTGCATCGGCTCAGTGATTACCTGCGCAAGCGGCAGTTGGCATGCCAGCATATCCAATGGCGAATCTCCGATATCCATCATCGCCAGGAATATATTCAGGTTCATAGCGATACCCCCCAGAGCGACTGGCGGCTCCTGTACGACCTGACGGTGATTCAGCTGGAGAACAAAGCCATACCCTTTGATATTGACTGCCTCGAGCTGATTTGTCACAGCGCAATGCCGCTCCAGGGCAGTAGCCAAGCGCTGGATTTCAGCGGTGGCCGCAAGCGTCGGGGCTCCGCTCAGGAATTGAGCGTCACCATGGCAAAGTTGAAAGCAAGAGTGGGCGAGACTGCCGTTCATAAGGTCAGTTACCGCGACAGCCCTTTGCCTGAACTCAGCAACCTGATGATTGGCCTGGCTGAAAAAAGTTTTCAGCAGTTGCCCGCAATACACCGCAACGGGCTGCGGCCAGCATGGCTATTTGCAAATCCGCAAATCATTGAAAATCGCCAGCAGGGATTGTATTGGCACGGGTATCTAACCCTGATGGTCGGCCCCGAGCGGATGGTCGGCAATTGGTGGGACGAGAAGGTCGCCCGCGATTATTTCCTTGCGCGGCGCCGCGATAATTTAGCGGTCTGGGCGTATCTGGATTTATACAAGAGGCAATGGTACGTGCATGGGGTGTTTGCCTGATCATGCGCTACGCCCATCTTCATACCACCACCAACTTTACGTTTCTTGCCGGAGCCTCCCATCCTGGCGAGTATGTCCGGCGCGCCTGTGAGCTGGGTTATGAGGCGCTGGCGATCACCGATGAATGTTCTCTTGCCGGTGTGGTAAAGGCCTTTGTTGTGGCGGAGGAACTCCAGTTCAAACTTATCATTGGCAGTGCCTTCCGGCTATCCAACGGAATGCATCTGATCGCCATTGCGCCCTCCAGAATTGCCTACGCCGAACTATCGGGCTTTATCACCCTGGCGCGCAGGCGAGCCCCCAAGGGCGAATACGAGGCGCACCTGGAGGATTTGCGTTTTCGGCTTCGCCATTGTCTCATCATCATCGAGGCAAAAGTGGGAGAGAAGATTGCCGAAGCGGTGATTGATGAGCTTCACAAATCATTCAAGAGCCGCCTGTGGATCGGGATCAATCACCAGCTGCGCGGGGGAGAGCAGTTTGACTTTGAACGCTGGCTCGCACTGAGCGTTGAAAAAGGCATACCCCTGGTGGCTTGTGGCGAAGCTCTAATGCATGCCAAGGAAAGAAAACCGCTTCAGGATATCGTGACAGCCATTCGGCACAACCTGCCGATTCAGGAAATGGGCACGCGGATTGAAGTGAATGGTGAGGCTTATCTTAAATCCCATGGGCAGTTGACATTGCTTTACCCGCAAGCCCTGCTGGACGAGACCTGCATCATTGCCGACCGATGCCATTTCTCCATGCATGAACTGCGCTATCAGTATCCGCAGGAGCTGGTGCCGGCAACGCTGTCGCCCATTGCCCACCTTCGCAACCTGGTAGCGGCAGGCAAGCTTCTGCGCTGGCCCGGCGGCGTCCCGGCAGCGGCGGCAGAGACCCTTGAAATGGAACTGCAACTGATCGAGGAACTTGGTTATGAATACTATTTCCTGACCGTGCACGACATCGTGCGTTACGCCCGCGAGAAAAATATCCTGTGTCAGGGCCGGGGCTCGGCAGCCAATTCGGTGGTCTGTTACTGCCTGTTCGTGACGGAAATCGCCCCGGATCAGATCAGCGTTTTGTTCGAGCGTTTTATTTCCAGAGAGCGGGACGAACCACCTGATATCGATGTGGATTTCGAGCACCAGCGGCGCGAGGAAGTCATCCAGTACATCTATGAGAAATACGGCCGCGAGCGTGCGGCCATTGCCGCAACGGTCATTACTTACAGACGGCGCAGCGCCGTAAGGGATGTGGGCAAGGCACTGGGGCTCGAGCCGTCACTGCTCGATCATCTGGCCAAGACCATAGCCTGGTGGGACCAGCCATCGGAGCTTGAAAACACCGTGGCGGCGATCGGCCTGCAGGTCCAGCAGGTACTGCTGCAACACTTCCTTAAACTATGCAATGAAATCCTGGGCTTTCCTCGTCATCTCTCCCAGCACACTGGGGGCTTTGTGATCTCCCAGGATCGCATCAGCGATCTGGTGCCGCTGGAAAACGCCAGTATGCCTGACCGCACGATCATTCAATGGGACAAGGAGGATCTCGAAGCGATGCGCCTGTTGAAGGTGGATGTGCTGGCCCTGGGAATGCTGAGCGCACTACGCCGGGCGCTGGAGATGATTCAGAGATACGAACCCGCTATCAAGTCGCTCGCCGATATTCCCCGCGAAGATCCGGCTACCTACGAGATGCTGTGCCAGGCCGACAGTGTCGGCGTGTTCCAAGTGGAATCCAGGGCGCAGATGGCTATGCTGCCGCGTCTGCAACCCCGCTGTTTCTATGATCTTGTGGTGCAGATTGCCATTGTCCGCCCCGGGCCGATTCTGGGGGATATGGTGCATCCCTATTTGCGCCGCCGCGCCGGGCTGGAAGAGATCACCTATCCCACTGACGAGGTCGAAGCGGTACTGAAACTCACTTTCGGGGTGCCCATCTTCCAGGAGCAGGTGATGCGCATGTCGATGGTCGCGGCGGGATTCAGTGGCGGTGAGGCCGACGAATTGCGCCGGGCCATCAGCAACTGGGGGAAAAACTCAAAGCTGCTGATGTTCAGGGACAAGTTCATCAACGGCCTGCTGGCTAACGGTTACGAGCAGGAATTTGCCGAGCGCACCTTCGAGCAGGTGAAGGGCTTTGGCGGTTATGGCTTCCCGGAAAGCCATTCGGCGAGTTTCGCGCTGTTGTGTTATGCCTCTTCCTGGATAAAGCGCCACCATCCCGCTGCTTTCTATTGTGCGCTGCTCAACAGCCAGCCCATGGGATTTTATAGTCCCTCGCAGCTGGTGCAGGATGCGCGCCAACACAATATCAAGATCCTGCCTGTGGATATTAACCGCAGCTGTTACGATAACAGCCTGGAAACGGTCATCGACAAGAAAGGGCGAGATCTGCTGGCAGTCCGCCTGGGCTTTTGCCAGGTTGCGGCTCTCAATGCGGATAAAGGCCGGATGATCGAGACCCGGCGCGGAGCGAAACCATACCTTTCCATAGAGGATTTATCCCGGCGTACAGGATTGCTCGCCAACAATCTGCAGATACTGGCTTCCGCTGACGTGTTGCGCTCGCTGGGCGGCAACCGCCACCAGGCACGCTGGCGTGCCGCCGCCATTCAGCCTCACTCGGCGCTATTGGAAAATACGGAAGACTGCCATCAGGATGAACTGTTGATGGCAGCTCCCACGACTGAACAGGAGGTGTTGAGCGACTACCAGGCCCTAGGCCTCAGCCTGCGCCGCCATCCAATGGCGTTGTTGCGCAACGAACATCCCTTCATCCGCTGTACTCGCCAAAGTGAGCTGCTTACGAAGCGACATCAGGGGTTTATTCAGGTGGCAGGCATTGTTGTCTCTCGCCAGAGGCCGGGGACTGCTCACGGCACACTTTTTGTGACAATTGAAGATGAAACAGGGAGCATCAATGTCATCATCTGGAGCAGGACGCAAGAACATTTCAAAAACGTCATACTCACGGCCAAGCTGATTTTGGTTACAGGTACAGTAGAGATCCTGACCGAAAATGTCGTACAGCCGGTCATTCATGTCATTGCCGGCAGGATCGAGGATTATTCATACCGACTTGCTGAACTTGCTGCCAAGGCGAGGAATTTCAGGTAGTTGTTCCCGCTCGCCCCGCTACGCCGCCGGCAAGGCGCATTAAGTTACTTGGATCACTCGACAGCGAATGCATCAACGCTATAAGTCGGTTTTATCGTCACGGATACGGCCCGGGATGACTCTGACGTATTCCAGGCAGGGAGAGAATCTTAAAGCGTGACGACTGATTCCACCATCCTGCGCCATACACCCTCGCCTTGGCGGAGGGCGGTTCAGGTTGTGAGTTGACGAACTGGATGAGTGATCGGCTCCGGGACGGTTGTCCTGGCTGGAAACTCACTGCGCGGCAAAAAAGTCATGACTATTGACTGAAGGGCGTCAAATACTTATTAATGAACCAAGGATTCCAGGCTAATGATAAATAGTATTAACTAGAATTATATAATCAGAGTAGGTTGACTGGCAATGCTAAAGACCATAGACAGTGAGGCGGAGGGATCGCAGGCTCTTGATGGAATATCACAGATCGAATGTAGACGAATCAGCGAGTTACTGATCTCGGGCGAGTTGGGCAAGCAACACCGGCAACCGGATAACCGCCTGTACTTCCTGATTGAAGAGGGGGGAGGTTGCGCTCTCCTTGACAATGAAGAATTCAGACTTTATCCCGGTACATTTGTGGTGATTCCGGCTAATTGTCTCTATGAGCTCAGGTTGAAACCCGATACCGACGGCTACTGCTTCAGTGGCACCGAATTGTTTCTGAGAACGAGGGTCGCGCAGGCGCTATTCACCACTCCGGCTTCATTCTGGGAGTCCTATTACAAGCCCTCCACCTACAACGATCTGGAGGGAGCGCACCAAGCCAGGCGAATACAGGTTTTTTCCGAAATATCCGCAGCGATAAGACGCTTTGGGTTGGGTTGCGATGCGGCGGTCATGGGATATATTTTCGTGCTGCTGACGGAGAATACCATTCCAAACCTCATATCGGGTGTGGAGCCCTCTCAAAAACCGGAATCTCCCGATATGAACCTGATGTATCAATATCAAGTACTGGTAGAAAAACATTTTTCCGACCATTTTTCTATTGAGGACTACTGTCGATTACTGGGAATCACGCGGGTCGCGCTGATAGAGAGCTGCAAGCAGGCATCGGGTCTTACACCGCTGGAACTGGTGCATAAGCGCTTGATACTGGAAGCAAAACGGGAGTTGCTTAACTCCACGAAGACAATCAACGAAATTACCTTTGACCTTGGTTTTGCCGATTCTGCCTATTTCAGTCGGTTCTTCAAAAAGCAGACAGGCTTGTCACCGTCACAATTCAGGGGGGCGGGTAATAAAGGCCTTCCCGATAAATAATCCTCGAACTCTGGCTCGAAACCTCGGGGACGATGCATCCCACTGCTGCTTTTCGGGTCAGCCCTCCGCAACAACACTGCGTGCGCAAGCGGGTCTGGCCCATCGTCAACTACCGTATACCCGGCGGCAATACCAACTGACGTCCTTCGATTATAAAAAAGTACAGACGATCCTGAAAATTGTCCATAGTCATATCCAGTGGATATCGATTTAATGAAGACATTCAAGCGTACCAGAATGCGAGAGGGTACCTGTACCATAGGGGATAACGCCTGGCTTTCAACCGGCTCGATTGACGCGTGGGCATCGTCTTTGTTGTCCAGTCGTTAATGCCGCCTGGTCGAATAACAATAAACTGATGGGATGCAATATCCGGAATCAGGCACAGTGTAAGGATTGATCGCATGAATACCTGCCCAAGAGTTTTCAGGAAAGGGCCCCCCGTGCTGGTGCTGTTGGCCGCCCAATCACTGTCATTCGGCGCTTGGGCTGACATTGCAGAGCCGGTAGAGGGGCGTATTGGCCTTGTGCTCGGCTATCTCAACCATGCCATCTACCAGACTGAAGATGGTAAGGAGGAGTGCCCGGACGGGTTCCATTTCACCCAGAATGACAACTTCGAAGCCCAGTTTCCCACCGAGGCAGAACGGGAGTCGGTACTGAGGAAGTACGTCTATTACACCAACCGCGGACCGAACGGAGAAAATGTATTTTTTCATCCTACTGTAATCGAGGATCCCCTACCTCTCAGGGATGTGAAGGGAGCGATTGGCCTGGGGATCAACCTCGATGGGCGCGTCGACGACAACGATTTCTCCAGCCCGGATGGCGAGAACGGGATTGATAACGAGCTGTACCGGGTCATTGGGTGTATCCCCGGCTGGCGTAACGGTGGCACCATCGACGGAAGCTTCAGGACTGAGGTCAGGGCTTCCCACAAAATGCGCATGTTGATTGAAATCTCCGATGTGGATGATGTTCACAATGACCTGGATGTCACGGTGATGATGTACCGCGCCCTCGACGGAATAGAAGTGGGACCTGATAACAACCTGATCCCTTTCAGAAGCCAGCGTATCGATTACCGTGAAGGACAGCGCTACATACACAAAATGCGGGGCAAGCTGGTGGATGGCACCTTGTACACGGAACCGGTGGACATCACGGTTCCCGTCTATGGGCCCTTCAATATTCTGCAGGATTTCAGCATGAGAGATGCGCGCTTCCAGCTAAAACTGACTGGCGATGGTGCCGAGGGCTATCTCGGCGGATATTACGACGTGGAGCGATGGTGGTTGAATTTCACCAAGATCTGGGGTGCGCATTTCAATGCGGATGTCACCGGCTGGAGTGGTCCCGCAACCTATTCGGGTCTGAAGCGATTCGCCGATGAATACCCCGATGAAAACGGCGTTAATACCGCGATTTCCGGCGCCTACAGACTGGAGTTTGTCCGCAGTTTTGTGGTTCACAGCGAAGATGAAAGTGATCGCACAAAACCTGCACTAATGACAGATCGGGGAGCAAGAAATGCCAAGCAGTAAAGGCAAATCCGGCATTTCCGGAAAGCTGACCGCTATTGCTGTTGTCGTCGCGGCTGTCGTAGCAGGCGCTGTGTCCCTGTTCTACCTCGACAGGGAAGCTCCGGTGCATGCTGGTCCTCCCACTGTGAAGCTGATCAGTCAGCCGCAGTATGCCAACACCATTGTTGCTTTGTTCGGCGAAGATATTGAAGTACCGCGGCAGTTCCCGCCGATTAATCGTACGGAGGGCCTGCTTTCCCTGGGCAATGCCAATACCGCCATTACACCGGTACTGGTAGAACGTTTCTATCGTTACGGGCAATCAGTCGCCAACCAGGTATTGGCCCCGGCCCGTCGCGATTATTTTATGCCCTGTGTCCCGGCGGACGGAGTGGTGGTGGATGCGGTCTGTGCCAAAGCCTTTATCAGTTCCATAGGGCGGCATCTTTATCGCCGGCCTCTTACCGAAGCTGAGGTCACTGCGTACGTAGCGGCGGCAGACCAGGCTGCCAAAAATCTCGAGAATTTTTACGAAGGACTATCTTATGTATTGGCGGCAATGTTAGCTGCTCCTGAATTTGTTTTTATCTGGGACAGCGTCGAAGCGGATCCGGAGAAACCCGGTGAATACCGTCTCGATGCCTACTCGAAAGCCAGTCGTCTGAGCTTCTTTCTGTGGAACAGCCCTCCCGATGAACTTCTGCTCCAGGCTGCGGAGCGCGGTGATCTTCATACCAGTGAAGGCCTGAATGAATCGGTGGAAAGAATGCTGGGGTCCCCGAAGATAGATCTATCTATCAGAGGGTTCTTTGCCGATATGCTCCATTTTGATGAATTCGAGAATCTGGCCAAGGATATGGTTATCTACCCCTCTTACGGTCCGGGAGTGTCCCGGGACGCCGCCGAGCAAATGCTACAGATGATCACGTCTCACCTGGTAGACAGAAGGGCCGATTATCGGGAGCTGTTTACCACCCGGATGACCTACATGAGCAATGCTTTGGCAGCCATCTACAGGATTCCGATAAATCCTTCTCGGGAATTCGTCCCCTATGAATTTGCCGAGGACAGCGGTCGCACCGGGCTACTGACACAGGTCGGGTTCCTGTCGATGCATTCCCACCCCGGGAGGAGTTCACCGACCATCAGGGGGGAGGGCGTACGCGAGACACTGTTGTGTCAACCCGTTCCCCTGCCTCCCCCTAATGTGGACTTTTCCAATTTCGAAGATCCCGCCGGAGACTTTAAAACGGCACGCCAGCGACTGGTGCGGCACAGCAGTGATCCCGCCTGTGCAAACTGCCACATGATTACAGATCCCATTGGTCTGGGCCTTGAAAATTTCGATGGAGCAGGTCAGTTCCGCCTTACCGAAAATGGCGCAGTGATCGATGCCAGTGGTGAGCTGGATGGCATTGCCTTCAGTGATCCTGCCAGCCTGGGGGAAGCGATGAGGGATAACCCGGCCACAACCGCCTGCCTGGTGGAAAGGCTGTTTGCTTACGGAATCAACCGGCCAACGGAAATAGAAGATACGGTGGTGATTGAACGACTGGAAAAACAATTTTCATACGCTGGCTACCGTGTCCCGGATTTGATGAAAACGATCGTTCTTGATAAAGCATTTTTCGCGGTGTCACTTGAAGCGGAAACCGCGCCGGATGAGGTTGCATCCGTTCACTGAAATCATCTTGAATCAGTCAGCATCGGGGGTTTGACATGTCCAGAAAAGATATTTCGCGAAGAAGATTTCTTAGAGGAATGATGGCTGGCTCGGCTGTCACTGTCGGTCTCCCGTTTCTGGAAATCTTTCTCAACAGCAATGGCACAGCACAGGCTTCAGGCTTGCCATTACCACGTCGGTTTGGGACCTGGTTCTGGGGCCTCGGCATGAATAAACATGTTTTTGTACCGACGAAGGTGGGCGCTGATTATGACCTCCCCATCGAAATCGAAGCGCTGAAGTCTGTTCGCCAGCATATCAATATTTTTACCAACTTCAATACCACCACCGATGGCCGTCCCAATCTGTGCCACTACACAGGGTGGGTGGTGCTGCGTAACGGCACAGCCCCCAGCGATCGGCAGGATCTTGTGGGCCCCAGCGTGGATGTATTGATGGCCGATGCCATTGGCCGAGCAACGCCCTATCGTCAGATTGATGTCAATGCCACAGGTGACGGGCGCGACACCCACAGCTTTCGGGGAAGAAACGCCTTTAACGTGCCTGAAACATCACCAGCAGACTTTTACCGGCGGATTTTCGGTCCACAGTTTCAAGACCCCAATTCCCCTACCTTTACCCCCAATCCGAAATTGATGGCGGAAAAAAGCGTGCTGTCCAGTGTGATGGAGCAAAGCGCCGGATTGAAGCGGGTGCTGGGTAACGACGACAGGATCAGGCTCGACCAGTACTTTTCCGGACTGCGTGAGATGGAAAACCAACTGGCCTACTTTCTTGAAAAACCGGACCCCCGGCCTGCCTGCCAGGCTCCAGGGGCAATCACTGATGAATTTCCTCTGGGCCTGGATGCGGATTTGGTGGCGGATCGCCACAAGCTGATGACGCAGATCCTGCTGATGGCCATCGCCTGTGACCAGACCCGGGTATTTAACATGACCTATTCCAATTCATTTGCAGCGACAGTCAAGCAGGGCCATGAAAAATCCCACCATACCGAAACCCATGAAGAATTACTTGACCCTAAACTCGGTTATCAGCCCCTCGTTCATTGGTACACCCGGAAATCGATGGAAGCCTGGGCCTATTTTGTGGAACAGCTGGCAAGCTTCCCCGAGGGAGACGGTACTCTGCTGGACAATTCCGTAGTGTACGCGCACTCAGACCAAAGCTTCGCCAAAGTGCATTCCCTGGAGGGAATTCCGATGTTTACCGCTGGCTCCGCCGGCGGGAAACTCAAAACAGGTATCCACGTGGATGGCAAGCTGTCTCCTGGCACAAGGTTGCCGTTTACCCTGCAGCGAATCATGGATATCGAGATCGACGCTTGGGGTAGCGGCGCCAACCGCGCCACGACCGATATCTCAGAAATCATTGCGTGAGGTGAACAGTGATAGCGTCGCGCTCCAGTTTAACGGTCGGTATTCCTTATAGATGGTTTCTTTCGGAAGCTATTGTAATGGGTAAGCTTGTCGCCGGCCTGAGTTTACTATTGGCATGGTGCTCGATTTCATTGGCCCATGCGGGGGGGGAACCGCGGCCATCAAACGTCGGTATTGCCATGACTGATGAAATGGGCCCGCTTTTCGTCAACGAGGCGGGATTTACCCTCTATACCTCCCGCTACGATGACAGGGCTAACATATCGAAATGCAATGCCGATCGCTACGAAAGGGTACTGGGGCGGGGCCAAGCGGTGAATATACTACCAGACCCGGAAACGCGGCCGACATGCGAACAAGCGTGGCCGCCTTTCAGGCCGGCGTCGGAGGATGTCACTGAGAGTGTCGGGCACTGGCGGGTGATAACGCGCCATGACGGCTCGGTCCAATGGGCCTACAAAGGCCAGCCTGTTTATCTATCTTCCTATGACCAGATACCTGCACAGCTTACCGAGCGCGGCACATTTCTCGGCCGCACGCCTTTATTTGTGCCACGAGGCTTGCCGGTGGGCATGGATGGTCGCCTTACCAGTGCCGGGTTTACGCTGACCAACACCGGTGGTTATACCTTGTACAGCACCGACGAGCAGTGCGATCGCGAGTGCGAAAAAGTCTGGCGGCCCTTTAATGTGCCGGTGGCTGTGGTACTGGACAAAGAAGACAAGCGGCTTTCGTTCGCGATGCGCAGCGATGGCAGCCGGCAGTGGGCTCACGAGGGGAACCGCCTCTACACCTACGCCGGGGATCTGGCGCCGGGGGAGGTGAACGGACAGGATGAGGAGGGCTGGGATCCCGTGATCCTATATCCACGACAGGAGCCACCGGAGGATATCACCGTGCAGATGTCCGGTGATGGTGAAGCTTTTGCCGACCGCAACGGTATGACTGTTTACGCCTTCTACTGCTCTGACGAAGCGCCGGATCATTTGCCTTGCGACAGGCCGGGGGCTCCCGAAGCTTATCGGCTTAGTATCTGTGGCAGCCCTGACGTCTGCATGGCCACCTGGAGACCGGTAGTGGCCTCGAGCGGCGCCAAGCAAGTGGGTAATGTATGGACTATTGTCCCGGTCGACCCGACCGGCGAACGGCTTTTTGCCCGGGAGGATGGCGACATCGAACCTCTTATGGTATGGGCTTACCACGGGAGGCCGGTATTTACCTACGCTCACGACAAGGTTCCGGGTGATATTGTCGGCGACAAAGTCAGTCATCTGGTGGATTGGGGATTCTGGATGCTGAAAAGATAGCTCGGCGAGCCAGTTCATGGCTCGCGGGATGGGCGTCGGCCAGGGGGTGAAACGGATTTCGGCGCGGGGATCTCATTATAGGCGGCACGCCCTATCGCAAAATAATAATTCTTCAGGAGAGCTCAATGAAAACGATAAATAGAGATAAGAACTGTCACGCATATTCATACAACAGAAAACTGGCCGTGGCCATTTCCATCGCCATCATGTGCATACCGGCGGGCAACGCTTTCGCACAGGCGAGTGCATCCCGGTCACTTGAAGAAATTACAGTAGTGGCCCGCCGCACGGAAGAGCGGGCCATGGATGTACCCATCACGGTTACCGTTATCACCGCCGACCATCTCCAGGCGGCCCAGATAAGCTCCGGCGAGGACCTGATCCGGGTTGTGCCCTCTCTGCACACCGGACAGGGAACCACAGACCCTGGCACCACCAACTACTCTCTGCGCGGAATCAGCGCCGGAGTGGTTTCCTATTTTAGCGATATCCCGTCCTCAGGCATCACGACGGACGACCAGCTGTGGGATATGTCATCGATTCAGGCCCTTTCAGGACCCCAGGGCACTCTGTTTGGGCGCAACAGCACCGGCGGAGCCATCCTGTTTGTTCCCCAGAGACCTAGGGATGAACTGGAGGGCTTTGTGGATCTGGCCGTGGGTAATTACGACGAACAACGAATCACCGCTGTGGCCAATTTGCCGGCCACGGAAAGCCTGAAATTCAGGGTAGGAGCAAAATCCCTCAGGCGTGATGGGGTGATTGAAAATCTGCTGGGACCCGATATGCAATCCCAGGATCGCCATTCATTTCGACTTTCCAGTCTGTACGAGCCAAGCGAAAAAATATCCAACTACACTCTCATTGACTATTCCGAGCGGGATGAACAGGGGCCCTTGTTGATTACAGAAGACGTGCAGGACGGCCTTGGCTGCTTCGATGGCTTGGGGTGTTTTTATGACAATGCAAGGCAGGTCATTCCGCTGGGACAACTTCAGGAGCGGCTCGGTATTCGCAAAATAGCCAACAGCTACCCTCGCGGAGCCTTTGACAAGAGCAAGGCCTGGGGCTTGACTAATATTTTCAGCTACAACTTCACCACCAACCTGGCGATCCGCTATCTGTTCGGCTACCGATACTTTGAGTCAGACTATTTCAGGAGTCAGACATCGCTCGATCTTCCAATCCAGGTGGCCCGGCAGGGGACACCCGAGAGCGACACCTACACCCACGAATTTCAATTGAAGGGGGTGGGGTTTGGTGATCGTCTGGACTGGACGATGGGGATTTTCTACTCAGATGCCGAGAGTGAGGCATTCCGTTCCTATGCACTCTTCAATCAGGTAGACCAGCCCTTTTCATTTGATAACAACCCAACGGCAACGGACCTGAGCGATCGGATATCAAAAGCGGTCTATGCACAGGCAACCCATTCCTTTACGGAAAAACTGGCAGTGACACTGGGTGCGCGTTATACCGAGGAAGAGGCAGATCTGGCAACAACCTCTATCGGCCCTCAGTTCACCTTTTTTGGCCCTACCACCTGCCTGCTTGTGGCTTCACCCGATGTGGACCGAGATAACTGTGTCCGCAAACTGAGCGATTCCTATGACGCGGTGACTTACAACGTGGCGGTAGACTATAAGTTGTCGGAGGATCTGCTTGTCTATATAACAGCGAGGAAAGGTTTCAATGCGGGGGGCTTCAATCCCGGGGTGCGGGATGATAATGCTCCAGGATCCCCCCAGCCGGCCTACGCTCCGGAAGAACTCAAGGATGTCGAAATTGGCTTTAAGGGACAGTGGAGTTGGGGAAACATGCCCATTCGCGCCAATATTGCCGTCTATCAATCAAAGTACAGCGATATGCACCGTAGTGCTCGTGGTATCAATGCCGACGGGGTACCTTTTATCGGAACGACGAACGCCGCCGAGGCGACCATTGAGGGCCTGCAGGTGGAGACCGCCTTCATGCCGATCGACAGGTTGCAGATCAACTTCAACTATGGCTACCTGGATCCCCGCTACGACAAAGGGACCGAAGTTTTCAGCAAGAAAAACAAATTCGCCCGCGCACCCGAACATACAGTGAATGCGTCAGTCAATTACAGTTGGCCTGTGAATCCCGGTGGCGAAATATTCATTTTTGCCGGTTACACGTACCAAAGCGAAATTACCTTTACCGATAGTAATCTGGGGGCACCGGATGATATATACCAGAAAGGCTACGCGCTTGTGGATGCCAAGATCGGCTGGAACCAGGTTGGTGGCGGTCCCTTTGATATAGGATTCTACGGCAAGAATATTGCGGACGAAGAATATGCTCTGGACAGGCAGGATAATCGCGACTTCCTGGGATTTCTGGGCACCCATTACAACGTGCCTAGAACCTACGGTATCGAGGTTAGATACAGTTTCGGGCGATGACAAATTTCCCCTGTGGACAGGCCCAATGGCCGACGGAGTGGCCGCAGGGCAGCGCTGATTACCATCTATCTAGCTGGTAGATGGTAATCAGCCAGAATATCCGCTTTGACAACCGTTCAAACAACCAAGAGATAGAAGTTATGAGTTCATATGATTGCAGCAGGCGTCGGTTTCTTCGCAGTGTGAGAAACGTTTCCCTACTTGTGGCCGCTGGCCCACTTGTGGCCAGCTGCGGAGGAAAGTCTTCCGTCCTTGCCTGTGACAAGGATCTGCGTCGTGGTGAAACTGCCCTGCGAAAGTCTTTGAACTATGTTGAAGTATCGCCTCATGGGAACATGCATTGTAGCAACTGTGCGTTTTATTCGCAGGGCGGAAACAACGGTTGTGGGCAGTGTCAGATATTCTCCGGCCCCGCGAATCCAGGCGGTCATTGTGATTCATGGAGCGAAGTGAGCTGACTCGAGCATGTCAGTAAGATAGCCGGTGAGCCTATATGGTTCCTGGATTAAGCTGTTCTGGCCAGCACTGTATACGCAGCCAATAGCAGAAAAAATAATACAGGACAATCATTAGAAAATCCATGGACAGGGAGCCATCCTCTAACCACAATATCTTGCAGGTATTTGCCGTTTAGCAACCCCGCGACGACCATGTCGGGGGCAAGTTTGGCGGCTGTGCCCGAGGTGCCGCGGGCGGAGGATAGGGCTGCGGTTTCTATATGGTTAAGGAGTATCGCATGGTAATGAAATCTGTTTCAGCAGCTGTTTTTGCTTTTCTATTGGCGTCATTGGTGTCTTTCCAGGTCAGTGCCGATTCATCTGGCTCTGTTCCCGCTGGCGAGCCCATTGTGACGATTTATCATATTGAAGGAAGACGGTCCGAGCGGATCGTCTGGTATTGCGAAGAGGCGGGAATTCCCTACGACCTCAAGTTCAAATCTGGTGATCTGAGGGCCAGTATGCAGATGGCTAAGGAGGTCAATCCTTTGATGCCAATATTCCCGACGGTGGTATACGGCGACGAAGTGCTGGTCGAATCCGCGGCCATACTACAGCTTCTTGATGAGCGCCATGGCAGTGGGAAGCTGACGCCTGCGCATGATTCTGGAGATTATCCGAAGTACCTTCAGTGGCTGCATTTTGCCGAGGGTTCTGCCGCACCGCGTTTTATCACTGAATTCCTTTTGCAAAGGGCAATCACCGGAGAAACCCCGCCGGTGGTCCAAAGCCAATTGGGAAAATCTGACCAGGTCCTTGTCTATCTGGAGGATCATCTGTCAAGGTTTCCCTACTTCGGCGGCGCTGAATTTTCTATTGCAGATATCATGATGCATTTCAATATCAATTTTGTTTCGATGGTGGCCAAGCATGATATGACCCCCTATCCCAAAGTGATGGACTGGATGAAAAGGGTGGAAGGAAGGCCTGCATTCCTGAAAATGCGTGAAGTGTCTCTGCCAAATGGCTTTATCGGGGTGCCGGGATGATCTTTAAAGAAAGTGTCGTCAGTCTTCAGCAGTGATTGCAGAGCTGGAATATCGTACACCGAATCGAACATCAAGCAGGAAGGAATCAGTTATGAGCAGAATCTGTATTATTTCAGGCGATGGGCATGCCGGTACCAGGGTTGCGGATTATAAAGAGTACATGCCAGCCAAATACTGGGATGCACTAAAGCAGGCAGAACAGGAAGAGCGAGAGTTTTTGCTGGTTACCGAGGGTCAAAGCCGTTTTCCTGAAGAAGCACTTGATATCATTGACGACCGCAATGCTATCCGTTCCGGCGGACAGCATGGAGGATGGGACCCCCAGCGCCGTCTAAAGGAAATGGACTCGGAAGGTGTTGTCGCAGAGATTATCCACCAAGGTCACCAGCATGCGACCATGCCATTCTTCTCGATCATCAACAGGCCCAGCACTCCTGAGTTGAGACAGGTGGGCGCGCAGGCCTATCATCGCTGGCTGGCCGACCATATGGCCGCTACAGAAGGGAGAACGTTTGGAGTTGCCGACCCGGGTCCATGCCGGGATATGGCGGCTACCATCCGTGAATTGCGCTGGGTGGCGAGTAATGGATTTGTCTCGGTGGGCGTGCCTGGAATTGTGGCAGATGAATTTCTGCCACCTCTCTACGACAAGTATTACGAGCCTTTCTGGGCCGCCTGCGAGGAACTGGGGCTGGTGCTTTCCATCCATGCTGGATGGGGACTCAATCAGGGCCTGTTCTTTAAATTTGCCGAAATGATGACCGGCGGACAACCTATCGAGGAGGCGGCAAGGGAGGGAAGGTTCATATCGATGGCTGAGGACCTCAAAAAGAGCCGCCGATCGCCCAATGCCCTTGGCATGGAGCCGCGCAGGGCCATGTGGCAACTGATGCTGGGCGGTGTCTTCGATCGCTATCCCCGGCTCAAGTTGGCCATGACTGAAATCCGTGCCGAATGGATACCCGCAACCATCAATTTTCTGGATCAGAAGCTGGCGGCATCAGGCGTGAAGCTGGCAAAGAGGCCCAGCGAATATTTCCGTCACAACTGTTACGTGACACCCTCGTCACCCAAGATCGAGGAAATCCAGATGCGTCATGAGATAGGTGTCGATCGGTTTATCTTCGGTACCGATTATCCTCATCCTGAAGGCACCTGGCCCAATACCCGCGATTGGATGCGGGCAGTGTTTGCGGGCGTTCCCGAGAATCAGTTGCGAATGATGCTGGGCGAAAATGCCATGGATTGCTATAACCTAGATCGCAGTAAATTGCGGGACTTGGCTGAACGTATCGGACCACAGGAGAAGGATATTCTTGGTCACAGCGGTTCGCTCAGTGAAAAAATCATCGATGACTTTGATCGCCGTGCGAATTTCAAAGTGCCTCCGGAAGTCGTCGATACTGGTGTTCTTGCCGAACTTGTCAGTGAGGACTTACAGGCCTGTAACGCATAACAATAAAACCTGCGGCACCCGATGCCCGGCATCTTTCCGAGGCAGGGTTGCCGCATGTCTGTTTTACAGAATCTTTCATCGATATATTCAATAGGCTGCTGTAACGGAAGCTCGGGGAAGCTGATGAGTGTGTCAGATTAAGATGCTGTCATGAATATTCTCGGCTATAGGTGACAAGTCATGAGCGGCATTCCTCGCCAATAAAATAAAAGTACAGAACAAGGCAACAATTTTGCATGGCTATTTATGGTGTAACAAGTAGCATAGAAATAGAAATAAGGGAGTTCATATATCCATGGCTCTCGGGTCATGGGCAGATGAATATTCTCCGGCAAGATCAGGGGTTCAGGGTGGTTGGAATAGTATGTCAATAACAAGTTTTGGTGACCGCGGTGATGGTTGCACTGCAGCAATTGCTTCGGCTTTCTGGCTTGGCGCCAAGTCGTTGGTGTTGACCTGTATGTTGTTCGGTCCCCAGTCACAGGCAGAAGTATCTGGGCCGGCATTGCCTACCGATGATAGCCGTATAGGGCTGGTACTGGGCTATTGGAATATAGCGCTGTACCAAACCGTCGATGGTAAAGAGGAGTGTCCGGAGGGATTCCACCATACCCAGGGGGACAATTTCAGGGCACAGTTCCCGACGCAGGAAGCGCGGGATGAGATGCTGAAGAAGTATGCTTACTACACCCACCGCGGTCCGCAAGGTGAAAATGTATTTTATCATCCTACTGTGATCAAAGATCCGTTGCCGCTGAGAGAGATACAGGGGAAGACGGCTCTTGGGCTCAACTTGGATGGCAAGGTGGGCGAAAGCAGTTTTACCAGTCCCGATGGCGAAGAGGGCATCGATAACCAACTATACAGGGTTGTCGGTTGTATTCCTGGCTGGCGTGAAGGGGGAATGGCCGTAGGTGTTCTCAATCGCGAGGTGAGGGCGTCGCACAAGCCGCGCGTATTGATTGAAATCACTGGAGTCGATGACGAAAAAAATGACGATAACGTTACTGTAATGCTGTACCGGGGACTGGATCCTGTCGAAGGTGGGCCCGATGGCAAGCTGATACCTTTCAGAAGCCAGAGGGTCGACACAGTGGAGGGCAAGCGTTTCATCCATCAGTTACAAGGACGCATCGTTGACGGTGTGTTACATACCGAACCTGAAGATATTCGCCTGCCCGACTACGAACAGGTGGGTATGCCAGGCGAGACGCTGATCAGAGATGCGCGGTTCCGGTTGGCGCTCTCGCCCACAGGAGCAGAGGGCTTGCTGGGAGGGTACACGGATGTTGAACGCTGGTATCTGATGTTCGCCAAAACCTGGGGTGCGCATTTTATCGCCGATGTAATTGGTTGGAGCGGCCCGGCCACCTATGAAGGGCTGAAAAGGCTCGCGGATGGCCATCCGGACGACAGTGGTCGATTTACCACTATATCCAGTGCTTACAAAGTGGGATTTGCCCGCACGTTTATCATCCATTCGCAGGAACAGCAAGGTATCGGGAAGGAACCCCAGATGGCTGATGGCAGCTCGGAGTAGTCATGAAAAACAGAAACTCATTCAAGAAAAGATCGGCAAGAATCGCGGTTTTACTTTTCGGATTGGTTGCCCTGCTGGGAGGAGGGTATCTGGTGCTGGGGTTGCTGGAAGGAGAGCCGGTCCACGCCGGACCTCCCACCGTGAAGCTGATAAATCAATCACAATATGCCAATACCATTGCCTATGTCTTTGGAGAAGACATTAGTGTTCCGCCCCAATTTCCGCCGGTCAACCGGATCGATGGACTGCTGGCCCTGGGCTCCGCAAACACAGCCATCACTCCCGGTGTTGTGGAGCGTTTCTACCGCTATGGCAATCAGATTGCAAGACAAGTTATGGAGCCTGGACGAAGGGAATACCTGGTTCCATGCAACCCCGCTAATGCAGAGGGTGCAGATGCGCAATGTGCAACACTCTTTATCGAGCAAGTCGGCCGCCTGCTGTATCGGCGCGCGCTGCAAGAGGAGGAGGTGTCTGGTTATGTGACAATGGCCGGAAGCGCAGCGGATACCGTGAATGATTTCTACCTGGGCTTGACTTATGTACTGACAGCCATGCTGGCCTCCAGCGAGTTCGTCTTGATAGCGGACCGCCTCGAGGATGTGCCTGGAAAGCCTGAGCAGCATCGTCTCGATGGTTATTCCAAAGCATCGCGGTTAAGTTTTTTTCTATGGAATAGCAGCCCGGATGAGCAATTGCTCGAGGCGGCGGAAAGCGGTGAGTTGCACGATCGGGCCGGTTTGGAACGCCAGGTGGAACGGATGCTTTCTGCGCCGAAATATCGGGAGTCCATTCGCGGATTTTTCGCCGACATGCTGCAATTCGACGAGTTTGAGAATCTGGCGAAAGATAGCCTGATTTACCCTGCCTACAGTCCTAGTGCATCGGAGGATGCTGCGGAACAGATACTACGCATGATCACCCATCATCTGGTTGATTTGCGTGGAGACTACCGCGACATTTTTACGACTCGAAAGACTTACATGAGCAATGCCCTTGGTGCCCTCTACCAAGTGCCGGTCGATCCGGGTGTAGATTTCGTGCCTTATGAGTTTCCACGTAGCGATAGTCGTGCAGGCCTGCTGAGCCACGTCGGTTTCCTGTCGCTACATTCTCACCCGGGAAGAAGCTCGCCAACGGTGCGTGGCGTGGGTGTTCGCGAATCACTGCTGTGTCAACCGGTTCCCCTCCCGCCGCCTAATGTGGATTTCTCAAATTTTGAGGATCCGGCAGGCGAGTTCAAGACGGCACGGGAGCGTTTGGTGCGTCACAGCAGCGATGCCGCTTGCGCGAACTGCCACATGATCACCGACCCTGTCGGCCTCGGGCTGGAAAATTTTGATGGGGCTGGGCAATTCCGCACGACTGAGAACGGTGTCGTCATTGACGTCAGTGGAGAATTGGACGGTATTCCGTTTCATGATCCGGCAACCCTGGGTGAGGCTGTTAGAAATAACCCAGCGACCACCGCCTGCCTGGTCGAGCGCATGTTCGCACACAGTATCAATCGTCAAATTCAATTTGAAGACAGGACGGTTGTCGAGAGATTGGAAAAGCGGTTTTCGAAGCTGGGATACAGAGTCCCTGAGTTGATGAGGAATATTGCACTCGATGAGGCATTCTTTGCCGTCTCGCTTGAGGAAGAGTCCGCAGCTGAAGAAATTGTATCGGTTCATTAAAGCTTGCATGCCCTGATATTTTCCGGAGGAGGAGATTGATATGGCTAGAAAAGATATGACAAGAAGGAGATTCCTGAGAGGCATGATGGCAGGTTCCGCGGTTACCGTCGGATTGCCTTTTCTGGAGATATTTCTTAACGCAAATGGCACTGCTTTGGCATCAGGTGCCCCTATTCCAGTACGGTTTGGCACCTGGTTCTGGGGGCTTGGGATGAACAAGAATATATTCGTGCCAAAGAAAACAGGCAAAGATTTCGATTTGCCGGAGGAAATCGAGTCCCTGGCATCCATCAAGCAGCACATCAATCTATTCACCAATTTCAATGCCACCACGGATGGAAGACCCAATCTCTGCCATTACACAGGATGGGTGGTTCTCAGGAGTGGTGGAGTTCCACTCGACAGGGGCGATCTTCCCGGACAAAGTGTGGATGTCACTATAGCTGATGCCATCGGGCGGGGAACTCCCTTCCGGGCGCTGGATGTCACGGCGACAGGTGACGCCCGGGATACCTACAGTTTTAGGGGTAGAAATGCCTATAACGTACCGGAGGTGTCACCGGCCAAGCTTTATCAGAATCTTTTTGGTCCACGGTTCCATGATCCCAACTCCGGCACGTTTACACCAGATCCGAAAATTATGGCGGAAAAAAGTGTTCTCTCTGGAGTGGTGGAGCAGACGGCGTCGCTCAGCCGATCTCTTGGGCACGAAGACAAAGTCAGACTCGATCAATATTTTACTGGACTTAGGGATGTCGAGAATCAGCTGGCGCTATATCTCGAAAAGCCGGAGCCGAGGCCAGCCTGTCAGAAGCCAGGTGTTATTGATGAGGAGTTTCCCAGTGGAGTGGACTCCAAGCTGGTCGCTCAGCGCCATGAGTTGATGACCCAGATACTGGTTATGGCGCTTGCCTGTAACCAGACAAAAGTATTCAACATGACCTATGCAAACTCGTTTGCGAATACAGTGAAAGCGGGCTATGACAAGGGCCATCACACTATTACCCATGAAGAGATCGAAGACCCTGTTCTCGGATATCAGGTGATGGCATCTTGGTTTAACCGGCGCGCAATGGAATCCTGGGCATATTTTGTAAAGCAGTTTGCCGATTTCCCGGAGGGTGATGGCAGTCTTCTTGACAATACATTGATATACGCTCATTCCGATCAGAACTACGCGAAAATACATTCTATCGATGGAATTCCGATGTTCACCGCCGGCACTGCCGGAGGAAGGTTGAAAACTGGATTGCATGTTGACGGCGGCCTTACGCCAGGTACGCGGTTGCCGTTCACGCTACAACGGGTGATGGGTATCGATGTGGCTTCCTGGGGAGAGGGTGCGAACCGAGCGACAACGGATATTTCGGAAATTCTCGTTTAATGACACCCGCACTCTCCGTTTATCGGTTGATTGGAGATTGCGGGCACTTGACAGGTTAATCACTATGCGTATCGCTGTTAGCGGTGTTCTTCTAGGTAGTCTAATGTGGGCCTCTCTGTCGATGGCTGGAAGTTCGCAGCATCTACTGATGCCGGACGCAGTCAAGGTCATCGAGTCAGACGAGCAGGGATCGCTGTTTGTCAATGCAGGCGGCTTCACCCTGTACACATATCCGGGTGATGACCAGCCCAATGCTTCGAACTGCAACGATAAGCAGTATCACCAAGTGTTGGGTCAGGGGCAGAATCCGACGTTCCTGCCCGACCCGGAAACCCGGCCTACATGTGAGCAGGCCTGGCCACCTCTCAGAGCTGAGAGCGATGCGTCGCCAGTGGGCGATTGGTCTGTGTTTGAGCGTCATGACGGTACCTTCCAGTGGTCCTACAAGGGCAAGCCGGTCTACACCTCCATGTATGATAAAAGTCCGGGAGACATGACCAGTAATCGCGGTTTTCTCGCCCGCAACCCTCTATTCGCACCTCCGGATGTTCCAGCCAGCATGTCGGCAAGGATAACCCGCTCTGGTTATGTGCTGACGGGGAGTGACGGAATGACATTGTACTCCGGGGTGGACGATACAGATCCATGTAAGGATGCTTGTGGCAGGGAATGGCGGCCTTTTCATGCGCCGGCAATGATACGCCTGGACGATGCTGATACCCCATGGTCCATCGAAGTTCAGGCAGATGGATCACGCCAATGGGCGAGGAATGGCAAGCTCTTGTATACCTATGGTAAGGACCGAGCGCCGGGTGACCTCCAAGGAAGCGCCGAACAGGGTTGGACACCTGTGATCTTGTCTCCGCGGCTTTCACCGCCCGATGACATCTCTGTGCAGATGACTACCGAGGGCGAGGTGTTTGCAGACAAAAATGGCATGACAATCTATGTCTGGAACTGCATAGATGAATCGCCGGACAGACTGCCGTGTGACACACCTGATGCTCCCCAGGTCTATAGGACCAGTATTTGTGGTGCGGGGGAAACCTGTATGAATACTTGGCGTCCGGTGGTGGCCTCGCCAGGCTCAACGGCTGTGGGAACGACCTGGACTGTAATCCCGGTGGATCCAACTGGTGCGCATCAATACGCGCCTGCCGATCCCGATGTCACTCCCCTGATGGTCTGGGCCTATCAAGGAAAACCCGTTTACACCTATGCGGGCGACGAGGAGCCGGGGGACCTGTGGGGGCATAAAATCCGGTCATTCGTATTATGGGGATACTCGATGATTAAACGGGATTTAAGCGATTATTGAACAGTTCCATAACTTGCTTGGGGCTGCCAAGATCGTCTTGGAAAATCAGTGAATAAATACTGTACCCATTGAATATTAGAGTTTGACTAATTTCACCTGCATCTTTTCAGGATACTAAGTTTCTGGATGGCGACCGCACCGATTGCCGGGTGCGCGAATCACTGTTGATCCGAGACTACAACTAGGATTTTTCATATGCTTAAAATGATCAATAACGTCAGCACCAGATTGTTTTTCTTGGCAGGAATTTTTACTGTTTTAGGATTGTCGGGATGTGGAGAAAAGCGAGTTGCTGTCCCTGCCGATCCTGTTGAAAGGGCGATTTTCGAAAGGCAGCATAACTTCAAGGCCATGGGCCGTGAGATGAAAGTTATTGATGATGAATTGAAGACGCGCAAGCCCGATTTGCAGCGTGTAACAACAGCCGCCGAGAAATTGATGGCTACAGGGAGCGAAATGATGACTTGGTTCGCCGCGGAAACAGGTCCTGATTCTGGATTCGCGACGGATGCAAAGCTTGAAATCTGGAAGGAATTCTCTGAATTCGAGTCCCTATACAGAGATTTCATGGCCGAGTCAGAGCGACTGATTGCCTCCTCTAAACTGAATGATCTGACGGCGCTTACAGCTCAGTATCATTCCACAGGCGTTAGTTGTTCAAACTGCCACAAGCCATACAGGAAGGACAAGGATGGCAAATAGAAATCAGCTGCCAGGATTAGTAAGACAGAGAGTTAGATATAGACATAACGATATAAATTTTATAAGGGCTCGTTAAATAAGATACAAATAGAATAACGGAGAAATGAATGAGAACACCTGCATTAGTTAAGAAAAGAAAAATTATGGCATCTCACGCCTTGGCTGTTATGCCAGTGATGTTCTGTTTGCTGCCGGGTCAAAGCGCAATTGCTCAAGAGGGAAGGTCATCTCAGGGTCTACTAGAAGAGGTGATAGTTTCAGCTCGAAGGGTGGAAGAGAATCAGCAGAATGTGTCGATTGCTATTACCACTTTGAGTTCACGGGATCTGGAAATAAAGAACGTAACTAATTTTGAGCAACTTCAATATAATGTCCCGGCACTAAGCTTTTCCCATGGTGCCGGCAGAGAATCGCGTTTGCAGATCAGGGGGCAATCAACAGCAAAGAACTCGGATTTCCCTGGTATAGATAGGTTGTTTGCCGAAGTTCCTCTTATTGGAGCATCAGGTCCTTCTTCTGCCACTCTTGCAGATTTGGAGTCCATCCAGGTGCTCAAGGGGCCCCAGGGCGTTGCCTTTGGCCGCAATTCTACCGGTGGGGCCGTTCTGTTCTACCCGAAAAAGCCGGATCATCAGTTTGGTGCTTACGTCAAAGGTAATATTGGAAATTTTGACTATCGCGCTGTGGAGGGGATGGTCAATATACCAATTCTCGATGATGTCTTGGCTATGCGGGTAGTGGCCAGCCAGGATAAGCGGGACGGTTGGGTAAAAAACATCCAGACCGGAAAGAAGCTCAATGAGCGTGATTTTGAAACAATCAGAGCATCCTTACTATTTACCCCGAATGATAAGCTCGAAAATTCGACGGTATATTCATATGAAAATTCAGAGACACTGGGTGCAGTCAATTCGCTTCATGCTTACAACCCCAATGGCATGGCAGCGCTTCTGTTCGGTCCATTATTCTACGAGCTTGCAGATGAAGCAATTGCCCTAGGAAGAGATAAAATCCGTATTGACTATGAAGGTGGCCAAGAAAGGAAGGCATCATTTCTATCGAATACCACCTCCTACGATATTTCTGAAAGTCTGACGTTCAAGAATATATTTGGTTTTCAGGAATTGCAGTCGTCAACCGGAATCAATATGAGTGGTGTAGCCCTGCCTTTGATATACCTAGGGGTGGAAGGGAGTAGACGAATGCCTTCAAATAGAATGTATTCCAATGAATTGCAGTTTCTGTACAGCGATCCGGGGGGAAGTTTTGACCTTGTAACAGGTCTGTTCTGGTCTCGTCAAGAGCCTGGAAAGAAAGGGATCCCGACCCAATCAATAAATGTTGGATTTCCTGGGCCACTTACTCGTAATACATCAGTTGCGAAGAGCATAGCACCATATGCTCAATTGACATTCCCGCTGAGCTCCATAGTTGAGGGCCTGTCTTTTACTGCGGGTGTTCGATACACCAAGGATGAGCGTGATTCGACACAGCGGCGCTCAGTTGGTGGTGTTGAAACGGTTACTGAGGTGTCGGGTGAATGGAGCGATTATAACTGGGAAGCCACGATAAATTATCAGGTAAATGATGATTTGTTGGCCTATATAGCTCATCGCCATGGTTTCAAAGGAGGGGCATTCAATCCGTCTGCGTTGGATCCAGCCCTGGTTATGGTCGAGCCGGAGTATGTGGATGACGTGGAGCTGGGTGTAAAGTGGGATTGGTCAATCAATAATATTCATGGGCGAACCAATGCTGCCTTTTACTACCAATGGTATGAAGATATTGTGACAAATACACATTTTCTTCAGGAAGATGGCACTGCATTTACGCTGAACTTCAATTCTGCAGAGGCGACTGTTATAGGTGGTGAAATAGAATCTACTGTGGAGTTTACGGACAGATTGTCAATTTCCGCGCATTACTCATATGTGGAATCCGAAGTTAAATCGCAGGTGGGATCTCCGATTCCGATCTCAAAATTGGCGGATATCCCAAGGCACAAGGTTAGCGCTACTTTACACTACCTATACCCTATGCAGAACGATACGGGTGATCTGGAGCTGGCGATCACCGGCTATGCGCAAAGTAATCATTATGCCGATCAGGCTTCAGAAGTTGAAGAATCACTGCTTCCCGGGTATGGCATCGTCAATGCTAACTTCGGGTGGAAGCAAATTATGGGCAATCCACTGGACATTACTTTGTTTGTCAATAATGCCTTTGATAAAGAGTATCTGCTGTCTGGTGCTGATATTTATAACAACTTCGGCTATGTCTTGGCTTATTACGGGGAGCCAAGGACTTATGGCGTACGATTCGATTATCGCTGGGGCGAGCAATGATATTCCTGTTCATCATTTTTCCTAATTAAAAGAAGCATGATTTTATGGGCAAGATGCTGTCGCTGCTGTCAGCGGTGCTGGCTGTGAGTACATTCTGTATCTCCGCTGGTGCCGCTGATAATTCTCTTCGGGCTTCCTCGCGTGAGCCTTTGTTGACAATTTATCACACCGAAGGACGACGATCGGAGCGCATTATTTGGTATTGTGAAGAAGCAGGAATTCCTTATTCCCTCATGTTTGAGCCTGGGGATCTCTATGCTAGTCACAGAATGGCGAAGTCTGTCAATCCACTTATGCCCATAACACCCACTGTGGTGTATGGGAATGACGTGCTTGTGGAGTCGTCTGCGATACTTCAGCTTCTTGAAGAACGCCACGGCAATGGGCGACTGGCACCTGCCGCTGACTCTGAAGATTATCCTCGATATCTGCAATGGCTTCATTTCGCGGAAGGTTCTGCCGCGCCTCGATTTATTACCGAGTTTCTTCTTCAGCGAGCAGTCAGTAGTGAAGCGCCCCCGGTAGTAAAAAGCCAGCAGGGAAAGTCAGATCAGGCCCTGATGTATCTTGAAGATCACCTTTCCAGATACCGGTATTTTGGTGGATCTGAGTTTTCAATTGCGGATATCATGATGCATTTTAATATCAATTTCATGTCCATGGTGGCCAAGCATGATATGACAAGCTATCCGAAACTGATGGGCTGGAAGGATCGAGTTGAGGCTCGGCCTGCCTTTGTGAAAATGCGTGAAATTGCTCTGCCGAATGGTTTTATTGGTGTTCCGGATTGATTTTAAATCGCGGCTGCCCGATGTCAGGGCGAAGCATGGAATATGACAACAAGGCTTGCTTTTGGAGATAGAGAGCGATGATCAGGGCATATCCATTTATCTCGACAGGCGGAACGAAGGATGGAAGATTGTCAACGGGTATCTCCAATGTAGATTCAGCTGGCTGTCTATTCTGTCTCCGCCTCCTATTGGATCCAATGGCGCTGGTAAAATAATTCTGTGCTTGCCAATGACATCTTTGATAGAAACAGGTGAGACGGATACGCATGCTACCCCTGTTTATCAGTTTAGATTGACTGGCGCTGCGTAAGTGCCAGAAGGAGGATTGCCGCGGATCGTTCTGTATTCCTGAGTTGTCGGGATTGGGATTTGATTATCAATTTTCAGGAGAATAATATCTGAGTCGAGATGTTGATATGATCAGGTCAGGTTTTTGAAAGGTAGATAAATAGAATAAATTGAAGTTCTAAGGCATAGCTCTAACACCATCAAAGGTAACGGATAAAAATGATTCTTAAAAAATATCTATTCGGTTCCGCGATACTTCTGCCGCTAAGTGTTCCCTCTCTGACCTTGGCTCAGGGAATTGAAGAAATACTGGTGACGGCCAGGCGCGTTGAGGAAAGTCTGCAGGCTGTTCCAATCGCTATCACTGCATTGTCGTCTGGCGATCTGGAGAAGCGGAATATCCACAACTTCGAGCAACTCCAGTACAACGTGCCGGCTCTGAATTTTGCCCAGAGTCTGACACGATCCGGTGTTCGTTTACAGCTGCGGGGGCAGTCGGCAGCCTATGCTTCCGATTACCCAGGCGTCGATACACTATTTGCAGAAGTGCCGTTGACTCCCACGGGCTCGGCGACACTCTACGATCTCGATTCGATTCAAGTCCTCAAGGGACCGCAGGGGGTTGCTTTTGGTCGCAATTCGACCGGTGGTGCTATGTTGATTTCTCCGAAGAAACCTGAGCATGCGTTCAGTGCCTATTTTTCGGGTGGCATCGGTAACTTCGATCATAATAGTACCGAAGCTATGGTCAATATTCCCTTGATAGACGACAAGCTTGCGCTGAGAATCGCTGGTAACATGGAGAAACGCGATGGCTGGACAAGGAATATAGGCACTGGGAACAAGCTTGATGAAAAGGACTATAAGTCGATCCGAGCATCACTTCTGTTCGCACCCACTGATGCTATTGAGAATACGACGATATTTTCTTACGATACTATAGATACGCGTGGTTCTTCCAATCATCTGGTGGCATATAATCCGGCGGGCACGGCGGCGACTTTATATAATCCGGCACTTGGCCTTTATCCTGGTCCGGGTTCCTTTAACGAGTATGCGGAGGAGGCTATTGCTCTCGGCAGGGATAAGATTCATCTCGATTACGAGGGGTATATCGATCAGGATAATCGTTTTCTGTCCAATACTACTATCTTTCAGCTCAACAACAGCATCACGCTGAAAAATATCTTCGGGGTTCAGCAGCGCCGCGGTGGCAATGGTACCAATATGGGTGGAGTGCCATTGCCACTGATTCACCTGGGTGTCAATGGCCCCGGTGGCGAGCCCTCCAGCCGCCTTTATTCTGATGAGTTACAGGTAATTTATACGGGCATGGACGGCCGGCTGAGCTGGGTAAGCGGTGTATATTGGTCTAAGGAGAGCAGGGTCAAAGACGGCATTCCCGGAGAGACCGTCACAGTGGGTGGCTTGGTTATCAGTGCGGGATCATCCTTCCGAGACAGCGAAAGTGATGTCCGCAGTGTGGCCCCCTATAGCCAGATCAGACTTCCCCTGGACTTTATCGCTGAGGGACTTTCGCTTACGCTGGGCGCTCGCTATACATGGGATGAGCGAGACGTAAAGACTTTCAGTGAAACTGGCGGCATAGGCTCTTTCCCGGGTGGGGTTTCGACGAATTCAGTATCCGGGGAGTGGAGCGACTGGAACTGGGAGGTGACGGCGAACTACCAGATTAACGATGATACGTTGGTCTACCTGGCTCACAGGCACGGTTTCAAGGGGGGGGCCTTTAACCCAACAGCGGTGGATCCTTCATTGGTCCTTGTCGAACCGGAATACGTAGACGACGTCGAAATCGGTCTCAAATGGGACTGGGCGGTTAACGAGATTTATGGTCGTATTAATGCCGCCTACTATTATCAGTGGTACGAGGATATCGTGCGCACCACTTACTTCATCGAGAGCGGGACCTCTTTTGCACTCAACTTCAATTCCGCTGAAGCGATTATCCAGGGTGGAGAGATCGAGGCGCTTGTACAGTTTACCCCTAATTTCACCTTGTCGGGATACTACTCCTATGTGGACTCAAAGATTGATTCCACGGATGCCAACACCCCTGTGCTGGTGACCAAAGTGGCAGATGTTCCCCAGCACAAGGTAGGTCTTACCGCCGAATACCGTATGCCAGTGGGCGATTCGGCGGGAGATTTATTGTACAACATCACCGGTTATTATCAGACAGAACGCTACAGCGATCAGGCGGCGGTTTCACGCCAGTCGAAATTTGATGGCTATGCTCTTATGAACGCTAATCTCACCTGGCAAAACGTTATGGGCCATCCCCTCGACATTACGCTTTTTGTAAACAATGCCTTCGACAAGGAATACCTGCTGGGCGGAGCGGACCTCTACAATGATTTTGGATTTGTTCAGTCACTCTATGGTGAGCCGAGAACCTACGGTGTTAAGTTCCGGTATGCGTGGGGAGCTGAGTAAGCAGTTATCGCTTTTCATGGATCTTCTAGGCCGGGCAGGTTTGAGGAAATGGCTATTTCAACGTTATGACCTATCTTAGGGAGGTACTAAAGATGCTGATTCGGAGTCTCATTGGTGGATTGATCGGCGCCTTGGGTTTGGCTGGGCTGCCTGTGCTGGCTCAGTCGTCACCGGGCCCTACCCCGGTCGAGGTGAGCATCATGGTGGAGGATTCGCGGTATGAGTTCCGCACGGAAGATGGATTGGCTTTGTATGTCTTTGACCAGGATGGCCCGGGGCAGTCGGTCTGCAATGATCAATGTGCGGTAGCCTGGCCACCCTTATTGTCCTCCGGATCATCCTCTGCTGTGGGTGACTGGGCCACATTCAAACGGGATGATGGCAAGTTTCAATGGAGCTACAAGGATAAGCCTGTCTATACCTATATCAAGGACAAACCGGGAACGATTCTCGGCGAAGGGGTAGGCGGTGTGTGGCACAAATTGCTACCGTAGGTTTGAATGATTACAACTCTGTGAGGTTACCACTATGATCGAGATCAATCGTCGCCGTTTGCTTAAAATTGCTGCCGGGGCGGGGGGAATATCTCTCGCTGGATCGTCATTCCTGATGCAGGCTGTTGCGGCTACCACCGGTGGAGGAAAGCCGCAATATAGTGTCGTCGAGACCAATGCTGGCAAAGTACGAGGCACGACGCAGGGAGGTGTTCACATTTTCAAGGGTATTCCCTACGGTGCTCCGACAGGGGGTGCCAGCCGCTTCAAGGCACCCTCGAAGCCGCAGCCCTGGACAGGTGTGCGCGATGTGATGGCCTTCGGACCCAACGCGCCGCAAGCATCCCCGGCGGAAGCCGGAGGAATGTCCGGGACTACCGACCCTGCTGCGGCTGAGCGAATGAAGGCTTTTATGGCGTTCCTTCATGGTCTTTCCGGCGATGAGCCGGCAACCGGGGAGGACTGCCTGGTACTCAATGTCTGGACCGGCGGGGTCAATGATGGACGCAAACGCCCCGTACTCTTTTACATACATGGTGGCGCATTTTCCACCGGCTCTGGTGCGTGGACAATGTATGACGGAACCGGCGCTGCGCAGCGGGGTGATGCGGTAGTGGTTACAGTGAATCATCGGCTGGGCCCCCTGGGTTACCTGCATCTGGCGGAATTTGGCGGCGAGGAATACGCCCACTCCGGTAATGTGGGGATGCTGGATCTGGCTCTTGCCCTGGAGTGGGTGCGAGATAATATCGCGGGCTTTGGTGGCGATCCGGACAGCGTGTTGGTATTTGGTTCTTCCGGTGGTGCTTCAAAGACCTCGACCCTGTTGGCGATGCCCGCCGCCAAAGGGCTCATTCATCGCGCCAATCTGATGAGTGGTGCCATGATGCGCGCCACGACAGCGGAACGCGCGACACAAAATGCCGAAAAATTCCTGGCGCACCTAGGTCTTGATCGAAAGAATTTCCACAAACTGCACGACATTCCCGCGCAGACCTTGGTGCATGAGGCGGAAAAAATGGCCATGTCCATCAGCGGTGGTCTGGCCGGTCAGGGCAATCCGGAAGATTTCATGCCGCTCCAGCCGGTGGTGGATGGCGCGGTTCTGCCTGTCCATCCCATGGACCCGGTGCCTGCGCCCTCGGGGATCGATGTGCCAGTGCTGATTGGCTCCACCAAGGACGATATGACTATGATGATGCTGGGTATGCCTTGGTTTGGTTCTCTCGATGACCGTGGTCTCAAGGGTATGTCGGACGGCTTATTTGGCGAGATGAGCGACGAGATCTACACGGCGTACCGGGATGAGATGTCCGGTTCCTCGCCGACTGATATTGCGTGCCAGATGATTACTGACCGCACGATGTGGGCAGGCTCCATTGCCTGGGCCGAGCGGCGCGCGGCCGCTAATCGGGGCCCGGTCTATTCCTATCGCTTCGATTTCGAATCGCCCGCTCTCGATGGCGTAATGGGTGCGGCTCATGGCGGCGATATTCCCTTTGCGCTCAATAATTACTCCATGTCTGTGATGGCGGGTGATCGCCCGGAAAACGCTGAGATGGGCAAGATCATGAGCGATACCTGGGTGCGCTTTGCCTCGACAGGGGATCCCAATAATCCGGCCATTCCTCGATGGAACCCCTACGACCTGGAAAAGCGCCAGGTCATGCATTTTGACGTGCCACCACATGTTTCAACCGACGACCGGTCTGAAATGCGCAAGTTGTTGACGAAAGCACTTTACGGTTGAGACCATCCAGGCGGACCCCGTCCAGAAGGTCGGATCCTAAAATATTGAATCACGATGAGGGAAATAAATTGACAGGTTTGACTTCACTCTTTATGCGGCAGACGCTGGTAGTTTCCATCCTCGCCGTAACCCCGGTTTTTGCCGATTCCGGACCTTCGCACCCGCCCATGATCGACAAAGAGGGCGCCGTAAACGTTCCTGAACAGCGATATGCCATGCCATCCAGTTTCAGTGATGAGGCGCGCGAAGCTTTCAAAGCATATTTTGCCCGTGGCGGTGATCCTGCCATGACTGGCGATATCCATAATATCCGCCATATTTACGATACCCGGTGGGCCGGCCCGATATTGGAGAGATGGGAGGCGCTGTATGCGGTCAGCATGGAGCGAACTGAAATAGCAGGTGTTGCCGTCGATATCGTTGAACCCAAGGCCGGCTTGGACGACCGCAGGCGGGAGCAGGTGCTGATCAGCCTTCACGGTGGAGGCTTTGTGATCGGCAATGGTGGCGTGGGTGGCCGTATGGAAGCGATACCCATGGCCGGGATCGGTGGCTACAAGGTCATTGCGGTGGATTATCGTCAGGCCCCCGAAGCCGTTTATCCCGCCGCCACCGATGATGTGGTCAAGGTATATCGCGAACTGCTGAAATCCTACAAGCCCGGCAATATAGGTATTGTCGGCTCATCGGCCGGAGGGATACTTGCAGCCCAGGTCGTGGCGCGATTGGACAGGGACGGGGTGCCGGGGCCTGGCGCCATTGCCATTCAGGCCGCGGGGACGGCAAGTCGCGGCGCATCCGATACCGGATTCTGGATGCTGGGACTGACTGGCGCCACAGTGAAAATTCCTGATGAAATACCGAAATTGCCCGGATATTTCGGTCCGGCCGATATGGCTGACCCCTTGGCCTTTCCCGCGGATCACCCGAAGATTCTTGGTAAATTCCCGCCCACCCTTGTCCTTTCTTCATCGCGGGACAGCCTTCTTGGCAATGCACTGGATACCCATGCGAAGCTCCGCGAGGCAAAAGTAGAAAGCCAGCTTTATGTGCGCC
>JALOAH010000026.1 GCA_023228865.1 Porticoccaceae bacterium | reverse complement strand
TGAATTTTTTATAAATTCGCCGTAGATAATTTTCAATCGTATATTCGGATAATGATAATGTGTGAGCGATTTGCTTGTTGCTTTTACCCTGAAGCAATTCGCAAACTACCTGAAATTCACGATTCGTTAATTGTTTTGAAAGGTCGTCCAGACAGGATTCAGCGTTCTTTTGCAAGAACTCCCCATTATAATTTCTGACAGAAAAGTCGATGATGTAATCGCAGCTCTCTTGCAACCAATTTTCCATGTGTTGCACGGCCGATTCGACGGACAGATGCCTTCTTTTTTCTATCAAATTCAGGCCGATTACCAAATAAATATTGGGTGAAATGGCTTTGTAGCTTACTCCTGTTTCATGAAATCCCAGCTGAGAAAAATAATTCCAATATTTATTATTACTATTATTTCTGGTTAGGTAGTTTGTTTTCTTAATATCGCCCTGCGTGGTTACCCCGGTAAAATTATTACAACTGTGGTAGATAGATTTGTTTTTGGGTATCAATGGATCATAGTGGTAAAGGTTGGTTGCATAGTTATTAAGGGCATCTTTTGAAAGATGTTTATGATAAATAAAAGAAACAGGCGTTGTTTTCCCATGACTGTTATCGAATAGAAAAAGTGATACCCCGTTTGCCCCTGATTTCTGCATGACTTGATTTGCATAGGAGCTGTTGGAAAGCTCGAAATTATAACTTTGCATATTTTCACCATCAAAAATTTTTTGCTATATGAGAGCTATCTTTTTTCTTGTGAGTAAGTAAGCAAACTATCAAAAAACACCTATGGATGCAAATTTTGGCAGAACTTGCCTCCAGCGCGGTTGGTGCGATGAAACAATCGTGCCGGAAGCTTCCTTTTCACGAGCCTTATCCATAGTTAGCCTGCTTTTTTTAGTGACTCAAAGTGTTTTGCTTCAGTGGCGTCAACGATAACTAGTCTCCCATGGACGCTCTGTCGGTTGGCATCTGCTTGTGAAGCACTACAGGCGTCGTCGCTTTTTTGCGCAAACGTATATTGAGCATTTCCACAGCGACGGAAAAGGCCATGGCGAAATAGATATAGCCTTTGGGCACATGAACATCGAAACCTTCGACAATCAGTGTCACTCCCACCAAAATCAGAAAGGACAGCGCCAGCATTTTGATGGTGGGGTGGCGATCGACAAATTCGCCGATGGCTTTGGCGGCAAACAGCATCACCAGCACGGCGGTGATAATGGCGATGGCCATAATGCTAATGTCGCTCACTAAACCTACTGCGGTAATCACCGAATCCAGGGAAAAAATAATATCGAGAATGGCGATTTGCGCCAGAATCATGCCAAAGCTGGCAGCTGCAACACCTGTGGCCGTATTGCCGGCGTCGTCGCTGCCCTCGAGGCTGTTGTGAATTTCATGGGTAGCCTTGAACAGCAGAAAGAGACCGCCGCCGATAAGAATGATGTCGCGCCCGGAGATGGCATGGTCGAATACCGAAAACAGGGTTTCGGTCAGCCCCATCACCCAGGCGATGCTGGCCAGCAACAGCAGGCGGGTGATCATGGCTAGTGCCAAACCCAGATTGCGCGCGAGATTGCGCCGCTGCTCCGGCAGGCGGCCAACAAGTATGGAGATAAAAATAATGTTGTCGATGCCGAGGACGATTTCAAGGGCGGTGAGGGTGGCAAGCGCCATCCAGGCTTCGGGACTTGCGATCCATTCAAACATAGGGGTATCCGGTGATCGTTAATTCAGTGGCTGTCGACATAAAACAGATGGGCGCCAGTGTGCAGCAGGGGGCGTGGTCGCGGCAATAGCTCTGCGGCTGGGAAGACAATTTTTTTGGCGCAAACAGGGGGGGTAAGATTTTGCGGTGTCAGTCATTAATGGCGAGGCGTACGCTTTGGGCGGAAAGGGTCGGCGCACCGGCAAAGCTCATTACCAGGGCGGTGAGTTCTTCCCAGGGGTTGGCGTTGCGCATACCCTTTACGGTGCGATCCACCACCGCTGCCTGGCGCAGCAGCATGCGCAGATGGGGCAATTTGAGGCGGCGCAGGGCGCTTTTAACCAAAGGCTGGCGTTTGTCCCACACCTTGTGTTTTTTAAAGACATTGTCGATGGAATCGTGGTAATTGCGGGCGTCGGCGGCGGCGATAAGGAGACGCAATTCCCGCGCCAGCGCCCATAGAATCACCAGGACTTCGGTACCCTCTTCGCGCAGGCCGCGCAGTATGCGGGCAGCGCCCTGGGCGTCGCCTTCGAGAACCTTGTCAATCAGCGAGAAGACATTGAAGCGGGCGCTGTCGGCAACCACGGTGGACATGGTGGTGGCGTCCACTTCGCCGTCGTGGGCGAGGAGCTTGAGCTTCTCGATCTCCTGAATGGCTGCCAGCAGGTTGCCTTCAACACGATCGGCGAGGATCTCAATGGCGCTGCCACTGGCGCGAATGCCCGCCTGGTGCAGGCGCTGGGAAATCCATTGCGGCATCTGTGGGCTATTGACCGGCCACACCTGAATAAGGACACCGCTGTCCTCCAGAGTTTTTACCCATTTGCTGCGCATGGCGCTGCTGTCGAGCTTGGGGGTAATCACCAGCAGCAGATTATCCGGCGATGGCGAGCTGCAATACTCCGTCAACGCCTTGGCACCCTTGTCGCCCGGCTTGCCGCTGTTGATCCGGACTTCAAGGATTTTTTTGTCGGCAAAAAGAGACAAGGCATTGGCTTCAGCGAGCAGCTGCTGCCAGTCGAATCCGGCGTCGGCATGAAATAGCTCGCGCTCGCCAAAGCCCTGGGCGCGAGCCCCCGCTCTGATGGCGTCGGCCGCTTCCTGAGCCAGCAGGGGTTCATCGCCGCAAATCAGATAGACAGGCGACAGTACACCTTTCAGGTGTTGCTGCAGTTGCTCAGGGCGCAGGCGCATCTGGCTGCTTGCGAAGCTGGCGCAGGCGGTTGAGCATCTGGCTGATAAGGTCGCGGCGCATTTCCGTGCGGATCAGTTCCCGCTCGTCCTGGGTGGCGAGAACGTTGTCTTCGTTGTACTCGAAAATTCGCTGCACGGTCACGGTAGACAGGGGAACGGCCTGAACCCCTTCTTTGTCCACCACCATAAAGGTGGCCTCTTCAGTGAGTTCCTGCTCGGAAACCCGCGCGTTTTCGTTGACGGTGGCGACGCGAACCAGGCTGCGCTCCTGGGTAATCACCAGGGAGAGGTCAGCCTCTGCGGCGCTTGGCGGAACATCGACACCGGCAGACTTGAGAGCTCTGGCAAGCTCACGGGAGAGTTTGCCATTGGGGTCGCGGGAGACCACATGGAGGGCTTTGAGATCTTCGGGAATCATGCCCGCGCCGCGCAATTGCCAGCCGCAGCCGCTTGCCAGCAGGGTGCTGAGCATTAGAGCCAGGCAGGCGAGCACGGTGGAAATTTTCGTTTGTCTTTCCTTCATGTTTAAATCCTGTTTTTACAGCTGCTGTCAGTTGGCAACAATACTGACCAGTTTTTTCGGAACCACAATCACTTTACGAACACTGAGGCCATCCGTAAAGCGGGTGACATTTTCTTCCGCCAGCGCCCTGGCTTCAATATCGCTCTGGGTGGCGTCGGCAGCGACGGTAATTTTTGCCCTGACTTTGCCGTTGACTTGAACCACCATTTCAATGCTGTCACGCACCAGCGCCGTTTCATCGACCCTGGGCCACTGGGCGTCAATCACTGCGCCTTCATGGCCGAGCTCGTTCCACAGGTGGTGGCAGATATGGGGCACCATCGGTGCCAGCAGCAGTACCGCAGACTCCAGCGCCTCGCGCTCTACCGCCAGTGCCAGGGGCGAATCTTCTCTGAGACGACTCACTTCGTTAAGCAATTCCATCACGGCGGCAATGGCAGTATTGAAAGTCTGGCGCACACCGCAGTCGTTGCTGACCTTGGCAATGGTTTCATGGGTTTTGCGGCGCAAATCCCGCAGCTGGCCGTCAACGGAGCAGAGGTCGATATTTGTGTCGCCAGCGCAGGTGGCGGATTTTTCCAGGTGGGTGGCGACGGCTTTCCACAGTTTTCTTAAAAAGCGGTGGGCACCGGCCACGCCCTCGTCAGACCACTCCAGGGACTGCTCCGGCGGTGCGGCAAACATGGTGAAGAGGCGCACGGTGTCGGCGCCGTATTGGTCGATAAGCGCCTGGGGATCGACGGTATTGCCCTTGGATTTGGACATTTTGGCGCCGTCCTTAAGCACCATGCCCTGGCACAGCAGGCGGGTGAAGGGTTCGTCACTGGAAATCAGACCTTCGTCGCGCATCAGTTTGTGAAAGAAGCGGGCATAGAGCAGGTGAAGGATGGCGTGCTCTATGCCGCCCACATACTGATCCACCGGCAGCCAGTAGTCGGCGGCATCCTTGTCGAGCATGCCGTCGCTGAAATTCGGGCAGGTGAAGCGGGCGTAGTACCAGGACGACTCCATAAAGGTGTCAAAGGTGTCGGTTTCCCGTTCTAGAGCCTCGCCGTTGAGTTCGTCCTTGCGCCATTGGGGGTCGGCCTTGATGGGGGACTGAATGCCGTCCATTTGCACATCTTCCGGCAACAGCACCGGCAATTTATGGGCTGGCACGGGAATCTCGGCGCCATCGGCCTGATAGAGCATGGGAATGGGGGCGCCCCAGTAACGCTGGCGGGAAACGCCCCAGTCCCGCAGACGGAAATTGGTGGTGACTCTGCCTTTGCCCTTGGCGATGAGGGCATTGGCGATGGCGTCAAAGGCAGCGTCAAAACTGAGGCCGTCGAATTGCTCTTTAAAGTTGTCAGGGGAGTTGATCACAACACCTTTGGCGACAAAGGCCTCTGCGTCGATATTGCAGGGTTCGTTGTTGGCGGGGGCAATCACCTGCTTGATGGCGAGGCCGTACTGTTTGGCAAATTCCCAGTCCCGCTGGTCGTGGCCGGGCACTGCCATGACTGCGCCGGAACCGTAGTCCATAAGAACGTAGTTGCCCACCCATACCGGGACTTTTTCGCCGGTCAGGGGATGGATGGCGTCGATCCCCAGCGCCATGCCCTGCTTGGCCATGGTGGCCATGGTGGCTTCGTTGACCGCCTGCTTTTTACAGTTGGCGATAAAGTTCTTGAGTTCAGGGTTGGTTGCCGCCAGCGCCAGGCTGATGGGATGTTCCGCCGCCAGAGTGACATAGGTCACTCCCATAAGGGTGTCGGGGCGGGTGGTGTAAACGTCGAAGGCGGCAAAACCGACGACGGGGGTGGCGAGATCAAAGGTCATCTCCACACCGCGGCTCTTGCCGATCCAGTTGCGCTGCATGGTGCGCACCTGCTCCGGCCAGCCATCGAGCTTGTCGAGGTCGTTGAGGAGTTCCTCGGCGTAGGCGGTAATCTTGATAAACCACTGGGGAATTTCCTTCCTTTCCACCGCCGTGTCGCAGCGCCAGCAGCAGCCGTCGATCACCTGTTCGTTGGCGAGCACGGTCTGGTCGTTGGGACACCAGTTGACGGCACTGGTTTTTTTGTAAACCAGCCCCTTTTCGTAGAGGCGGGTGAAAAACCACTGCTCCCAGCGATAGTAATCGGCCTGACAGGTGGCCAGCTCGCGACTCCAGTCGTAGCCAAAACCCAGGGATTTGAGCTGGGTCTTCATGTAGTCGATATTGCTGTAGGTCCAGGCTGCGGGGGCGGTGTTGTTCTTGATGGCGGCATTTTCGGCGGGCAGGCCGAAGGCGTCCCACCCCATGGGCTGGAGAACATTCTTGCCCTGCATGCGCTGAAAGCGACTGATGACATCGGCGATGCTGTAGTTGCGCACGTGACCCATGTGGAGCTTGCCACTGGGGTAGGGAAACATCGCCAGGCAATAGTATTTCTCTTTGCCAGGCTGCTCAGTTACCTTGAAGCTGTGGTTGCTTTGCCAGAATTGCTGGACGTTTTTCTCGATAATGTCGGGGTGATAATGCTCTTCCATTGGGTGTTTTCTGTCAGGCCTGAATCAAAGGCGGGAATTATAGGGGAAACGCGCCGCAAGTGACATGATAGATCAGCGCCGGGATGGGCTTTGCGCCCATCCCGGTGTGGCGTTAACCCATGGAGCTGACGCCAAACAGTGGCTTGTGAAGATAAAAGGCGAATACCAGCCACAGGGCTGTGCCGATAATCACTGCCAGGGCGTCCCAGCGCAGGCTGGTAACCGGCGTTGGCAGGTTTGCAGCTTTGTCGCGGCGCCGGGCGCTGCGAAAGGCGATCATCGACCAGACAAGAAAGCTGCCGAACAGTACCAGGTCAGCCAGAGCGCCGTTGGCAATAAGATGGGCGCCCGCCCAGAGCTTGGTGGCGGCAATCAGCGGATGGCCAACCTTGGCGCGGATGGCGCTGCCGGAAATATGGGACGCCCCCGCCAGAATCAGTGCGGGCAGCATCAACAGACCAACCAGGTGGCGCACCCAGAGTGGAGAGTGCCACAGCCAAACCGGGTCGAGTCGCGCCTGGCCATAGCCCCAGACAAGCAAAATAAAACCGACCAGAGAAACCAGGGCGTAAAGCCCTTTCCAGGGCAGTAGACCGAGTTTGGCAATCATTTGGCTGCGCCAGCCATCGGCAAACACGCGGATGGAATGGGTACCCAAAAACAGAATCAAACCTAAAATCAGATAAGACATGGTAGAGGTTCTCTTATTGTGTGACGTCTGCGCCGACCCAGCCCGGTCGCGCAAAGGCTTCTCTGACAGTATGACGCGCCGCCCCAGACACTGTTCTGGCGGCAGCTGTCGCGCTGCACCGATTCGCAGGTTTTACCGGGTTCCCCTTAGAAATCAAAAAGCTCCCCCAAGAGACCACCTTTCTTCTTTTTGGGGTAGCCATGGCTGTCGGTATGTCTGGGTGGCTCGCGATAGTCTTGTCGAGCCTGGGGTTGCGCTGGCGCCGCACTGCGCTCGATGATTTTGTCGAGTTCACCGCGATCCAGCCACACGCCGCGACATTTGGGGCAGTAGTCGATTTCTATTCCCTGGCGGTCGCTCATTACCAAATTCTCATCGGGACATATGGGACACTTCATTTTTTTACTCCTCAGATACTCGTTTATAAACCAAAAGCCTATTACACAACCGCAATTAAAAACTGCAGCTATTATTCCCGGCAGATTTGTTCGATGGCAACCACTTCCTGGCGGTTTTCACCGTGCCGCCAGCGAATATTGAGATCGAACAATGTCATGCCATAGATTCTCTGTGAATTTTGCTGATTGTCTTGCTCGACGCTATAGGCGGGCTGGGGTTGTTGCGCCAGAACCTGAATAATCAGTTGTTCCAGTTGCGGATAGCCAGTTGCCAGACTGTCCAGTTGACGGCGGCTGGCCTCGCTAAAATGCACATCGACGGTATCAAAGGCAACGGTATCGGTAAAGCCTCCAGAGGGGTCGGCGATGGCGTCGGCGTAGGGCACATAGGGTTTGATGTCGACAACGGGGGTGCCATCCACCAGGTCGGCGCCGCTCAGATGCAGCAGCCACTGGCCGTCGCGGTTTTCGATGCCTTCGTTGCGGACAACGGACAGGCCGATGGGGTTGGGGCGAAACGGGCTGCGGGTGGCAAAGACCCCGAGACGCTTGTTGCCCCCCAGGCGCGGCGGGCGCACCGTGGGCTTCCAGCCCTGAGCTGCAACTCGGTGAAAAATAAACAGCAGCCACAGGTGGGAAAAATCTTCGATGCCGCGGAGAATTTCCTCCCGGTTGCAATCCCCCAGCAAATGCAGCTCTGCCCGCGCCGCAGTGACCAGACCGGGCTGGCGGGGCACGGCAAACTTTTCCTTGTACGGCGAATGCAAAATGCCAACGGTGCGCAGCGCCGAAGTCTGGTCAGCTTCCACGGAGATGATTGTGTCTTGTGGCTGTTTCAATCAGCGCCTGGGTTTTTTCTTGGCGTTTTTTTCCAGGAGCTCATAGAGTTCGACAAACTGCTGGGTGAGCGGGTGGCTGGGGGCAAAATGGATCAGCGGTTTGCTTTCGCTGTGGGATTCGCGCATTTTCACCGAGGCGCTCAGTTGCACCGGCAGAATGGGGTGTTTTTCTGCTTTAAGCTCCTCGATGATCTGGGTAGGCAAGTTTGCCCTGGGCTGGAACAGGTTGGCGACAATGCCGTCGATTTGCAGGTTTGCGTTGTGGTCTTCGCGAATTTCCTCAAGCACGTCGAGAAGATTGTAAAGCGCCTGGCGGGAGAAAGCGTCGCAGTCAAAGGGAATCAGGCAGCGGTCGGCGCAGATGAGCGCCGAGTTGGTGTAGAAATTCAGGGCGGGCGCAGTGTCTATGTAGAATTCGTCGAAATCCTCCGCCAGTTTATCGAGCAGATCCCGCAGCTTGTAGATTTTGTGCTTGGCTTCCAGTTTGGTTTGCAGGTCGCTGAGCTCGGGGCTTGAAGGGATGACAAACAGGTTATCGAACTCGGTTTCGTAGGAGTATTCGATGGCCTCGTTGCGGTTTTTGCGCAGTTTCAGGGAATCCTCGAAATAATGGCCGATGCTGGTTTCGAGATTTTCCGGGGTGGTGCCCAGCAGGTAGTGGGTGCTGTTGGCCTGGGGGTCGAGATCCACCACCAGTACCCGTTTGCCGCGACTGGCGGCAATGGCGGCGAGGTTGCAGGTGATGCTGGATTTGCCGACGCCACCTTTCTGATTAAAGACAACTCTGCGCATTTGACACTCCTGATGGTTTCACTGCACCGCCGTTTTCCTCGCGCGGGCGGATCAACGGGGTTTCGCTGGACTGGTTGGGTAGAGCGGCGGCAGGGATGGCTGCGCGGCGCCACTGTTTTTACGCTGGTGGCGAATGTCCTTGAGGGCATTGAGAAGGGCTTCTCTGTCCACAGTTGCCGCCGAGTGCTTACCATACAAAGAATTGTCCATGTTGGTAAAGAGGTTGTTCAACTCTTTGTTGGCGCAGAGGGCTTTTATATCATCCAGGGTGTGGATCTGCGCCTGTGGCCAGTACAGCCGTGCCCAATGGAGAACCTGTTGCCGCAGGGCGCGCAGATCGGTGTTGTTCGTCGCCAGCAGTTTTTTGAACGCGGTTTTTTCCAGCTCCTCGGCGCTCTGTGCTTTCGGGTCGCCTGTTCCTGTCTGGAGGGCTAGCGGCGGGAGACGTTTGCGCCATAAAAGCGCCAGAATAATCACCGCAATGGCGAGCACCACATTGGTCAGCAGAGAGGCAAACAGAGCAAGGTCGTCAGGCAGTGCTGCGGTGGTTCCCTGCGGCGATTCCGGCGCGTTCGCCGTCTCAGTTTCTTCCTGCTCGGCAGCGGTTGCCTGCCCCGCGCCATCGGCACCCGCTGCGGGCGCCACAGTAACAGTGACCTCGTCGAGCTTGGTTTCGCGAAAGGTTGCCGCCGTGGTATCCCACCAGCGCACTCGAACCCCGGGCAGGGTCAGAGTGCCAGGCGCCGTGGGTACAATGGCGACAGATTCGCTGCGGGTTCCCAGAACCCCGGATTCAGACAGGGTTTCGCTGATGTCCGGCTGGTCGGGGTAGGTTTTATATCCCTGACCCTCCTCGATATTTAATGGCGGTAACTGTGCTCCGGTGAGACCCTGGGCGGTCAGGGTGATGGAGCGGGTGATCGGCTCCCCGACGGTGAGGTTGTCCGGTTTGCTGCTCCAGCGCTGGCTGATGCTGAGTCCTTTGCTGGGAATCCAGTTGCCGCCAGCGGCGCCGTCGGGAATGGTGAGCACCTCCAGGGTTTTGGCGTCGGATTTGAGGCGCACGGGTTTGCCGCGACTGCCAAACATTGAACGCCCGGCAAAGGGGTCGTTGCGATCGGGAACCACGCCATTAATCGTCACTGCGGGAATTTCCAGGGTGCCCGGTTGTTCAGGAAAGATGGCGTATTTCATTTCAACGACAATGTACTCTCTGCCGTTGAGGCTTTTCTGGTACTGGGCATCGTGAACTTTTATCACCCGGGCGCCGGGAATATCGAGATCACTGATGTCGACGCTGCTCATCATCACCGCCGTATTCAAGCGCAGGCTGAAAATTACCTGGCTCTGCACATAGGCGCTGTCCTTTTCCAGTTCGGTTTCAATAAAAATGGGTTGTGAGCTGTCGCTTGCTGCCTGCTCCTCGGTGACCTCAATCGCGATAGGGTCGCTGACCTCACCCTTAAAGTTAAACGCGGGAATGTGCAGCTGGCCGCTGCGCCTGGGCATCAGTGCAAGTACCCATTCGGTGGTGGATGTGTTGTCGCCAAAACCAAAGGAGAGCTGGCTCTGCTGCTGGCGGGAGAGAATATCAAAATCCTTTTCCAGTTCCGAAAAATCCGGGGCGCCCATGGCCTGTCCCTGGTAACTGAGGGTGAGGGTCAGGGATTCGTTGACGGACAGGGTGGTGCGGTCGGTCTTTGCCACCAGCTGGGATGCCTGGGCAGTTGTCGCCAGCAGGCACAGGGCGCATAGCCACAGCAGGGTTTGGAGAAAAGAATGGTGACGTAAAGCTCGCATTACCAGCGTTCCTCGGTGTAGTTGCCTGGGGGCAGACGCGGATTGCCGCCCTCTTCGCGAAAGCGCTGTCGCGCCTCGTAATCAAATTTGTTGCGCAGCAGGCCGCCCGGATCATCGGGTACACGGCGCAGCCATTGCTCGGCATTTTGCCGTTCTGTCTCAGTCATGCCGCTTTCCGTGGCAGCGGCGTTGCCGTTTTTAGCGGTATCGCCATCGTTCTTGTCCTCTTCCGGCGGTGACCGCTGAATGGGGTTCCCGTCACTGGGGCTGGCAGCGTTGTTGTCTTGTTGTGGGGCTTGGGGTTCGGGTGTTTGCCCAGACGGGTTCGACGATTGCTCTGGCGGGGGTTGATCTCCGGTCTGCCGGTTGTCAGCCTGTTTGCCACCATTCGGGTTTTCAGTCCCCTGTTTCTCTGCCCCCTGATTATCCTGCTGTGCCTTTGTGTCGGTATTTTTGCCTTCGCCTTGGTTTTGTTGGCTGTCGTCCTGTGGCTTGCCGCTGCTATTCTGCTGCGCTGAATCTTGCTGTTGATCCTGTTGCTGGCCGGACTCGCCCTCGGAGTTGCCGCTGTCCTGGTTTTGCCCCTGATTCTGCTGGTTTTCCCGCTGATTTTTCATGGATTCCACCAGCGCCTTGTTGTGGGCGGCGTCGTCCATCTCGGGGTTCAGTGTTAACGCTTCCCTATAGGCGGCGATGGCTTCGTCCAGTTTTCCCGCTCTGGCGAGGGCGTTGCCCCTGTTGTAATGGGCGTCGGCGCTTTGCAGTTGGGAAAGTATCTCCGCGGCCTCGTCGTTATTGCCCGCGCGGCTGGCGGCAATACCTCGCCACATGGGGTCTTTAAAGAGTTGCTCAGCACTTTCTGGATCGCTCTCTGCCAGTGCTTTGGCGCCCTGCTGATCCGGGGTCAGCCAGAGGTCATTCCAGAAGTCGGCATAACCGTCGGGGGTGTAGGCCAGGGGCAACAGAACCAGGGCGGCAAGCAAACCCTTGCGAAACAGCAATGCCGCGAACGGCAGTAGTAATAGAACCAGCCAGAACCCCTGATCCTGCCAAATGTCGAGATTTCTTTCCAGCTCCCGCGCCTGCTGGCCGCCCCGTTCCTGTATGGGAGTGAGGAGAGCGTCAATGTCGGCGTCGCTGCCGGTGATGCTGCGGTAAACACCGCCGGCGCGCCGGGCAAGCCCCTCCAGTTCCTTTGAATGCAGTTGGGCGACGACAATGCCGCCGCCGCTGTCGCGGGCAAAGCCGTACTCGTTGAGGGGAATCGGGGCACCTTCATCGCTGCCGACACCGAGAATGGAGAGTCGGAAATCGGGAAATTGCCGCAGTGTGGCCTGGAGGTTTTCCCTTGCATCCGGGGTCAGACCGTCGCTGACCAGCAAAATATCGCCGTCGAGATGACCGGCGTTCATGGCCAGTTCCAGGGCTTTTGCCAGCGCCGCTTCGGCATTGCTGCCGACGGACGGCATAATATTGGGGTGGAGTACCGGCAGCTGGGTAATGATGGTGTTGGTGTCGTCGGTGAGGGGTGTAACCACATGGGCGTCACCGGCAAAGGCGATCAATGCCACAGTGCCTTCCCTGTAGGCGTTGAGCAGATCGATGGTTTTGAGCCTGGCTCTGATGAGGCGATTGGGCTTTATATCCGTCGCCAGCATCGACGGCGATAAATCAAAAAGAATCACCAGCGCCTGCTCCTGCTTGTGGACGGACATGGCTTTTTTATTCCAGGCAGGCCCCGCCAGAGCGATCACCGCCAGCGTGCCGGCGAGCAGTACCCAGGGGCGCAGATTCACGCTTGCCCCGCTGCCCTGTTGCACCAGCAGGGGCAACAGCTCCGGGGCGATAATTTTGCTCCACGAGCCGGGGTTGCGGCCGCGTCTTTGCAGCATCCAGGCGCAGGCTATTACGGCAATAAAGCCGCAGAGCCACCAGGGGCGGAGAAAATGAAACTGGTGGAGATTGGCGATCAATTCAGTCATTGTCCGGCCCCAGGGTACGCAGGCCGACAAGGAGCACAAAACAGCAGAAGGCCACCGCCAAAGGCCAGTGAAACAGAGCCTTGGTGGGGCGCAGAATTTCCTCTTCCTGCGCCACCGGTTCGAGGGTGTCGAGAAGCTCATAAATGGCTTTGAGTTGCTCTGGATCTCTGGCGCGGAAATATTTGCCGCCGGTGGTTGTGGCGATGTCGGTGAGCATGTCTTCGTCGAGATCGGATGAGGGATTGAACGCGCGCGCGCCGAAAAAAGACCGCCTGACCAGCGCGTCTGCGCCTATGCCGATGGTGTAGATGCGAATGTGGTGATCGGCCGCCAATTCCGCCGCTTTGCGGGGCGGCAGCTCACTGGCGGTGTCGGCGCCGTCGCTGAGCAGAATCAGTACCCTACTGTTATCGGGGCGGGACTGCAAACGCTTGATGGCGATGCCTATAGCGTCGCCGATGGCGGTTGCCGGGCCGGCAAAACCGATTTTGGCCTCCTGCAAAAGCTGGTTGAGGGTGCGGCGGTCAAAGGTGAGGGGTGTTTGCAGGTAGGCCTGGCTGCCAAACAGAATCAGACCCAGCTTGTCGCCGCTGCGGCGTGCGACAAATTCCCCCACCACATCCTTGACGACGGTCAATCGCGGGTAGAGTTCATCGTTGATTAGCATATCTTCCATTTGCATGCTTTCGGAAATGTCCACCGCCAGCAGTAAATCCCTGCCGGTGGCGGGAATGGCGATAGCATCCCCCAGCCACTGGGGACGGGCTGCCGACAGGGTCAGGGCAATCCACATAAGGGTCATAAGCACCAGTGGAGCTCGACTTGCTGCTGGTGCGCTGGTTGAACTGGCGGCGGCAGTACGGGCGTAGAGTCGCGATAGCAATGCCGGGGCGGCGGTTTTGGCGGCGGGTAAAATCAGGCGCACCAGCAGGGGTAGGGGTAGCAGAGTCAACATCCACGGCCACGCCAGCTGAAAGGCTTCCGGTATCCAGGGCAGAGTCACAGTAACTGCCCTCGCTTGTGGGTTGCGATCCAGCGGCGCGCAGCCTTGATCAGAACCTCTTGCTGCTGTTGCGAATGGTTGGCAGCTTTGCCGCTGTAAAGTGTGGCGGCAAGGTTGCTGAAAACAACCTGGGGATCTTCACTTTCGCTGCTGGCGAAGGCGGCTGTTAGGGCGCCCTTGTTAAATTCATCGAGCTTTTGCAGCAGCGCCGCTGCAGGCAGAGTGTGCCATGAAGTTTTCGGGTTTGCGGTTTTTGCCGTGCGCCTTATCAGCTGGACAATATCGTTGAGGCTGAAATCCTGCTGGTTCGTCAGGCTATTCAGCAGGGCAAGCGCCTCGCGGCGATAGCGGTTGGCGCTGCGCCGTTGACGCCACCACCATAACGCCATGGCCGTCAATGCCACCGCTAAAAGTGCCAGCAGCCACCAGCCGGGGGCGGGAGGCCAAAATCCCGGGGGCGGCGGCAGGTGCATGTCTCTGAGTTGGTCGAGGGGATTTGTAGGGTTCATCGTCCCCTCCGACCTCGGTGGTGGCTGTTGCGGCTGCCGTAGTGCTTCATCAGTTCCGGCAAAACCGGGTCTTTGGTTGAAAAACCCATCAGATCAGCGCCGATGCGGGTGCTGACAGCCTCCAGCAACTGTTGCTGGCGCAACTGGCTGTTGTGGAAATGGGCGCGGATTTTGCTGTCGCCGGTATTGAGCCGCTGCTGGTTGACGCCATCACTGACCCGGTAAACTCCCGGCGGCGGCAGCGCCGTTTCCAGGGGATCACGGACACAGGCAAGGGTCAGGTCGCAATGGCGCACCAGTTGAAACAGCTGTTTTTCGCCCTCGTGATCGAGACCGTGGAAATCGCTGATAATCACCACCGATGTGCCTGGCGACAGGGCGCGGCGAATATCCTCAAACACCTGGGTCAGTGAGAGTTTGTCTTCGCCAAAATCAAGGAGTTCTTCGCAGGCTGCGCAGAGGCTGTGAATAAACTGAAGAACATTGTGGTGGCTGCGGCGGCTGCGCAGATCCCGCTGCTGGCTCGGGCTGAAAATCATGCCGCCGACCCGGTCATTTGCCCGCAATCCCGCCCAGGCGAGGGTGGTGGCGATTTCCGCCGCCACCAGGGATTTGAGCCTGCGGCTGCCAAAAAACATCGAACTGCGTAAATCCACAGCAATGACCACGGGTCTTTCCCGTTCTTCGCGAAACACTTTGGTGTGGGTTTTGGTGGTGCGCGCGGTAACCCGCCAGTCAATGGTGCGAATATCGTCGCCGGGCTGATAGGGGCGAACTTCGTCAAAATCCATGCCCCGGCCGCGGAAGCGGGATCTGTAATTGCCTGCGGTTGCGGCCATGGCCTGGCGCCTGGGAAACAGCGACAACTGGCGAGCGCCGTGGCGCAGGGCGACAAGGGCGGCGGTGTCGGGCACGGCAATGCCCGAAACTGGCGTTGCCGTTGTTGTGGCTGAGGTTTTTCGTAAAGACGCAAGCTTTGAGGGCTTTAACGTCATTGCACTGGCCATGGTTTTACTCATGTGGCGGTTCGATGGCAATCCTGGGATCAGGCGGAAGCCACGGCGTTGAGCAGGCTGTCGATGACTGCGTTTGGCGTTACGCCACTGGCTTCAGCTTCAAAACTGAGAATAATGCGGTGGCGAAGAACATCGTGGCTGACAGCGCGAATGTCGTCTGGGGTGACAAAGTCGCGACCAGCCAGCCAGGCGTGGGCGCGGCTGCAGCGATCAAGAGCCAGGGTGGCGCGGGGGCTGGCGCCAAACTCCAGCCACTGGGGCAAATTGTTGTCGTAGGCTGCGGGGTCGCGGGTTGCCAGTACCAGCTGCACCAGATACTCCTCGACATCATCGGCCATATGCAGCTGCATGATTTTTTTGCGGGCGCTGAAAATGTCCGCCTGGCTCAGCACCAGTGGCGGCGGTGGTGTGGTGTCAAAGGACTCTTCCCTGGACAGGCGCAAAATGCGTTTTTCGCTTTCACCGCCGGGATAGTCGACAAGCACATGCATTAAAAAGCGGTCGAGCTGGGCTTCCGGCAGGGGATAGGTGCCCTCCTGCTCGATGGGGTTTTGGGTTGCCATCACCATAAAGAGATCGGGAAGGGGGTAGGACGATGAGCCGATACTGACCTGTTGCTCCGCCATGGCTTCCAGCAGTGCCGACTGGACTTTGGCGGGCGCCCGATTGATTTCGTCCGCCAGCAGCAGATTGTGGAAAATGGGGCCGCGCTGAAACACAAAAGAACTGTCCTGGGGGCGATACATATCACTGCCGGTAATGTCCGCGGGAAGCAGATCGGGAGTGAACTGGATGCGATGAAAATCCCCCTCGATAGCGGCCGCCAGGGTTTTGATGGCCTTGGTCTTTGCAAGCCCGGGCGCACCTTCCACGAGGAGATGGCCTCCCACCAGCAAAGCGATCAACAGCCGCTGGGTGAGATGGCTCTGGCCGATAATATGGCTGTCAAGATATTGGTGTAACTCAATAAACCCTTGTTGTTCCTGCATATTGCTGACTGTGTCCTTTGGCCTGTTGTGGTGCAGTTTTCCGTTGTAAGCGCTGCGAAGTCACTGCGAGTTGAACTCTTGGGATGGTTATGACCACGGAAATAACCACTATATCCACGACGCTTTGTTTCTCTAACATGGAGGCGATGACGAAAATTAAAAGGGCAGTGCAGCCTTTAGGCTAACATAACCGGGTTCAATGGTGACTATGGAAAGGGTTTTCAGTATTCTAGTGTTGCTTCAACTTGATATTGTCAGCCTTGCACAATCTTCAGGCATCGCCAACAGGGCTGGCTCCTACAAGCTCATAATTTTTTCGGTAGGAGCCAGCCCTGCTGGCGATGGCGCTCCAGAAGACAAAATCAAATGGAAGAACGATTAAAACCTGTCGAACTCAAGGCTTTTTTCCAGTAGATCCGCCTCGGGTTCGCCAGGCTCCCAGCCCTCATCTCGATGGATATTGATACCCCATGTACTCTTCGCTGCGCAATCTGCTGTTCTGTTTTCCCGCCGAAACCGCCCATGAACTCAGTTTGGATATGCTTGGCGCAAGCGAGCGCCTCGGCTTGATGAAGCTGTTTGCCGCCCAAGTGCCTGATAAACCCGTGGAGGTTATGGGGCTCAGTTTTGCCAACCCTGTAGGACTGGCGGCAGGGCTTGATAAAAATGGCGACTGTTTCAATGCCCTCGGCGCTCTCGGTTTTGGCTTTGTCGAAGTGGGCACAGTGACTCCCAGGCCGCAACCCGGTAATGCCAAGCCGCGAATGTTTCGTCTCCCGGAGGCAGAGGCTATTATCAATCGCATGGGTTTTAACAATCTGGGCATAGACCACCTGGTCGCCAACGTCGCGCGCCGCCGCTATCAAGGCGTGCTCGGTATCAATATTGGCAAGAATGTCGACACGCCGGTGGAGCAAGCGCTTGACGACTATCTGCTCGGCCTAGAAAAAGCCTACGACCACGCCGATTACATCACCATCAACATCTCATCCCCCAATACGCCGGGACTGAGGACACTACAGTTTGGCGACAGTCTTAAATCACTGCTGAACCCTGTCAAAACCCGGCAGCAGCAACTGGCGGACGCCACCGGCAGATATGTGCCCCTGGCGGTAAAAATTGCCCCCGATATGAGTGACGATGAAATTCGCGAAACGGCGAAAACCCTGGTGTCTGCCGGAATCGATGGGGTTATCGCCACCAATACCACCCTGGGGCGGCAAGGTGTTGAAGGTCTTAGGTACGGTGATGAAGCCGGTGGCCTCAGCGGTGCTCCGGTGCGGGAAAAATCCACCCAGGTTATAGGGGCGCTCGCTGATGCCCTGGAAAACCGCTTGCCCATCATCGGTGTCGGCGGTATCGACAGCGCTTCTACAGCGCGGGAAAAAATTGAGGCCGGGGCCACACTGTTACAGATTTATACAGGTTTCATCTATAAAGGTCCGCAGTTGATTCGAGATATTGTCGACGGGCTTTGAATCCCGCCACAACCTTAAGCCTGGCCGCAAACAGTCTTATCAATAATAGTGCTACGAATGCTGAGGTGAGTTGTCGGCGCTTGAGGACTTTGCCCCGCAGAGCGCCGGGCTTGCCAACGGCCAACTCCGCAGCATCCGTCGGCACCTTCTGAACATCGGCGCGCTGATCCTGCGCAAGTCATCCCATTCGCTTTCTGCTCAGCCCCAGACCCGGTCAGGCTCTATTTGCTCGCGTCGCCACTGCACTCAATATTTTCTCACCGCTACCGTTACCGACGCCGTCCAGGCGCATTGGCCAGCAATGGGCTTGAAGGGAATTCCATAAAACTCATAGATTATTAAATATAGCCAAATAGTTTACACAAAATGAACAACGTGTATAATCAGGCAGCATTCTCTGTTATGCCCGGTAAGACAATTACTAGCAGTGTCGGTCAGGGGGCAGCGCATCTGCGTTTGTCAGGTCTATCAGACTGGCGGAGAAAGCTCTCAATCGAAGCTCATAACCAATAATGTGGGGAATTCAGCATATGATAAACGTTAAAAAACAGGCTCTTTGCGGAGCCGTAGTCGCTGGTCTGGCATCGTTAGTTGCAGTAGACGTGCTGGCAGCGTCTTCATTTGCCCTTGAGGAAATTGTTGTAACCGCCCAAAAGCGTTCGGAGAGCGCCCAGGATGTGGGTATGTCCATTACGGCTCTGTCCGGAGACAGTCTCAAAGCAAGCGGCGTTGTCACTACCAGTGATCTCGGTAAAGTTGTTCCCGGTTTTGTGTATACAAAAACACCCAGAGGAACGCCGACCTATGCTCTTCGCGGTATAGGGTTTGATGATAACTCCCTGGCGTCTGCACCTACGGTGTCTACTTACCTGGATGAAATTCCAATGGCCTATCCGGTAATGACACGCTTTGCTGCGTTCGATCTGGCACAGGTCGAAGTTCTTAAGGGGCCACAGGGTATTCTCTTCGGTCAAAACTCCACCGGCGGCGCCATTAACTTCATTTCCCAGAAGCCTTCCGATGAGTTTGAAGCCGGTATCGAGGCCAGTTACGGCAAATTTAACACCTTTGAAACCCAGGGCTATATCAGTGGTGCCCTTTCCGACACCTTCCGGATTCGCGCCAGTGGTATGTCTATTCAGTCCGATGAAGGCTGGCAAAAAAGTATTACCCGCGACGACGAGCTGGGTGAGCAGGATGTATTCTCGGGCAGATTGATTGCCGACTGGACGCCTACTGAAAATCTGGGGGTAGTGTTGACACTGCAGGGCTGGGTCGACAAATCCGATACTCAGGCGGCACAATTGTTGGAAACCCACCATTCCATCGACCCCACCGCTGTTGCCGCCTATGACGCCTATCCCCGCGCCGCCAATAATGCCGAGTCCGCAGACTGGGATGCGAATCCAGTCAGGCCTCTGGAGCGCGATGATCAGTTTTTCCAGCCTTCCCTGCGGATCGATTACAGCCTCTCTGATGCCATTACCCTGACCTCCATCACGGCATATTCGGACTACGAGCAGGATTTTAATCAGGATACCGATGGCGCCAATTTGCAAAACTTCAGCTTGACCAATATCGGCAGCATCGAGTCCCTGAGCCAGGAATTGCGCTTGACCGGGGATCACGGTGATCTCAAATGGATATTGGGTGTGAACTACACCGAGGACGAAACCGTCGATGACACCTATTATTATTTCGCCAACAATTCGGTTAATGGCGCCCTGGGTATTGCCGAAGCCTTCTCCAGTGCTGATCAGGACATGGAAACCCGCGCCGTTTTCGGTAACGTTGCCTGGAGTTTTACCGATGCACTCACCCTGAATATCGGTGCCCGTTATACAGAGGATGAGCGCACCTACGCCGGCTGTACCGGCGATACTGGTGATGGCACCATGGCGGCGGCCTTTGATGGGCTGTGGCAGGCGGTTTTCGGCGTTGTTAACAATATTCAGCCCGGCGGCTGTACCACGGGTACCAATGGTGTTGCCGGCCTTGTTCACAGGGAGCTTGACGAAGACAATGTTAGCTGGCGTCTCGGTCTCGACTGGCAGGTCAATGAAAATTTACTGAGCTACGCCAACGTCAGTAAAGGTTACAAGTCGGGCAGTATTCCCGCCGTCAATTCGTCCACCTCCGCCCAGATTGAGCCTGTTACCCAGGAGTCGGTGCTGGCCTACGAGGTGGGTTTCAAAAGTACACTGCTCGATGACAGAATGCGCCTCAACGGCGCGGCCTTCTACTACGATTACGAAGACAAGCAGCTGCGCGGCCGCATACTTGACTTCGTCTTTGGCCCCCTTGAAGCCCTGGTCAATATTCCGGAGTCGGAAGTTTATGGCGCCGAGATTGGCATGGATCTGGTGCCTGTGGAGGGGCTGACCCTGTCATTAAATGCCTCCTATACAGAAACTGAAGTCACGGACGAGTTTTTAAACTACGACCCGCTGGCCAACGGAATTGATTATAACGGGCTGTCCTTTCCCCATACGCCAGAGCTGCATATCACCGCCAATGTCAACTATGAGCGGGAGATTACTGATGCAGTCATAGGTTTTGCCGGATTCAGCGTTCTTCATCAGGATGAAACCACCGGGCTTTTCAACGATCCCGCTGTGCTGGCGGCATCGCCAATTTCACCGTTTCGCCCGGGCGTCAATGCCGATCCCAACACCTTTGATGTCGATTCCTACACCACGGTTGATGCCAGGTTTGGTATTGAAAGCGTGGACGGCACCTGGAAAACCTGGATCTGGGGTCGCAATATTTTTGATGAGTACTACTGGAATAATGCCACCCAGTCCCTGGATAGCTTCTACCGCTTGAGCTCAATGCCGAGAACCTATGGCATTGCTGCATCCTATCAGTTCTAAACGGTTTTTTAGCCTTTGTGTCGACCCGATCACCGCTGCCGGTGGTCGGGTTTTTTGTTTAACAGCAGTTCCCTGAGCAAGGTTGTCTATCCATCGCGAAGGATAGTTGCCGTTCAGATTCAATTGTCTATGCCGCTCCGGCCATTGCTATTGTTTGCGCTGCATTAGTGCTGGGCGAGTCGCTGTCATTACGGCAGATGTTAGGCGCATTTTCTATTGTCGGCTCGGTTTTTTCCTAATTTTGTGGTCAGCACCTGGGCGCATAACCGTCCATTCGTCGGAGTCTTCGAAATAAAACAGTAAAAAGGTTGAAAAATAAACATAGTGTTCATTATACTTAAACAGTAAGATTATTTTTGTCTTGTTAATTTCAGTCATCTGGCTTTGTCCAGGTGAAAACAACCGAGGAGCATAAAATGCATAATACAAGTCCGAATATTATCTGGTTCAAAGATTCACTGGGAACGGAGCTCCCCGAAGTAGGCGGCAAAGGTGCTAATTTGGGTAGGCTGACTGCGGCGGGGTTTGATGTTCCTCCCGGATTCGTTGTTGGTACCGCTGCCTATATCACCCATATGGAGAACCTCAGGGAAACGATTTCCAACGAGCTGGCATCGGTCAATTTTGATGACGCTGTCAATCTCGATACCTGCACCGCCAAAATTCGCGAGTTGATTACTGATGCGTCCATGCCGACGCAGGTCGCTCAGGGTATTGCCCAGGCCTATAAGCAAATGGGCGATAAGCTCTATGTTGCCGTGCGTTCATCTGGCACTTCTGAGGATCTCGAAGGCGCTTCTTTCGCCGGTCTTCACGATACCTATCTGGATATTCGCGGTGAAGAAGACGTCATTGACGCCGTGAAGCGCTGCTGGGCATCCATGTGGTCGGCGCGGGCGACTTTTTACCGCAATTCCCAGGGCTTTGATCACTTCAGCTCGTCCATTGCCGTGGTGGTGCAGACGATGGTTGAATCGGAAGTGTCTGGCGTCATGTTTACCGGCAATCCGCTCAACAGCGCAACCGATCAAATCATGATCAACGCCAGCTGGGGTCTTGGCGAAGCGGTGGTATCCGGTATTGTCACACCCGACGAAATCATTGTTCGTCACCGCGATCTGAAAATTCTCAACAAAACCCTGGGTTCCAAAGCCGTGCGCATTGTGCGCAATGCTGAGACTGGGCGGGGTATTGTCGAACAACAGGTAGAAACTGAAAATCAACAACGTTTCTGTATGACTGATGCTCAGTTCAGCGAGTTGGCAGCACTTGGCCGTCGTATTCAGAAAACCTACGGCGAGTTTCCACAAGATATTGAGTGGGCCTATCAAAATGGCCAGTTTTACGTGTTGCAAGCGCGGCCGGTCACCGGTGTAGAGTTTTCCTGGGATGCGGATATTACCGGCAGCGTGCAGGGCAACGACGACGGCATCGAATTTGACGAAATCTGGTCGCGCAATTTCCCTGAAGAGATGTGGACTGGCGCCATATCGCCGCTCATGTTCTCCTGGCGTTGCTGGGGTCTCAACCAGTGCCACAGTGTTGGTGTGCGCGCCTTCGGTTACCCGGAGCTCGATTACACAACCCGCAGGCTGTGGATCTACAACAAAGGGGTTTCTTATCATAACTGCAAAGCCGATCTGGAAATGATCAAGCTGGCGGTGCCGCCCCAGCTGCGCCCTGCGTTGCTCGATAAAATTCCGGTGGCCTGGCACGAGGAAGCGCTCAATGCTCCCTTTGACTGGGATCGCTATATGAACATGTTCCAGACCGTTGAGAAGAGTCGTCCGGATATGGGGCTCAACTGGTGGCGCGTCATTCGTGACGATTTCATTAACAACACAAAATACCGGGAAGAGACCAAACCCCTGTCAAAAGAGGAGTTGGCAACCTTTTCCGATTATGACCTCAAGCAATACATTGCCAAAGTGGTAAGGCTGGAGGTGGCTTCCTATGATCCCCCCTGGAACGGCCTGCTGTGGTACATGCGCGAAGCCCTCGGCTGGATTAACTGGATGCTGGAAAACTGGTACGACGGCGACAGAACCAATCTGTTTATGGCGCTGGTAACCGGCACCAGAAAACCCACGATCACTACCATTGAAAACCACCGTGTATGGCAGTTGGCCGACCTCATTTACAAGTCGCCCGAGCTGACATCCTTGCTGGAAATGTACCCTGACGCGCGCTTTTTCGATTATGTCGAGCAATGTGTCGACGGCCCGGCGTTCAAAAAACTCCACGACGAGCATATGCGCCTGGGCGGCCACCGCGGCCATCCCGACCGCGATATTGAATTTGATCGCCGCGCCGACAACCCTGCGGTTGATGTTGCCCTGTTTAAAGGCCTAATGGGTACGCCTGATCCCCTGGTTCAGGAAGAGACGATGCGCGCGAAGCTGGAAGACAATATTGAGCATGTCTATCAGAACCTGATGGCGCAGGACAATGGTTTGATGAAGTCCCAGGCATTTCGCTTCCTGATCGATTTTGCCCACAACAGCCTTGAATTCCGCGATAATGAGCGCGAAGTGATGGACTGGTCCACCTACGCCATTAAGCTCGGTTATGAAGAGATTATGCGCCGCTGTGAACAGCGCGGTCTGCTGGCCGAAGCCCATGACGGCTATTTTCTTACCCAGGAAGAGCTCTACGATGTGCTCGCGGGCAAGGCGAATATGCCGCTGTCAAAAGCGAAAATTGCTGCGCGCAAAAAGAATTTCGATCTTATCAATCGCAAAGTTGTTCATCCTCCCAAGTATCTGCAAGCGGGTCTGCCGGCAAACGTGGATGCAGCAGCGGTGCACGGTGACGGCGTGTTGACGGGCAAAACCACCAGCACCGGTAAAGTCACTGGAACGGCAAGGGTGGTGCGCGAACTGTCCCAGATTGGCACTGTGAAAAAAGGCGAAATTCTCATCGTTCACGCCACCGATCCGGGCTGGACGCCTGTATTCATGCTGATCACCGGTATTGTTCTCGAAACAGGTGGATTGATTTCCCACGGCGCCTTGCTGGCGCGGGAATACGGTTTGCCTGGGGTTCAGATTCCGGGGGCTCTGGAGCTGATTCCCGATGGGGCAACAATTACCCTGGATGGTGACTCTGGCATGGTGATCATTCACGATGAAGACAATCCCCCTGCCCAGGAAGTTGCCTGATAGTGGCGTAAGCCAAGTAAAACCTCTTAGCCTTGTGCTGGCCTAGAGGTTTCACCTTTCAGTCTGGCCAGCGCCATTACCCAATGGCGCTGGCCAGTTCCGTTAATGGGGTCTGGTTTTGATTTTAATGACTCACCTCGCGACGGATTCCTGAGGTTGGCTGACTTCTGAGCAGTTTCGTTGCTGTATCGAGTTTCGAGCCATGGCAAAAAGTGTATAATTTCATCTTTATTCAGGATTGATAATCAGATTGAAAATTCCATCGCGTCCCACAAGGCGAACTCGCGCCCGCAATGGCGGCGCCAAGCCTTCCATTGAGTCAAGGCTGCTGGCTGCGTCAGAGCGCCTTCTTGAAAAAGGCCACACCTTCGCCACCTTGTCCATTGAACAATTGACTACGGAAGCGGGTATTTCCCGGGGAACTTTTTATCTGCACTTTAAAGATAAGGGTGAACTGGTGGCTCGCCTGATGGATTTTTTTGTCGAGGAGTTAGGCAAAAATCTCGGTACCTGGACAGCTAATGCAACTGATGCCGAGCGCCTGGATGTGATCGCTGCCGTGCAGGCGATGGTTAAAACCTTTAAAAAACACCAGGCCATTATTATTGCCGTCAGGGATACAATGCCCAACGACAAAAATGTCGAAGAAGTCTATTTTAGAATGGTCGACAAAATTTCCGCTATGGCGCAAAAGTCGGTGGCAACCATTAAAGACCGCGGCAAAAGCCGTTCAGGCACCACTGCGGATGTTGCCGACGCCCTGGCAAAAGTGATCGCCCTTTATTGCACCTACCTTATCGACAAGCAGAATCCGGCAGCGATGAAAAAAACCTCAACTGCTCTTGGCTATATTTGTGAAAGTGCAATTTTTGCCGACGGTCAGTGACTGCCGGACATGGTGCTAGGCGCAGATGGTTGAAAGTGGAACTTGTGGCGATTAAGGCTGCAGGCGCTCAATTTCGCTGGCGAACCGTACTGAATGGGTTTGTTGCGGGTTGGCGGCAATAGGGATGAGAACCCCGCTAGCAGGAGCTAATACCCATTGGCCTGGAGATAGGTGTTGTCACTGGCTTTTTTGGCCGGCTGCCACATATTGATCACGTTGTCGGCGTGGTGACCCGAGAGTGTTTCAGCCACCAGCTCCAAGGTGCTTTCCTTGCATTGCCCACAGCACAGACCCACTTCCAGACGATCCTGTAATTCGTCATAGTCGGAAGTTCCGCTGAGAATCTCCTGGCGGATCTGCTTTTCGGTGACACCTTTGCAAACGCAAATATACATTTCAGTACTCCAGGTACGTTAGTCTGTACCATTTCTAACCGGGCTTATGATAAGTGTGATGCTAATGATAATGATTGTCAATAAGTCTGGCTGACAAAAGTGATGATTTTCACCGGACAAAGGTTTTAACTGATGGAAACCTTGACTACAATCAGGCTATGCAGCAGATCTTGTTGTTAGCGGGTCGCCTTCGTGACCTGGAAAGCCCAAAAATAGTACAAGTTCAGGACAAACATTCAGGAGAATGCAGTGAAAGGTGATAAGAAGGTTATTGAATATCTTAATGGGGCGCTCAAAAACGAGCTCACGGCAATCAACCAGTATTTCCTTCATTCCCGTATGTGCAAGGATTGGGGGCTCAAGAAACTCGCGGATAAAGAATATGAAGAATCCATTGACGAGATGAAACACGCAGATAAGCTCATCGAGCGAGTTCTGTTCCTCGAAGGCCTGCCCAACCTTCAGGATCTTGGCAAGCTGTTTATCGGCGAGGATGTCCTCGAAGTTCTTCAGTGTGATCTCAAGCTGGAAATGGTGGCCATTCCTCTGCTGCGGGAAGCCATTGCCTACTGTGAGACTGTTTCTGACTATGTGTCTCGAGATCTTTTTGCGGCTATTCTCGAAAGTGAAGAGGAGCATGTAGACTGGCTGGAAACCCAGCTCGGTTTGGTTGAGCGCCTGGGAATCCAGAATTACCAGCAGTCCATGTCCTAACCATTGCGGTGACATTGTTGCAAAAAAAACCGTTAAAACTGACGCTGCTTGACGACAAGCCCCGGTCTTTCCGGGGTTTGTCTTCTCTGAAGTATAGCCAAAAAGCTATGTATATACTTTTTTCTCTGGGCTATACTCGCAGGTCGGTTAACAATAGGTATGTACTGTGGGTGAGAAAAAGAAGAAAGCGGGCAAAAACAAGGACGCTCAGCTTATCATTCGAGTGAGCAAGGAAGAGCGCAAGGCATTCGTTGATCTTTGTGAAAGTATAGACACCACGGCCGCCCGTGAGATTCGTCATTTTATGCGCCAGTTCGTTGCTGATCGCCAGGGCGCCGATGAACAAGAATCCTGACTGCCGCGCCTATACCCATTTGCTGGTTGGCAGTGCCTGCAACCAGCAAATGCTGATTGCAGGCGCGGGGTTTATCAATTAACAGAAACCTGTAACCGCTGTTCTCTGTCAGAAACCTTTTCGATGTTGTAGATAAAGCGTTTCTTGACGCCGTGAACAGCAACAGTGCTGCCCTGTTCATAAGCCAGGCCAAAAGTGGCATTTTCTAAAGCGCGAATAGTGGTGTCGTCAAAAAAACCTTTTGCCGACGATTCAAGAATCTGAATATTTTCAGCCTTGCCTTGCTCATTAATGCTGTACTGAACCAGCACTTCGCCGGTAACGCCGTGCCGTAGCGCCATTCTTGGGTATAGCGGAATGGGTTGCCACACGGTTTTGCCACTATTGATACTGAGACCGGGAAGGCCGGTCACTTCCACTTCGTAAGGGCCGCTGGCGGCAAAAGCGCCAGTAGCAGAGAGCAGCGCAGCTGCGGCAACAAACATTTTTACTCGTTTCATAGTACACCCCCTGAGGTCAAATACAGCGCTTTAAGGCGCTTTCTAATACATTCAATATACATGGTATATACATTAATAGGGTGCGGCAAGATTTTTTTGAAAATTTTTTGCGAAAAACCATTATTGTCATATGAATGAAATAATACAGTGGTATCAGGCTCGTGCCTTGCCCCGTGACTGCTGAGGGCTATCTTTATTGTCCCGTGAATAATTGCTGATAGAATGCAGGCCTTGTCCGCCGACCGGCGTTGCTGCGTTTGTCGTAATGAACGCTGCATCCATGCGGTTCAAACCTATCAGCTGCTTTACCCAGGGTTACCCCAATCTTATGCAAGACGCTGCTTTCAAAGATATACACAGGGAACGCCGGCTGTTTCTGATTCGTGTTAGCGCTGCGGCTCTGGGCATTTTGCTGCTGACTGCGGTTTTACTGGCGCGCTACTACTATTTACAGATTATCAGGCACGAGGATTTCGCCACCCAGTCTGAGAGCAATCGCGTTCATGTTCGCCCCATTTCACCCACAAGGGGGCTTATTTATGATCGCAACGGCGTGTTGCTGGCGGATAATAAAGCCGGTTTTACCCTCTCCATTGTCGTGGAGCGCAGTGAAAATCTCGATCAGTTACTGGCGGATTTGGATACATTGCTGAATTTGAACGACGAGGAGCTCGGTCGCTTTCATAAACAAAAATCCCGCCGCAAACCCTACGAACCTGTGCCGCTGCGCATTAACCTCAGCGAACTCGAACAGAGTATTCTGGCGGTCAATGAGTTCCGTCTCGAAGGTGTTGAAATCACCGCCCAGCTGGTCAGGCATTATCCCCATGCAGAGCTGTTGTCCCATGTTCTCGGTTATGTCGGCCGCATTAATGACCGGGAACTGCCAGAACTCGACCCTGTGCGCTATAGCGGCACCTATGTCATTGGCAAGACCGGAATTGAAAAATCCTACGAAGATCAACTCCTTGGCGAGGTGGGTTACGAGCACGTCGAAACCAACGCGCGGGGGCGCGTAATGCGCCTGCTGGAGCGGATTGCGCCCGCGGTGGGCAAAGATTTGCATCTCTATATGGATATTCGTCTTCAGCAGGTGGCCTATGACGCCCTGGGTGAAGAGAAGGGGGCGATAGTGGCCATGGATGTGCGAACCGGAGGGGTTCTCGCCATGGTCAGTAAGCCGGGGTTTGACAGTAATCTCTTTGTCACTGGAATCAGTAGTAAGGATTACAACGACTTGCTGAATTCGCCGGACAGACCTCTGTTCGACCGGGTAACCCAGGGGCAATATCCGCCCGGCTCCACGGTTAAGCCCGTGTTTGGTCTTGCTGCGCTGGACTCCGGTGTCATGGACATGGCGTCGACCATTTATGACCCCGGATTCTATCGCTTGCCCAACAATACCCACAAATACCGCGACTGGAAAAAAGGTGGCCACGGCAGCAAGGTTGACCTGCACATGGCAATTGTCCAATCCTGCGATACCTATTTTTATACCGCAGGGGTGAAAATGGGGATTGATGAACTCTATTTTTATGGCAGCAAATTTGGCCTTGGGGAAAGAACGGGAATAGATTTGCCCTCCGAGCAGCCTGGTTTGATGCCCTCCCGGGAATGGAAGCACGGTGCCCGGGGCGTGTCCTGGTATCCCGGCGATACCGTAAACACCAGTATCGGCCAGGGTTTTATGCTGACAACACCGCTGCAGCTCGCGGTGATGGCCAGTCGTCTGGCAAGCAGGGGAGACAGGCTTGCTCCGCGAATGGTTCGCGATATTGGCGAAGATACCCACAGGGAAAAGGTGTCACTGGGTCGCATTGAGGCCAAGGACGAACATTGGGATTATGTGCTCAATGCCATGAAAGATGTGGTTCACGGCGACAGGGGTACCGCCAAAATTGTCGCCAAGGGACTCACCTATACCATGGCCGGAAAAACTGGCACCGCCCAGGTGGTGGGCATTCGCCAGGGCGAAACCTACAACGCCAGTCTGCTGGCGAAAAAGAATCGCGACCACGCCCTTTTTATCGCCTTTGCTCCGGCTGAAGATCCTGAAATTGCGGTTGGTCTCATTGTCGAAAACGGTGAGCACGGCAGCAGTACGGCAGCGCCCATTGCTCGCGCCATTTTTGATAGCTATATGGCGTTAAAACAACAGGATCTGGAACAAGTGGATGATGAAACACAACGCTGAATTTGTTCGTACCATGCGTCCCGAAGGCTCCGTGCTATACGGTTCCGGGGGGTGGCAGAAAATCCATGTGGATCTGCCCCTGCTGCTGCTGCTGTGCGCCGCCTGCGCCGCGGGGCTTTTTATTCTCCAAAGCGCCAGCGGTGAAAACTACTTTTATGTGGAGAGACAGGCTGTTTTTATGGCTTTGGGTATGGTCGCCATGCTGGTGGCGGCGCAATTCAGCCCGAGATTTTTACAGCGCTGGGCTTTTCTGCCCTATCTCTGTGGAATCCTGCTGTTAATTGCAGTGATTTTTATTGGTACAGGCGCGAAAGGAGCGCAACGCTGGCTCGATCTGGGAGTGATACGCTTTCAACCTTCCGAAATTCTTAAAATCGCCGGCCCGTTGATGATCGCCAGTTATTTGGGCAACCACCATTTGCCTCCCAGCTTCAAGCATGTGCTTGTTTCTGTGGCATTGCTCCTGGTGCCCGCGCTCCTGGTGGGCATTCAGCCCGATCTCGGTACCGCGCTGCTGATTTTTGCGGCGGGGTTTTTTGTCGTCTTTCTTTCCGGGCTCAGGAAGCGCTACCTGTTTGGCGCCATTCTGGCTGTACTGGCGCTGGCGCCACTGTTCTGGTTTTTCCTTCTCCACGACTATCAAAAAACCCGGATTCTCACCTTGCTTGATCCCCAGGCGGACAAACTCGGCGCGGGTTGGAATATTATTCAGTCGACGACGGCTATTGGCTCCGGTGGCCTTCATGGCAAGGGCTGGGCAAAGGGAACCCAATCCCAGCTGGATTTTCTTCCCGAGAGTCATACGGATTTTATTATCGCAGTGCTTGCCGAAGATTTTGGCCTTATAGGGGTTGTCTCCCTGCTGTCTCTTTACCTTTTGATCATTGCGCGCGGACTGGTCATCAGTATCAATGCCCAGACCATGTTTGGTCGACTGCTGGCGGGCAGCATTACCCTGACATTTTTTGTTTATGTCTTCGTGAATATGGGCATGGTTTCTGGAATTCTGCCGGTGGTTGGCGTGCCGCTGCCTTTTGTCAGCTACGGCGGAACAGCAGTTGTGACCTTGATGTTGGGATTTGGTATGCTGATGGCCGTCAGCACCGAAAAAAAACGCAGTTGAGAAATAAAAGGAAAAGCGAGTATGCGCAAATGGTTGTTCCTGTCGGCAGCATTGTCCCTGAGCACTTTTGGCAGTTTGGCGTTGGGGAGTGATGTTCGAACCTACCAGCAGCATCCCCAGGCGCTGGCTTTTGTCGATAAAATGGTCGTCGACCACAGTTTTGACAGGCAGGCGCTGCTCGCTCTGTTTGCCCAGGCGGAGCACAAGCAGAGCATTATTGACGCCATGAATCGCCCCGCGGAAAAGGTTAAGCCCTGGAAGGATTACCGCCAGATTTTTATTCAGGAAAAACGCATCGATCTGGGCGCAGCATTCTGGCGTAAGCACAGCGACACCCTCGATGCCGTCGAGAAAAATTACGGTGTGGATGCGGCCATTATCGTGGCTATCATTGGCGTTGAAACCTATTACGGCCGCAATACCGGCAGTTATCGCGTTATCGATGCCCTGACCACGCTGGCCTTTGACTACCCCAAGCGCAGTCCTTTTTTTACCAAGGAGTTGGAGAATTTCCTTCTTCTCAGCCGTGAACAGGCTCAGGATCCCCTCGCCCTGAAGGGCTCTTACGCCGGCGCCATGGGCTACGGTCAGTTTATGCCCAGCAGCTATAGAGCCTACGCGGTGGATTACGACGGCGATAACATTGTTGATATCTGGAATAACCCTGAAGACGCCATTGCCAGCGTTGCCAATTATTTTGTTCGCCACGGCTGGCAAACCGGCCAGCCCGTGGCAGCCCGCGCTACCGCCGTGTCCGGCTACGACAATCAAAAATTTAATGAACTAGAGCAGCCAACAGTCACCTTGAAGCAGCATAAAAGCGCGGGCCTTGCTGTTATTGGCAAATACCCGCCGCAACTCAAGGCCATGCCCATGAAGCTGGAGGGGGAGAGGGGTGATGAATACTGGCTTGGCTTTGATAACTTTTATACCATAACCAGATACAATCACAGCCATAGGTACGCAATGGCGGTGTTTCAATTGAGTGAATTGATAGGTAAACGGGTAGGGCGTGATTAATCTCAGGATATTCATACTGGCGTTTTTGTGCCTGCTTGTGGTGTCGTGCGGCGGCGGCGTTAAAGACGGGGCGCCGCGAAGAGATATAGACGCAAGCAACATTCCCGATGCTGTTCCCCGCTTTGAGCCCATCACCAAGGCCGGCAACAAAAGCCCTTATGTGGTGTTTGGCAAAAAGTATTATGTTCTGCCCAGTTTTAAAAATTATCGCGGCAAGGGGCTGGCGTCCTGGTACGGCACCAAATTCCACGGCCAGAAAACCTCAAACGGCGAAACCTACAATATGTACGCCATGACTGCGGCGCATAAAACCCTGCCGATTCCCTGTTATGTACAGGTCACCAACCTTGAAAATGGTCGAAAAGCCATAGTGCGCGTCAACGACCGCGGCCCCTTTCACGACGACCGGGTCATTGATCTCTCCTATGCCGCCGCCAAAAAGCTCGGTGTTTATGGCGCAGGAACCGCCAGGGTTGAAGTCGTCGCCATCGATCCGGCGAACTTTCAGGGCAATTCCGTTGAGTCGCCACGGGTCGCCGCCACTGATCCGGTTCCAAGCAGGGAAAAGGCGGGTGCTGGCAAGATTTTTCTCCAGGTTGGCGCATTTTCGACACCGGATGCGGCAGAAAACTATCGCCTGCGCGCGGCTAACCGCACGGCATATCCCGTCAATGTGCGCCAGGAATACACAGGCGGCAAGGCTCTCTTTAAAGTCCTTGTCGGTCCCTTTGATACACAGAACCGCCTCCTGGCCACCAAAGACTCCTTGCAACGCCACGAAAATCTGCCGTCTTTTGTGGTCTATGATTAATTGCGGGCACTGTTAAGGGCTTCAGGTTTTTTTCAACGCCTCCCATGATAGAATTCCTGCCGTTCATCCACTGAAAATCCCAATTTCAATTCCTTCCAGCTAACAGGATCCTTTAGCATGTTGAAAAAATTGACACAAACCGGACTTGTCATTTTTCTTGCCGTCTGTGGCTCTTTTTCGCAGGCGGAGCTACTTATGCCGGCACCGCCACAGATTGCCGCCACTGGCTGGGTGCTGATGGATGCCAATACCGGCCAGGTTATTGTCGAGCACAATGCTCGCGAGCGTTTGCCGCCTGCGAGTCTCACTAAAATGATGACCAGCTATATTGTCTCCCAAGAGATCGAAAATGGTCGCATCAAGGAAGACGATATCGCCAGGGTCAGTGAATACGCCTGGAAAACCGGGGGTTGGGCCAGCGGCAGTTCAGTAATGTCACTGCTGCCCAATTCCGAAGCGAAAGTTATCGACTTACTCCGCGGTGTAATCATTCAGTCTGGCAATGACGCCTCTATTGTTCTTGCCGAGCATCTCGCCGGATCCGAAGCCGCATTCGCTGATATTATGAATCAGCAGGCGGAAATTCTTGGCATGAAAGACAGCCATTTTGAAAACGCCACCGGGCTTCCCGGAGAAAATCACTACACCACGGCCTATGATATGGCGCTCATGGCGCAGGCACTGATTCGCGATTTTCCCGCCCACTACAGCATCTATTCGGAAAAGTACTTTGAGTACGACAATCACCGCCAGCCTAACCGCAACCGCCTGCTGTGGCGGGACAGCTCTGTTGATGGCGTGAAAACCGGCCATACCCAGGAGGCAGGCTATTGTCTGGTGGCTTCAGCGGTGCGGGATGGCATGCGCCTGATTTCTGTGGTGATGGGCACTTCCGGTGAAGAAGTGCGGGCTCGAGAGTCACAGACGCTGCTTTCCTATGGTTTTCGCTATTACGAAACTGCGAAACTGTTCAGTGCCGGGGAAGTTCTTGTGGAAAAAAGCCGGGTTTGGTACGGTGACAAAGACCATGTCAATCTGGTGGCCAATGAAGATATTTACGCCACCATTCCCCGCGGTTCACAGGAGCAGTTAAAAACAGAGGTTCAAGTGGAGCCTGTGCTCAAGGCTCCCCTCGAAAAAGGTCAGGAATTGGGGCGTGCCAAGGTGATTTTCGACGGTAAGCAACTGGCAGATATTCCCGTCGTGGTTGCGGATACGGTTGCGGAGGCCGGGCTTTTTAGCCGTCTCTGGGATGCGATCATGCTGTTTTTTATGAATCTTTTTGCCAGCAGTGGTGAATGACCTGCAATGACCGATGCCGAAGCCCCCAAAATTGTCTTTCCCTGCACCTATCCTGTAAAGGTGATGGGCTATGCCTGTGCTGAATTTCACGAGCATGTCATCAGTGTCATGGAGCAACACGCGCCGGGGTTTGATCGCACGGAAATAGTGGTGCGCGATAGCCGCAATGGCAAGTTTCAGGCAGTTACCGTGCGTATTACCGCCACTGGCGAGAAACAGCTACAGGCAATTTTTGAAGATCTGAAAACCAGCGCCCATGTGCAGATGGTGTTGTGACCGCGGCAAATAAAATGGATTGCCCTTCGGGGTTGCTGGTGGTGCGCAAACTGGGACGCCAGCCTTATGAACCGGTTTACGCCGCCATGAAAGCCTTTGTCGACGCCAGGAGCAGTAAAACAGCGGATGAGTTCTGGTGGCTTGAGCACGATCCCGTCTATACCCTGGGGCAGGCGGGAAAACCTGAGCACCTGTTAATGCCAGGGGACATTCCCGTGGTGCAGAGCGACCGCGGTGGCCAGGTTACCTACCATGGTCCCGGACAGGCGGTAGGTTACGCGCTTATTGATATTAAACGGTTGGGCATGGGCGCGCGCAGCCTGGTCACGGCGCTGGAAAATACCATGATTGCCTGTCTGGCTCCCCTTGGGATTCATGGTTACGCCCGCGCCGACGCGCCAGGGGTTTACGTTGCTGGTCAGGATGGGCAGCATCTTAAAATCGGCTCCCTCGGTATTCGTATTCGCCGGGGTTGCGCCTATCATGGCCTCGCCCTCAATATCGATATGGATCTAGAGCCTTTCCTGAGAATCAACCCCTGTGGATATTCAGGGCTGGAAATGACCCAGGTTCGCAATCTCGTAACCACCCAGGGAATGCCGACGATGGATAATCTGCAGGCACAGATGATCGCTGCACTGGCGAGTGCTTTGGGTTACGGGCAGATCCAGTATGGGGCTTCCAGTGCACCATTTTTCCCCGGCGACGGCGATAAAAATTCCAGCGCTACCATGGCCAGGGTTAGCTAACAGAATTCAATGGGCAACAACGATGACTAGCACAGATCTCACTCCGGTAAAACGTTCCCGCCGCACCGGCGTCGGTGAAAAGCTGCGCGGCGCCGACAAGGTCGAAAAAATTCCCGTCAAGGTGATTGCCTCTGACGCTGTGTTACGCAAGCCGGACTGGTTGAGGGTGAAAATCAGCGCCTCGCCCCAGGTCGATCGCATCAAAAGCATTCTGCGCAAAAACAAGCTGGCCACTGTCTGCGAGGAAGCGTCCTGCCCCAACCTCAGTGAGTGTTTTGGCGGCGGTACAGCTACCTTTATGATTATGGGGGAAATCTGCACTCGGCGCTGTCCCTTCTGCGATGTTGGCCATGGCAAACCCCTGCCTTTGGATGAAAATGAGCCTAGCCATTTGGCGTCAGCCATCGCCGAGATGGGTTTGAAATATGTGGTTATTACCTCGGTTGACAGGGATGATCTCAGGGACGGTGGCGCGGCTCATTTCGCCCATTGTATTCGCGAGGCGAGAATTCTTTCTCCCGCTCTGCAGATCGAGATTCTGGTGCCGGATTTTCGCGGCCGCATGGAGCCTGCGCTCGACATTCTCAGCGAAACTCCCCCCGACGTTTTCAATCACAATATGGAAACAGTTCCCCGTTTGTACCGCGAAGCCCGCCCCGGCGCCAACTATGCCTGGTCTTTGAAACTGATGAAGGAGTACGGCGCGAGAAACCCTGAAGTGCCGACCAAATCCGGTTTGATGGTTGGTTTGGGGGAAACCAAAGACGAAATGTTTCGAGTGCTGGACGATCTGCGCAACAATGATGTGAACATGCTCACCATAGGTCAGTATCTGGCGCCTTCAAAAAATCATTTGCCAGTGGCTCGCTTTGTTCACCCGGACGAATTTGCTGAATATGCCGAGTACGCTTATTCCATCGGTTTCAAGCATACCGCCTCCGGTCCGCTGGTGCGTTCGTCCTATCATGCCGACAAGCAGGCGCGGGGCGAAGATATTCCCTCGCTCTGATGTCACGATTTTAACAAGGGTTCTGGCTATGGATACACAAAAACAAACTGATATTGAAGCTGCTGTTTTCCGCCGCCTGCTGAAACATCTCGACGACAACAAGCAGGTGCAGAACATCGACCTGATGAATCTTGCCAATTTCTGCCGTAACTGTCTCGCCAAATGGTATGTATCCGCCGCAGAGGAAAGGAACGAGACTCTTGACTACGAAACCGCCCGTGAAATTATTTACGGTATGCCCTATCGCGAATGGAAAGCTCGTTATCAGGGCGAAGCCACAGCGGAACAGTTGCAGGGGTTTCAAAACCGCTCCAAATAACCTGGATGTCAGCTTTGTGGTGAATCTACAGGCACCCTGTTATTGATGGTGGCGCCTACTGCCCTTCCGCGGAGACTGGCGTGAGGTGCTTGATGGCGTCGACGCGACGATCGGTAAAAATTTCTGCCCGATAGATTTCCGCCGAGTTCATTGCGGCTTTCTGGGCGCTGCTTTGATTTATTTTGGCATCCTGTTTTAATTGAAAGCTGATTACCCTACCATAGATTGGCAAGAACTTCAGGTTGAGCCGGCGCCGGACAAGTCTCCAATGATGAAAGCATGATGAGGTACATTTGCAGCGCAATTTAATGTGGTTTCGCAACGACCTGAGGGTTCGGGACAACCCTGCGCTCTGGCATGCTGGAGACTCCGGTGTTGTTATCGGCCTTTATGTGCTAACCCCGGAGCAGTGGCGGCGGCATCAGATGGCGGCATGCCGGGTTGATTTTATCCTGCGAACCCTGGAAGTGTTGCGGGCTGATCTCAATGGCCTCGGCATTCCCCTGATTGTCATTGAGGCGATGTCCTTTTCTGCAATTCCAGAGATCATTGTCGAATTTTGTCACAGCCACGGCATAAGCAAGGCTTTCTGGAACAGAGAGTATCCTCTCGATGAAGTGCGCCGTGACGACGCCGTCGAGAAGCTGTTGGGTAGGACTGCCATCGATGTCAGCAGTTACCACGATCGCGCCATTGTTGCCCCCGGCGCTCTGGTCAAGGATGACGGCAGTGCCTACAAGGTGTTTACCCCCTTTAAAAAAACCTGGCTGAGATTGCTGGATGAGGGTTTGCCGGATGTTTTTCCCGCGCCCCGTCGCCAAGCCATGCCCTTGGCGGTTGGTCAGCTGGATATTCCCCGAAGCATTCCCGGATTTACCTCTTCCATTGACCAGGCTCTTTGGCCTGCGGGGGAGTCTGAAGCCCGGCAGCGTCTGAAGAGTTTTGCTGATAGCGCCTTGAACAGCTATCAAAAAAACAGAGATCTACCCGCTGTTTCCGGTACCTCCACCTTGTCACCTTATCTCGCCGTGGGTGCCCTGTCTCCCCAGCAATGTCTTATGGAAGCACTGATGGCCAATCCCGGTGAAGGCGTCGATACCTGGATTGGCGAGCTTGTCTGGCGGGACTTTTATCAGCATATCGTTTGGCATTTTCCCCGGGTGAGCAAACACAAGCCGTTCAAGTCGGAAACGGATGCAGTGCCCTGGCGTTATGACCAGCGGGATTTTTTAGCCTGGTGCGAGGGTAAAACTGGCGTTCCTCTGGTGGATGCAGGAATGCGTCAGCTAGCGCAAACCGGTTGGATGCACAATCGAGTGCGCATGGTAGTGGCCATGTTTCTCAGTAAGAACCTGCTCATCGACTGGCGCTGGGGCGAGGGTTTTTTCATGGAGAATCTTATCGATGGCGATTTTGCCGCCAATAACGGTGGCTGGCAATGGAGCGCATCGACGGGAACTGACGCGGTCCCCTATTTTCGAATTTTTAACCCCTTTACCCAGGGACAGAGGTTTGACCCGAACGGGGATTACATTAAACACTATATTTCCGAACTCAGCTGCCTCAGCGCCAGGGAAATTCATGAGCCCAAATATTTGCGCCAATGTAAACCAGGTGGGTATCCCGACGTTATTGTGAATATAGCCGATTCGAGGCAGCGCGCCATGGCTGCTTTCAAGTCCCTGGCTTTTTAGAGTGAGAAAATTTAAGGGTTTAGAGGGGCATTGATATTGCCATCTTATTGTTGAAAGCAAAAAGGGCTTCTATATTTAAATCGAGAACTTTGAAAAATCATTACTGTTGAGAAAGGGTATTCTTATGTCGTTGAGTAATTTTTCCACATTATTAGAAGCATGGGAAAAACATGCGGGTGAACAGCGTTCAAAAACCAAGCGGGAAATAAGCTATTTTGATATCGACGAATTAAAACTCCAGGCGCTGGCGGAGGTCTATCGTCTGCCTTTTGATGATGTCATCGCCAGCCTCTTGCATCAGGCGCTTCTGGCCTTGGAGGAGAAGATGCCTTATGTGCCAGGCGACCGCGTAATCCGTATTGAGGAAGGCTCCCGCATCTACGAGGATGTCGGGCCGATGGCGCGTTACCTGGAAGTTTTGGAAAGCCTAAAAGCAGCCAAGGCGGGGTAAGCCGGCAACAGCAGTATAACTGTCTGCTGCCGACTCTGCCTAGAGTAGCTGATCAGGATTCCTTTGCTGGCGATCAGTTGTTTTGCAGATAGGGATGTTGACTCTTGAGTAACTGAATGTCCCGTTTGATTGTGCTGAGGTCTTCAGAGCCTCCCTGGCTGTTGCGGAGATTGAGCATGTCGTTGTTCATCTGCCGCCGGAAGGAGTCAATGGCGCGAATGGCTTCCTCCAATGATGCCAGGCGCTGGTCTGTTTTCGACTGCCACTGCTTTATGGAGCGCTCGACTTCACTGACTTTGGCGGTTGCATTGTCTGACCGGCTTTCTAGATTGTCCATTGCCAGCTTCAGGGCAAGGACTTCCTTGCGCAGAGCGGCAAGGTTGGTCTCCGCTTGTTTTGCCGCCTGAGTGCCTTCACTAATCTTTTTATCGAATCCCCCAAGTTGCTTTTCAAGTACCTCTAACTGTGTTTCTACGCCGCCAATACTGGTGTTGATTTTTTTTCGTGCCGCCCACAATTTGTCTATTTCACTAAAATGTTCGCTGAGTTTACTCTCGTGTCCTTTGAGGGTTTCGCCCTGTTGTTGAATCCTGAGGGACAGCGTTGTTCCCGACTGGTTGAGAGACTCGTCGGTGGAATCGATTTTTGCCTGCAAATCATCAAACTGCTGTTGAAGACTGTTGATGGAATTCCTTTGCAGGAGTGTCATAACCAGCAAGAGCGCACTGATCATAAAGAGGAGTACGACAATGGTTTTGCTCATGGAGCTGCCATTGCGGCCAGCTTTTTGCCGTGCTGGCGGCGGCTCTTTTATTTGCGGTTGGGCTTTTCCGGTTTGAGCGCTGCCTGCTGGGTTACCGATACGTCCGTCTCGTTCAGGAACAAAAGGCTCCATGGTTTCTATCCGCTTCTGGCTTGTGAATTGAAGTTACAGTGCTTGCCCGAGCCATTTTGGCCGGGTGCACATTATATCAATAGGCGCTTGATATTTCTGCTAGTAAAGATGGAGCCTTTCGTCAAAGATCAAATTTGTTATTTCTTGTTGTGGGATGCGTCACTACGCTGAAAGAGAGATGACTTTCAACGACAGGAATATCCTCTTTTCAATTTGAGAGACTTGAATAAGGAGGAATAAAGTATTAAAGTTCTATTTTCTTAAACAAACATTTGTTTAGGTTTTGTTTGAGAGCGCATAGATAAAACGTTTGTTGTAAACCTGTAGACCAATCATCTTGATTGGCTCTAGTTCAATAACTATAACTGGAGATGTTGATGAAGAGACTTGAAAATAAAGTTGCCATTATTACCGGAGCCGCTCAAGGTATGGGCGAAGCGCATACGCGGGCTATGGTCAATCAGGGTGCTAAGGTTGTTATGACCGACATCAATGAGCAGTCTGGGGCTAAAATCGCAGAAGAGTTAGGTGGCAATGCCATTTTTGTGAAGCATGATGTCAGCTGTGCCAAGGGCTGGGCGGATGTTCTTCAGGCTGCTGAAGCCAGCTTTGGCAAGGTTAATGTGCTAGTCAATAATGCAGGTATTCTCGGTGAGTTGGCGGCGACCATTGATCTCTCTGAAGAAGTTTTTCAAAAAGTTTGCGATATTAACCAGTTGGGCGTTTTTCTGGGGATGAAAACTCTGTTGCCAACCATGATTGCTGCCGGTGGCGGCGCCATAGTGAATATTTCTTCAGTCGCTGGCCTGGTTGCTATCTACGGCGCACCTAATCTGGCTTACGTTGCCAGTAAGTTTGCGGTTAGGGGTATGACAAAGCAAGTGGCTGCCGAATATGGCAAGCATAATATTCGCGTCAACTCCATTCATCCGGGATACATTCGAACGCCAATGATGGCGGCTGCTACAGATGAGGAGGGCGGTGAGGCTTTAGGGCAAATCCCGTTGCGAAGACTGGCAGACCCCAGCGAAGTATCCGATCTGGTGGTGTTTTTATCCTCAGACGAGTCTAGATTTATAACAGGCGCAGAACACGTTATCGATGGCGGCATGACTGCTCTATAAATCAGTAAAAATTTGCAGGCTGGAGTCGGTGCTTATTCACATGCTGTCTTTAGCCTGTTTTGCCTCCCTTGATTCCATACAGCATGGTGTCAGTCATTTTATTGCCAATCTCTTCAGGGCTGTATTGTCCGTCTGGTGAATACCACTCGGGAGTCCAATTAAGTGCTCCTAGAATAGAAAACACCTCTACCTTTGGGTCAAGCTGATCTGAAAATATGCCGTCATCAATGCCTTCTTTCAATATATCGCTGAAAGCGCGGGCGTAGCGGCGGCGGAGTTCAATGGCCTTGGATAAGTTGGGTTCTGTCAGGAAGCGCCATTGGTGAAATACAATCAGCATGCGTTCGGGGTTTTCGGCAACAACCTTCACATGGGATATGACCGCATGCCTGAGTTTGTCTTCAGCCGAGGCTTTCATGGAGCGAATATCGGCTTCTATGGCTAAAAAGCGCTCAATGCCGGTAGAAACGATTTCCAGCAGTATCTCCTCTTTGCTCTTGATGTGAGAGTAAAGGCTGCCGGGAAGAACGCCTACTTTTTCGGCAATATCTCTCATGGTGGTGCCGGTGTAACCATTTTCGCTGAACAGTATGGACGAGGCGTCAATAATTGCATCCCTAGCTTTAGAAGACTGAGCCTTGGGCTTTTTCATCGGGATTAACTTCCTTTGATAGTAAGTTGTTGATAGCGCTTATATTATAACAATTGTTTGTTTTAGGCTAGTTTGATTATCCTAATTTGATTTTGATCTAAGTAGGCGTGGCAGGAAATGGTTTATCTCTGTTGGTAAAAAGAGCGGCATTCTGGCACGACAATAAAACAAATGCTTGTTTTATTGTCGTGCTTATAGTAGTATCAAAACTGTGGATTAATTGATGCCCTCCTTCTTGCAAAATCAAAGATGCGGTTATTTTGAGGTCGCGAGTTGAGTTATTAGCATTAACAGATATTCAGATAATTAATAATTTATTGTGAGGTTAACGTTATGACGGATTCAAAAACGCCGGAGTCAAAGCCCACCCGAGAGCAATTAATCGCAAAATATGGGCGTGATTTTTTCAATGATTTTGATTATGACGATCCTAATTTTAATGAACACATCTATGATGTTCTCGATGATATGTTGCAACACTGCCCTGTAGCCAGAAGCAATGTGGGCAGTGGCTATTGGGTGGTTGCCCGCAATGAAGATGTTCGCCGGGTTGGTCAGGACTGGAAAACCTTTTCCAGCGCCAAAGGTTATCAACCCAACCGTCCTGAAGGTCTTCCCTATTTGATGCCGGAAGAGTCTGATCCCCCTATTCATACGGCATGGCGGGATGTTTTGAATCCACATCTCAGCCCCAAGCGGGTTGCCCTTTACGATGAAAGTATCCGCAAAGATGTAAATGAGCTCATAGATAGATTTATAGATCGCGGTGAATGCGAATTTATCAGTGAATTTGGCGCTATTCTTCCCGGTTGGGCTTTCTTCAAAAATATTCTCGGTGTTCCCATTGAAGATTTGAGCATGCTGGTTGATTGCGTTGAGAGGGGGACATTTGATCCGCCGGAACAAAGACCCGGCCATTTCGAGAAAATTTTTGCCTATCTCGACGACTATCTTCGCAGGCGTGCGCAAGAGCCTGAGCGCGATGATCTGGTGAGTACGATCATTAAAAACGTTAAATACCCAGACGGCAGTTATGCCCCTTGGGCGCATCAGGTCAGTGTTCTCGTCGATATCACTTTTGGTGGTATTGCAACTACAACCTATGTGATGGGCTCTGCTATTAAATACCTGGCGGAACACCCTGAAGAGCGCAAGGCTTTGCAGGAAGATCCGTCGCTGTACGATTCAGCAATCGAAGAATTCGCCAGAGTATTTCCACCCATAGTCGCCCTTGGCAGAACAGCAACTCGAGATGTTGAGGTGGCGGGCACAGAAATCAAAAAAGACGATTTTGTCATGCTCTGCTATGCAGCATCATCCCGAGATCCAAGGGTTGTAGAGAAGCCGGAAGAAATTAATATTCATCGTAAATCAGTTCTCCACTCGGCTTTTGGCGTAGGGCCTCATCGCTGTGTAGGTTCCAATCTTGCGAGGGTTGAACTCAAAGCATTTCTGCAAGAGTGGTTGCGAAGAATTCCTGAATTTTCGGTAAAAGAGGGCACGGCACCTGTTTATGAAACAGGATTCCTGCGATCCATGCGAAATCTGCAACTGGTATTTTGATATGTCCCTTGTTGCTGAAAAATTCGAGTCATACCAGAATAGGTACCGCAATATTAAGCTAGAGAGAGAGCAGGGTATTGTCACCATGACCCTCCACACAGATGGTAAAGAATTCGTGTGGAGTGCCCTGGCGCACGAAGAATTGGGTTACTGTTTTAACCATATTTCTGCCGATCGCGATAATAAAGTACTGATTATTACTGGCACTGGTGATAATTACTGCGCTGAAATTGATGCCGCCAGTTTTAAATTGAGCACAGCGCTGGATTGGGATTTAACTTTTTATGATGGCAGAAGGTTGTTAATGAATCTGTTAAATATTGAGATTCCCGTGATTGCTGCCGTCAATGGTCCGGCGCGAATACATCCAGAGATACCGGTTCTGTCAAATGTTGTCCTCGCTGCAGAAACAGCACTGTTTCAAGACGCCCCTCATTTTATGTCTGGTATTGTCCCCGGAGACGGAGCCCATGTAGTTTGGCCTTACATTATTGGGCCAAATCGTGGCAGCTACTTTCTTATCAGTGGCCAGGAGTTAAGTGCTCAACAGGCGCTTGATTATGGTGCGGTCAATGAGATACTGGCTCCCCATAATCTCATGCCCAGGGCGATGGAGTTGGCTCGCTATATTGCTGCCATGCCTGACTTGACCAGGAGGTATACGCGGGTAGCACTTACTCAACGGATCAAACGGCTTATGGAAGAAGGGCTGGGTATGGGACTCGCCCTGGAGGCACTAGCAGCTATTTCAGCTCTTCCCACTGAAGGACGAATGAAACAAACAAAATAATCACTCGTTTAGGAATTTACGGAGATTTATATGAAAATAAAAGTAGATGGTACTCTGTGTAGCGGCCATGGAAGATGCTGGAATTATGCCAGCGAAGTTTATGATCTTGATGATAATGGTTATAACATCAAGTGCGGTGAGACATTTGATGTGCCTCCCGGGCTTGAGGATAAGGCTCGCATCGGCGCTGAAAATTGTCCGGAACAGGCAATTGTCATCATAGAGGACTGAGCAGTTGCCACTGATTGATGTCAACCTCTAAGGAAACTCTGATTAATACCGCTTTCGTCACTCTTGCGCAGGCGGGAATCAAGAAAAATCAAGCGCTTATAGATTCCCGCCTGCGCGGGAAAGACATTAATCAGAGTTCCCCTAAGTGTTTAATCCGAACCGTTCTTCTGCACTGATTCCGCACAGATGGTTATGATTAGAGCCGTTAGTGTCAACAGGTATTGAAAAAATACGAGCATTTCCAATAATGAAAGCCATTTCTGCGACAACGGATTCGATCCCTGATCATAGCCAGGAATCAAATAATTCTCCTAAAGGCATATGGATCTTTGTTTCTCTGGATATGCTTATATTCAGCCTTTTTTTTCTGGTTTTTTTGATCGAAAAAACGGCAGACTATGAGGTTTTTCGTTACTCCCAATCTCTGCTCGATGCACGAGCAGGGTTTATTAATACACTGTTGTTGCTAACTAGCTCTTGGTTGCTAGTTTTGGCTACTAATACGATTAATCAATTTCGCAAAAAAGCGATTTTGGAGTTACTGTTAGCCATGGTTTGCGGCTTTTTTTTTGTTGTGTTTAAAATTTATGAATACCACGAAAAAATAAGTCATGGTGTATCCATATCTGAAAATACCTTTTTTACATTTTATTTTGTCCTGACATTTATCCACTTTTGCCATGTGATTGGCGGACTGATTGCCTTATATATTTTGCTCAAAGCTTTTATGGATAAAATGAATAAAAATCCTGAGCATCTTGCCGAAACCATCGGTGTTTACTGGCATATGGTTGATTTGCTCTGGGTTTTCCTTTTTTTATTATTGTATCTAATGATATGAAAAAAGATAACCATACTAGGCATAAATATCCAACCCTCATCTGGTTATTCTTGATGGCAGCCACGATTGCTTCGTGGCTGCTTATTGAGTCATCCTCCAAGGCGTATATAGATTATTTTTTGATAACAATTTCCGCAGTCAAAATTCTCCTTATAGGCCTTTTCTTTATGAAGGTGAGCGCAGCAGACATCAGGATATTCCGATTTTATATTGCCTGGCTGCTCGGCGTTTCTTGCCTGTTTGCTTCCAGCGTCTTGCTTCACAGTTAATGGGTTGTCAGTTGCTGGCAGCGCCAATTTCGGCGCAAGCAGTCCGTTATTAAATTTCCATTGCAAGCGTAGTGCAGCCTTGACGGTAAAGTTGAGGGGATGACCAGCGGATTTGGTGAAGTGCAAATAATAAAGATAGCTACTATCTATTGACAAAAAAACAAATAGTTGTTATTTTTTCTGCAAACAACTATTTGTTTTGGTTTTGAAATAATAATTGCTCCACTAATAAGGGCCACACTAATGAGGGTTAGAGTATGAAAAAAATAACGAAGGTAGTTGAATCAGGGTTAAAAAAAGCATTGCTGCCATCCTGTATTTGCATGATTACGGCAACAGGGCATGCGTACCAAATTGAAGAAATAATGGTAACAGCGCAAAAAAGATCGGAAAGCCTCAACGATTTGGGTCTAACGGTGGCGGTGCTTTCCGGTGAAAATCTTAAAGCAAGAAAAATAAACTCATTAGAGGATATAGCGGGAGAAATTCCCGGGCTGACTTTTAGCAAAAGCGGCACAGACACACCAGTGTACACATTGCGTGGCGTTGGCTTCTATGAGTCCACATTGAGTGCGTATCCAGATGTTAGTGTTTACATCGACGAGTCGCCACTGCCATTTCCAGTGTTGACCAGTCATGTTGCTTTCGATCTGGAGCGCCTTGAAATCCTCAAGGGGCCGCAAGGGACTCTCTTTGGCAACAATGCCACTGGTGGTGCGATTAACATGATCGCAGCCAAACCAACCGAGAAATTTGAAGGAAACATTACTCTCGACTATGGCCGTTTTAACGAAATTGGTGTTCAGGGTTATGTTAGTGGCGCCTTGTCAGAAACGTTTAAAGCGAGATTGGCGCTTAAATCGGTCAATGCTGACGAGTGGCAGCAGGGTTATACCATTGATGCAGAAAACGGTGAAGTTGACACCAAAGCGGGGCGGTTAATTCTCGACTGGGATCCCTCCGAGAAATTAAGTGTTGAAACCACCATTAATTACTGGCAGGACAAAGGTGATCCTCAAGCGCCTCAATTCCTACAATACAGGCCCAATATTCCGGCTGTTGCCGACCTTGTTTCCATTAAGGATCAGCCCAGAGCTCCAGAAGACAACCGGGCCGCAGATTTTACTGATTCTCTGGGACTGGAAAAAGATAACAACATGGCCAATTACACTGTCCGTGTCGACTACGAGTTTCTTGACGAGATAACTTTCACATCCATGACATCCTATGTCGACTATGATCATTATCTGGTTTATGACGGCGATGGTGTTGCCCAGCGAAATTTTGATGTCCCTATAATTAAAGGTGAAATTACTTCATTTTCCCAGGAATTTCGTTTGGCAAATTCAAGTGAAGCCGATTTTCGCTGGATAGTGGGAGCCAACTATTCCAAAGATGAGGCTGCTGATGACTATTTGCTGGATTTTAGCGAATCTACGGTTACCGTGGCTTATCCTCTTGAAGGTCACAGTGGTTATTTTAGTGATCAGGAAATGGAAAACAGGGCGGTATTTGCCAGTGCTGACTATGATGTCAGCGACTTTACCTTTAAAGCCGGGATTCGCTATACCGAGGCTGACCGGGAAATGGAAGGTTGTAACTACGATGTTCCCGGTGGCGGCAATGCGGAATTATTTGAAACACTGTCTATGTTTGTTATTCAGCCCGGTTTAGGCATAGATCCGATAGTTGAAGTGGATGTTCCTCCCGGTGGTTGTCATACACTGGATACCAACGGCATTTTGGGTGCCCCGCCTACTGGCTTGCCGGGTAAGCATTTTGCGATTCTCGAAGAGGATAATGTTTCATGGCGTTTGGGGGTTGACTGGAAGGCCAATGAAAATGTGCTTCTCTATGGTAACGTTACCAAAGGCTACAAGGCGGGAAGCCTGCCTGCACTGGCAAGTTCCACCAATACCCAACTGGTTCCCGTTGAGCAGGAATCAGTACTCTCTTATGAGGCGGGTATAAAGGCTTCTCTGCTTGATCGAACAATGCAGATTAATGCTGCAATTTTTCACTATGATTATGAACAGCGGCAGTTGAGATCAAAATTAACAGATCCTATTTTTGGCAAGCTCGATGTGCTGGTGAATGTGCCTGAAACGACAGTGGACGGCTTTGAACTTGAAACTGTTTATCAGCCTCTTCAGGGCTTATCACTGTATATGAACTACGTCTATCTGGATGCCACTATTGACGAATTCGTTGGTGAAAACGATGAAACTGACGTGGGTATGCCTCAGGATTTTTCAGGAACTGATGTGCCGTTCACGCCAGAAAATCAATTTAATATCGGTGGTAGCTATGAATGGGAGATCAATACTGGTCTTCTAGCCATGATCGGTGCAGATTACAGTACCACATCGTCTACTACTGCGATTATTGGCGGATCGGAAGTCTATGATATCGACAGCTATTCCCTGATAAATATGCGTGCCGGAATCAAGTCGGCCAGTGAAGATTGGAGCCTGATGGTGTGGGGTAAAAATCTTAGCGATGAATACTACTGGACAAATGTCACCAGCTATTACGATACAGTCGCACGCTATACGGGGATGCCGAGAACCTACGGCGTGACCTTCTCCTATAATTTCTGATGCTCTGCTGGACAGAGGCTGTTGAGCTAGTCAATAGCCTCTGTTTTTTAACAGTGGGCGTTGCCAATGATGACGATTGGTTAGGGTAAATTAAAGTACTAATAATTAATGCCAAGTTTTCAATAAAAAATTAATCCACTCCTCTAGAGGTCGCTATGGATCCGTTAACAAAAAACTCAGTATTGAAGGCATTTGCCTGGTGTGGTCCGGTTTTTGTGATTACCTACCTTATTTGCTGGATCGGTCTTGGTCATAATTTACCGCCACCGAATTTTATGGATATGACCGGTGTTGAACTTGTTGAGCAGTATTACGGTAAATACCAGGCTGATATTAAACTGGGTATGACGCTGAGCACCTTTGTAGGTTTAATTTATTTGGGTTGGTCTTGTACCCTGGCTTCAATTATGACCGAAAATGATGCCGGGACATCCCTGTTTAGTTATCTTGAACTGGCTGGCGGTTTGTTGACGGCCTGGCTGTTGGCTTTCTGTCCGGCAATTTGGCTTTCTTGTGCTGTTTATGCATATCTTGTCGATCCCAATATTATTCTTATGGTACATAGCTTTACTTGGTTCATTTACGACATGACCTATATGATCACTGGGTTTCAGCTTCTGGGTATTGGCCTGTACACGGTTTTCCATAAAACCCAGAAAGTGTTTCCGGCATGGGCGGGGTGGTCGGCAATTGCTGTTGGTGTCATCTTTTTGCCCTTGACACTGATACCTTATATGCCCACAGGGCCATTCGCCGTTGGCGGCACCTGGAATTTTTATATAGTGTTTGGCACCTGGGGATTTGCATTCTTTTGTGTTTACAGCTACTTCATCTTTAAAGAGCTCAATCGCCAGCGTGCTGTCATTTTGACTGAGCGTACCGGTTGAAAATTATTGCTCGTGCGTCCTGGTTCTTGATTTGACGTGGCCCAATGGATCTCTACACCCCAGTTAAGAGAAAATGCCCTTAACTGGAGGAAATTGCATGACCACGAGAAAACAGTATTCCAAGGAGTTCAAGCTGGATGCCA
>JALOAH010000025.1 GCA_023228865.1 Porticoccaceae bacterium | reverse complement strand
ATAAAACCCCACGCGCGGTGGGGTTTTATGTTTGGCGCACCCGAGAGGATTCGAACCTCTGACCTTTGCCTCCGGAGGGCAACGCTCTATCCAGCTGAGCTACGGGTGCAAAACTGCACATCAATTTTAAATCTTTGTAACTGATACTTCTGGCAGTGCTGCGCACCGCACAACGCTCCCCTTCGGGTCCGGCCGCCAATCATAGATTTACGGCGTTCGTCTGCGCATAAAGCTGCGCTTTATCAACGCTTGCCTCACCCAGCTGAGCTACGGGTGCAAAACTGCACATGAATTTTTGTGGTTGTAACGGCAAGATCTAGAGACAATGCCGCAAGGCGCGCCATTCTACCTGTTTTAGGGTTTCTGCCCAACTGCTTTTTCACTGTTTTTAGCTTGTAACCTGGCAATAGCCGTCGTCCCTCGCTGCCGCCTGTCTGCGCCCTATCAGATCAGAGGCGGCGTCGACAGGTTAAGGCTCGAACATATGGGAATATCCCGCAGGGGAAAGCGTCCGTCGATACAGTCTTTTTTTAGCACATGTGAACCAGCAGTAACAAGTTGGATGCAAACAGACCGACTGTAACCATGCTTCTCTCCCAGCCAATGGTTTAGGATGAGACCACCAGATTACAGCCTCGAAACTCTATCTTATGGATGCCCTGGAGGTAGCTAGGCTGTTATCATTGCACCATGAATATTTATTTGGTCGGCGGCGCTGTCCGCGATGAACTTCTGGGCTACCCTTTTTTCGAAAAGGATTGGGTTGTTGTTGGCGCAACACCGGAGCAAATGGTTGCGCAGGGTTACCGCCCCGTGGGCAGGGATTTTCCGGTTTTTATCCACCCAAAAAGCGGTGAAGAATACGCCCTCGCCCGCACAGAGCGCAAAACCGGGCAGGGTTACAAGGGCTTCAGTTTTTACACGGGACTTGGCGTCAGCCTTGAAGACGACCTGATTCGCCGCGATCTCACCATCAACGCCATCGCCAAATCCAGCGACGGCGTTATTATTGATCCCTACAACGGGCGCGCCGACCTCGACAACAAAATCCTTCGCCACGTTTCACCTGCATTTGCCGAAGACCCCCTGCGGGTATTGCGTGTCGCCCGCTTCGCCGCCCGTTACCACCACCTGGGTTTTGTTGTTGCGCCGGAGACCCTGGGGCTGATGAGGCTGCTTGCCATAGGGGGAGAATTAAGGCAGCTCACCCCTGAGCGAGTGTGGATGGAAATTCAAAAAGCGCTATCAGAAAAGTCGCCTCATATTTTCATTGAGGTCTTGCGCAACTGCGGCGCCTTAAAAGAAATTTTGCCGGAAGTGGACAAACTGTTTGGCGTTCCCCAAAGGGCGGATTTCCACCCGGAAATTGACACCGGCATTCACACCCTCATGACTTTGGAGCGAGCCGCCCACATCAGCGACGACCCCAAAGTGCGCTTTTCCGCCCTGGTGCACGACCTCGGCAAGGGCACCACATCGGCAGATATTCTGCCCCGCCACATCGGCCATGAAGAACGGGGCATTCCCCTTGTCGAAGAAGTCTGCGATCGCCTGCGGGTTCCAAATGATTACCGGGAACTGGCGATTCCGGTTACCCGCCTTCACCTGCTCTGCCACAAAGCCTTTGAATTGCGCCCCATAACCCTGTTAAAAATATTTCGAGCCGCCGACGCCTTTCGCAAACCAGAGCGCTTTGAATTATTCCTCCAGGCTGTCGAGGCCGATGCTCGCGGCCGCAAAGGCTTTGAGGAAACCCCCTATATTCAGGGGCAGTGGTTGCGCAGGCTTTTTAAAGAATTGCAGCCTATCAGCCCCCAGGAATTTGTCGCCCAGGGACTGACAGGGGCGAATATTGGCACTGCTCTCGAGACCAAGCGCGAACAGGCCATCAAGGCTTTTCGCGATGCCTGTCCACCGGAATCACTGGGGTAACGCCACGCCAACTCACGCCTGCAACGGCCGCCAGATAGATTCAAGACCAGCCCTCCCTTGATCTGCATCAACCCCCTCCTGATTTACATCCTTTCCCCTTGAAAAGCGTGATAACTGACCTAATTTACAAGGATGAAGACAGAGGTTTCACTCTGACACCTTCAAGTTTTGACCGCTAATTCTTCGGAGGAACCTGTTATGACCCTGATACCGCGCAGCAATTTTTTTGATCTTGACAATTTTTTTGATGATTTTTATACCCCCGTACGCAAAGAGGAAAATACTCTCAGCAAGTTTTTTACCCCCAGGGTAGACATCAAGGAAAATACCGATCACTATGAAATCACCGCAGAGCTTCCCGGTGTAAAAAAGGAAGATCTACACCTCCATCTTGAAGATGGCGTATTGACCATTGAAGCGGAAACTCGCCAGGAAGATAAAGAGGAGGCCGAAGGCAGAATCATTCGCCAGGAGCGTCGCTATGGCAAATATGCCCGCAGTTTCAGCCTCGGCGACAGCATACAGGAGCAGGACATCGATGCGGCCTTTGAAGACGGTGTTCTAAAAATCAAAGCGCCAAAAGTGACAGAGACCGCACCACAAAAACGCCGCATTGAGATCAAGTAACACTGCCTTGACACCCTATTGACTGCTGTTATCTGGGCGGCAAACCCAGGTAATGGCAGTCTACATTTTTAATCCCATAAAAGGACAACCATGAACCAGACGCAAATTCAGGATATTGAAGCCCAACTGCGGTCACGCCAACAAGAATTATTGGTGCGCCTGGAAAGCGTCAAAAAAGACGTTACCGCCGCACACTCCTCCGACTGGTCAGAACAGGCTCAGGAGCGCCAGAATGACGAAGTCATTCAGGCCATAGGCAACGAATCCCGGGATGAACTCAACAAAGTGGGCCTGGCTCTGGAGCGCATTGCCAACCGGGAATACACTATTTGCAGCCAATGCGGCGGCGATATCAGCCTCGAACGCCTCAGGGCCGTGCCCTATACCAACCTTTGCATTGAGTGCGCCAGCCGCCAATAACCATCAGCCCGGATTTGAGTCTGTATCGATCAATCTCCGGGGCAACTGACCGTTGGCGATACACTTATCCTCGCACGGAAATGGGCGCGCCCCGCCACCAGAAGTCAATTCGCCAAAGCTTCTGGCTGCCCTGATCGTAATTTTGCCAGTGCTCCCCGTAACTGATGCCGGTTAACGGATGAACCAGGCCGGGAACCAGCTCCGCCAGGGGCTGAAGTACAAAGGCATTTTCGAGGATTTCCTGCCGTGGCAGCTGTACGTTGTCAACCACACCGACAATCCTGTCATAGATGAGAATATCAATATCCAGGGATCTGCCACTAAATTTGGATTCCCTTCTGGTGCGGCCATTGTCGCTTTCAATAGAACGCAACAGCCGGGAAAGCTCGCCAATGGCAAGATTGCTGTCAAAGCCGGCAACCAGGTTATAAAAATTATCGCCGCTAAAGCCAATCGCCTCGCTCTCGTAAACTGACGACAAGACAAGATGGTCAAAATGCTGCGCCAGCGCATCAAGGCAGGCGGCAATATGGGTTGTTCGCTCAATATTGCTGCCTATACCCACAAATACTTGCGCCATCAGGGTTTGCTCCCCCGCTCAATGATCAAGCCGACATCGCGGGCATTTTTGACAGCGCCGGGCTTTCCCAGTCGCAATTTTAGCCAGGGAACGGCAAATTCCGTCATGATCAAATCGGCAACCTCTTCGGCAAGGCGCTCCACCAGCAAGCAGCGGCTCCGCTCAACAAACTGGGTAACACGGTTTGAAATTCCATAGTAGTCGAGAGCAAAGTCAAGATTATCGGTTTGGCTGGCGCGGCGAATATCGGTGGCCATCTCGAGATCAAAGACAAGTCGCTGCTTGACTTCGCGCTCCCAGTCGAAAACGCCAATGATAGTGTCAATGTAAAGATCGCGAATATAGACAATATCCATCAATGATTTTCCTTTTATTTTTTGTCACCGTTCAGACAGCGCACTGACACCTCAATCCAACCCGGAAAGAGTGTCCAGCGGCCATCGCGGCACAGCGCGAACCGCCAGATCGTCGCACTGCCCGGCGAGAAGACGCTGACAGCCAGCGTAGGCAATCATGGCGCCATTGTCGGTACAAAACTCGTTGCGAGCGTAAAAAACATTGGCATTTTGTTTTGCCAGGGATTTTTCCAAGCGTTTTCTCAGCTCAAGGTTGGCGGAAACGCCACCGGCAATGACCAGGGTTTTCAGCCCTGTGTGCTCGATAGCCCGGCGACACTTAATGACCAGAGTATCGACGACAGCATCCTGAAAAGCATAGGCAATATCTGCCATGGTCTGTTCATCTGGCAAGCCATCGCTCTGTTTGTGATCGGCAACCGTATTCAGGGTAAAGGTTTTCAAGCCTGAAAAACTGAAATCCAGGCCGGGGCGATCCGTCATGGGGCGGGGAAAGCGAAAGCGCCCAGCGTTGCCCTTCTCGGCGAGCCTGGCTAACCGCGGACCGCCGGGATAATCCAGATCGAGCATTTTCGCCGCCTTATCAAACGCCTCACCGGCGGCATCGTCCACCGACTCACCCAAAATCTGATAGTCACCAATGGCCTTCACCGCCACCAACTGAGTGTGCCCCCCGGAGACCAATAGGGCGACAAAAGGAAAGGAAGGCGGATTTTCCTCCAGCATGGGGGCGAGTAAATGACCCTCCATATGATGAACCCCTATTGCCGGAACCTGCCAGGCATAGGCCAGCGAACGGGCGACACTCCCCCCCACCATGAGTGCCCCCACCAAGCCGGGACCCGACGTATAGGCAACTCCTTCAATACTGCCGCGACTACTGCTTGATTCCTCCAGAACCCGCCGAATCAGGGGCAAAATTTTGCGCACATGATCCCGGGAAGCCAACTCCGGAACAACGCCGCCATACTCCGCATGAACTTTCACCTGGGAGTACAGCGCATGGGACAACAGCCCCAACTCGCTGTCATAAACAGCAACTCCTGTCTCATCACAGGATGTTTCTATACCCAAAACCCGCATGCCATTACCCACAAAATTGCGCTAAATTCCATCGCCAAAGAGACAAAGTCCGCCATAATAATGGCTAAAAACCAATAAAACCACTAAATTCAATCAGTTAGACAATCACAAAGCATTGCCATTCCCCGCCGGGATAATGCCACAAAACCTTTGCACCAAAGGATATAAGTGTATAGAATACGCGGCCTTAATAGTGGCTTAAATGCTACACAAACCTTAAAACGCAGCAAAAATTGGGAAAGAGGATACATGCCTTCAGTACGCATTAAAGAAAACGAACCTTTCGACGTAGCTCTGCGCCGCTTCAAGCGCTCCTGTGAAAAAGCAGGCGTTCTCGCTGAAGTTCGCCGCCGCGAGTTTTATGAGAAACCCACCTGGGCACGCAAGCGTAAGGCGGCCGCCGCTGTTAAGCGCCACGCCAAGAAAGTCTCGCGGGAGTCCCGCAAGTTCGTTCGCATGTACTGATCAATCCTCCGCGATTGACCGCAGAAACGCCGATCCCTATCGGCGTTTTTTGTTTCAACACCCGCAGGAACCATGCCATGACCATCAAGGCCACAATAACAGAAGCCATGAAAACTGCCATGAAGGCCAAAGACAAAGAACGTCTTGGCGCCATTCGCCTGATCCTGGCAGACATTAAACGCATTGAAGTTGACGAGCGCATCGACGTCGACGACGCCCGCGCCCTGGTTATCCTCGACAAAATGCTCAAGCAGCGCCGCGACTCCATTCAACAGTACCAAAACGCCGGCCGCCAGGAACTCGCCGACAAAGAGCAGGCGGAAGTGGAAGTGATCCAGTCTTTTCTGCCGCAACCCCTCAGCCAGGAAGAGCTCGACAAACTCATTAGCGACGCCATTGCCGCATCCGGCGCCGAATCCATGAAGGACATGGGCAAGGTCATGGCCATTCTAAAGCCACAAATTCAGGGTCGCGCCGATGTCGGCGCAGTCAGCCAGGCCATTAAAGCCCGTCTGTAGCGCTTTCGACCCGCGCCCCGCCTTCGGCAGCGCACCCTGTATGGGCTCGACAACAAAATGGGCACCCCCCAGCCATTTTGTTGCCCGCCTGCGCTTATCGACTGTAGCGCCATTCGAGACTTTTCCGAATACGCCAGACTGGCTAGACTCTGAACCCGCAATCGATTTATCAGGGAAATCAATGGCAAGAATTCCACAGCCCTTTATCGATGACCTGCTCGACAGGATTGATATTGTCGATGTGGTCAGCGCACGTATAGATCTGCGCAAATCCGGCAAAAACTATTCTGCCCGCTGCCCTTTCCATGATGAAAAAACCCCCTCCTTTTCCGTCAGCCCCGATAAACAGTTTTTCTACTGCTTTGGTTGTGGCGCCGGCGGCAACGCCATCGGTTTTGTCATGGATCACGACCATGTCAATTTTCCCGAAGCAGTGGAAACCCTGGCGCGACAGTGCGGCATGGATGTGCCGAAAGAGGAGCCACGGGACGCCGCCGCAGACAGCCAGCGCCGCAAACTCTATGCCATCCTCGGCGAAGCGGATCGCTATTACCGCCAGCAACTCAAGCATCATCCGGAAGCAAAAATACCCATTGATTACCTTAAAAAACGAGGACTTAGCGGAGAAATATCACGCACTTTTGGAATAGGGTTCGCGCCCCCCGGCTGGGACAACCTGATCAACCGTCTCTGTCACAACGATGAAGATGTCGGCCTGCTCATGGAGGCGGGCCTGGTGATTCGCAAAGAAGACAGCAATAATCGGGTTTACGACCGTTTTCGCAACCGGATTATTTTTCCCATTCGCGACACCCGTGGCCGCACTATTGGTTTTGGCGGTCGCGTCCTCGACGACAGCAAGCCCAAATACCTCAACTCTCCCGAAACTGCCGTCTACCACAAAGGCCGTGAACTCTACGGGCTTTACGAAGCCCATAAGGCATTGGGAGAAATTCGCGCCCTGATGGTGGTTGAGGGTTACATGGATGTGGTCGCCCTCGCCCAACACGGCATTCATAACACAGTGGCCACACTGGGCACTGCAGCGACAACGGATCATCTCGAAAAGCTGTTTCGCTACACCAGCGATGTCATTTTCTGCTTTGATGGCGACGAGGCGGGCAGACGCGCAGCGTTGCGCGCCATGGAAACCTGCCTGCCGGTAATGGAAGACGGCAAAAGCGCCCGCTTTTTGTTTTTGCCCGAAGGCGAGGATCCCGACACACTGGTGCGCAAACTGGGCAAGGACGGCTTTAACAAGCTAATTGATTGCGCCCAACCCCTGTCTGAATTTCTTTTTGCCAACCTGCAACAAAATATCGATACCAGCACCATGGACGGCAAGGCGCGCCTCAGCCAGCTGGCCGCTCCCCTGATCAACCGCATTCCCCGCGGCGTTTTTTACCAGCTGATGCTAAAAGAACTGGCAAAACGCACGGATATGGACACCGACAGCCTGGCAGCCATTATCGCGCCGCCGACAAAACCGGACGCCAGCCCGCTCGAAGGGGAGACGACGAATTCACTGCCCGGCGACTACGCCAATTATGCCGATTTCCCCGATGCAGATTCTGCCCCCTATGATCGAGGGGATTACGACGACTATTCCGGCAATGACCTGCACTTTGAACCCTCGAATCGTCAACCCGGAGCGAGCCAGGGAATCACAACAACCACCGCCAGGCGCCTGAAATTATCGCCTCTGCGCCGCTTGATTTTGATGCTTCTCCATATGCCAGAGTTGAGGCTCAAGCTCGAATCTATGGAAGGTCTTGCCGCCCTCGACGATCCCGATGCGGAAATGCTTGTCGATCTCTGCGCCCTGCTGGATGAAAATCCCCACTATACCCTCAACCATATTCTCGGCTACTGGCGGGGCATTTACGGCGCTGACAAAGGGGAGGCTCTCGCCAGAATTGCTGCCGCAGACATGTTTATTGCCACCGCCCTGCCGCTGCGGGACAACCTCGGCGAATTTATGGATCTGTGCCGCCACCTCCAGGACGAAATTGAAAGCAACAAACCGCCGCGCCAGCGCCTCGAAGCCATTCTTGCCAAGCCCAATCTCGACGCCAACGACCGCAAGCAGATTACTAGACTCCAGAGCCTGCTCACCAACGAAGAAAAAAATGAACTATATCAACTTATTAAACAGGCACTTACATCAGCAGCAGGCAAAAAATTAAAACCTGATCTACCCTTGAAGTAGCAGGACAAGCCCACCATTATCCAGTATAATCGCGCGTTTGTTTTCAACCCTCCCAAAACTGACATCGGACAACTATGAGCGACTCACCCCAACAGCAATCCCGTCTCAAAGAACTTATTGCCAAAGGTCGTGAACAGGGTTACCTGACCTACGCGGAAGTTAACGACCATCTGCCCGAAGACATTTCCGATCCGGATCAGGTCGAAGACATCATACAGATGATCAACGACATGGGTATCAACGTCTTTGAAACAGCGCCCGATGCCGACACATTGCTGATCACCAGCGGCGACAACACCACCGACGAAATCGCCGCCGCAGAAGCCGCTGCAGCCCTCGCCGCCGTGGAGACGGAACAACACCGCACCACCGATCCCGTGCGCATGTACATGCGGGAAATGGGTTCGGTCGAGCTGCTCACCCGCGAGGGTGAAATCGAAATTGCCAAACGCATCGAAGAAGGTGTGCGCGAGCTCATGTCCGGACTGGCGGAATGGCCGTCTGCGGTTGACCACATTCTTAGCGAATACGACCTGGTGGAATCCGGCGAGCGCAAACTCGGCGACATCATCAGCGGCTACCTCAACCCCATGAGCTATGTACCATCAGCCATGGAACAAAGCGCAGCCGCCGCTGAAACCGAAGAGGTTGAAGACGACACCAACAGGGATGAAGACGGCCTCGACCTCGACGAAGCCAGAGAACGCTTTGAATCCCTGCGCGCGCAAAACGAAAAAACCAAGCTCACCCTTGCCCGCCACGGCCGCCACAACAAAACCTCCCAAAAGCAACTCGAGGAGCTTGGCGAAATTTTCAAATACCTCAAACTGACACCCCGCCAGTTTGACCCCCTGATTCAGGAAGTGAGAAATGCCCTGGATCAAATCCGCAAGGAAGAGCGCAACATCATGCTCCTCTGTGTGCGCCACGCCAAAATGCCGCGCCAGGATTTTATCGCCAGCTTTCCCGGCAACGAGACCAACGAAAAGTGGCTGCCGGCGCTGATCAAGGCCAAGCACAGCTACTCCGGCAAGCTCGACGAACTCAAGGACGAAATTCTCCGCTGCCAGCGCAAACTCATGGCCCTGGAAGAGAGTCACGGCATTGCCGTTGCCCAGGTAAAAGACATCAACCGCCGCATGTCCATCGGCGAAGCCAAGGCGCGCCGCGCCAAAAAGGAAATGGTCGAAGCGAACCTGCGCCTGGTGATTTCCATTGCCAAAAAATACACCAACCGCGGCCTGCAATTCCTCGATCTGATCCAGGAAGGCAACATCGGCCTGATGAAAGCCGTCGACAAATTTGAATACCGTCGCGGCTACAAATTCTCCACCTACGCCACCTGGTGGATTCGCCAGGCCATTACCCGCTCCATTGCGGATCAGGCGCGCACCATCCGCATTCCGGTGCACATGATAGAAACCATCAACAAACTTAACCGCATTTCCCGCCAGATGCTTCAGGAAATGGGGCGCGAACCCACCCCGGAAGAGCTGGGCGAACGCATGGAGATGCCGGAAGACAAAATCCGCAAAGTGCTTAAAATTGCCAAAGAACCCATTTCTATGGAAACCCCCATTGGCGATGACGAAGACTCCCACCTGGGCGACTTTATCGAAGACAACACCATTATGTCGCCGATTGATTCCGCCACCGATGAGAGCCTGACAGAAGCCACCCGCGAAGTACTCAATGGCCTCACCGCCAGGGAGGCGAAAGTGCTGCGCATGCGTTTCGGCATCGACATGAACACCGACCACACCCTTGAGGAAGTGGGCAAACAATTTGACGTTACCCGGGAACGCATTCGCCAGATCGAAGCCAAGGCTCTGCGCAAATTGCGGCACCCCACCCGTTCAGAGCATCTGCGCAGCTTCCTGGAGGACTGACAGCCCGCCTTTGCGCTCGCTGCCAACACCGAAAAAGGCCGACTCACCTCGGCCTTTTTCTTAGAGCGCTGATTCAGCTCGAGGATACCCGCAACATCCCATGATCACAGACCCTTTCTTTTACCTCTGCGCCATTCCCGCCGTACTGCTGTTTGCGATGGCAAAAGGTGGGCTGGGCGGCGCCGTATCCCTGCTTTCGGTGCCCCTGATGTCTCTGGCGGTGCCACCACTCCAGGCCGCGGCGATTCTCCTCCCCCTGCTGGTCGCCATGGATGCTATGGCCATGTGGAGCTTTCGTGGCCAATGGGAAATGCGTGAAATAAAAATCATCGTCCCCGGCGCCATCCTGGGAGTGGTGATTGGCGCACTCACCTTCAGATACCTGTCGGAAGATGCCGTCAGAATCATGATTGCCGCCATTGCCCTCATCTTCAGCCTCGATTATTACCGCAAAAAATACCTTCACCATTTTCACCACAAAAACGTGCTCAAACCCGCCAAAACCAGTGTCGCCAAGGGCAGTATCTGGAGCGCAGTCTCGGGATTTACCAGCTTTGGCATTCATGCCGGCGGCCCCCCCATGAGTGTTTACCTGTTACCCCTGCAAATGGAAAAGAAAAAACTGATGGCCACCTTCGCTCTCTTTTTTGGCGTGGTCAATTTGGTCAAACTGGTCCCCTACGCCTGGATGAATCAAATCAACACCAGCAGCCTGACCACTTCACTGGTACTTATGCCTCTCGCACCCATTGGCGTGCGCATGGGCTACTTCCTGCTCCACAAGGTCAGCGAAAAAATGATCTATGAAGTTTGTTACCTGTTTCTGGTGGTTGTGGGCATCAAGCTATTGTGGGAAGGCATCCTCTGATCGCCAAAACAGCGGCAACCCAATATCCTCAATTTGGCGAATCCCGGCCTTTACCCCACCGCCAGTACGGGTTAGAATCCAGTGCCTGATAAAGACAGACCGTACGCATGAAGCCTACCCTTCTGATCTCAACAGCAATCGCTATTCTTGTTCTGAGTGGTTGTGCCCAGCAGCAGCAACTCTCCGAAAGTAACACCGCCACCGGTGTGACGGCTAGATTCGCCAGTATTTTCAAGCCAGTGAGCAAGGCTGTCAGCTCAAAAAACCGCCAGCCAGAACAATACCCCCCCAAAAAAAGAAGCAGCCTCGACACCGAAATCGATGACATTTGGCCAATCATTGAAAATGAACTAGCCTTTAGCAATAACATCCCCGACCGCAAAGTGTCCTCCCAACTGGCCTGGCTGGATAGCAATCAAAAATATTTCGACAACACCCTGAAACGCGCCAACATTTACCTTCCCTATGTACTGGATCGGGTACTGGATGCCGGTTTGCCGTCAGAAGTCGCACTACTCCCCTTCATCGAAAGCGCTTACAACCCATTTGCAGAATCTCCAAGCGGCGCCGCAGGCCTGTGGCAGTTTATCCCCGCTACGGGCAATCTCTACGGCCTCGACCAGAGCCAGTGGTACGAAGGGCGCAAAGACATCGTTCAATCCACAGATGCCGCCATCCGCTATATTCAACTGCTGAACGAAAGTTTTGAGGGTGACTGGCTGCTGACATTTGCCGCCTATAATGGCGGCCCAGGCACCGTAAAGCGGGCGATTGAAGCCAATGAGCGCAAAGGCTTGAAGACGGATTTCTGGTCGTTGGATCTACCCCAGGAAACCCGCCGCTATGTGCCCCGCCTGGTAGCGTTATCGAAAGTGATTACCCAGCCCGACAAATATGAAATTGACCGAATGTCGATTCCCGTCAAACCCTCCTTTGATATTGTTAAGCTGGACAAGCCCATCGATTTAGCCAAGGCAGCGAAAATTGCCGACATGGGTGGCGACGACATCTACAAACTCAATCCCGGCTATACCCGCTGGGCAACGCCGCCCAGCGGCCCTTACCACCTGGTTCTCCCTGCTGATCTGAGCAGTGACTTTCTCGATCGCCTTGCGTCGCTTCCGGAAAAGCACTGGCAACCGGGATCTCAGTACAGGGTTAAAGCAGGAGATACCCTGAGCAAAATAGCCCGCGCCCAGGGCGTGTCTACTAAAGAGCTGGCGATCATCAACAACCTTAACAGCAACTCGATTCTCAAAATTGGTCAGGTTCTGAAAACCCCGGCGGCAGTCAATCTCACCGCTGCGAAACCGTCGTTTACGACCACAACCCCTCTAACCAGGTACAGGGTTCAACCCGGTGACAGCCTCTGGTCCATCGCAAAAACCCATAATATTCAACCCAAGGACTTGCTGGTTTGGAACAACCTCAATGCCAACGCTGTCATCAAACCTGGGCAAACACTGCAATTTTACAAAGGCGCCCAGCCCTCAACGAATCAAGCCAATAATTATCAGGTGAAACAAGGGGACTCCCTCTACAATATCGCCAAGCGTTTTCGTGTTGCCGTCAACGATCTGATGGCGTGGAATGATCTGGCAACCAACAGCCTGATCAAGCCCGGGCAGCAACTCAAAATTTACGCCAGCAACTAAACTGAACGTAGCACCCGGACAGGCTGAAATTTGGGTTTTGTACTCATATTACAGGTTTAAAGGTATTTGCCCTTCGCCCCGTCCGATTTCGGTGCGAAATTGGTGCAACTGCTATTCCCATCTTTTTTATTTTTTCATTGTCCACCTTGTTAAAAGCCAACCCAGCCGCAGCCCCCTCACCCCGCGACAACACGACCACCCTTAACGTCTGCCGGGTTTTGTAATTCCGGTTTTTAGTGGCTTTTCTCTGGCGGGCTTCGCGATGGTTGATCAGTGTTAAATCATTTTAAAAAAGCCGACAACTCTTTATCCGCAAGATCCTACCTCTCCCCCACGGGCAAGCGTTGTCCCGCGTGACTTTAGATCGCGCCGCCGGCCAAAAATAATTCGACAGACTAATTGTTTCTTCTGACAGGCGGACAAGGCTATTTCCCGGATAAATTTCGCTCCCAGGAGATCATGCCCAACAGCACGATACTCTATTAAAAAAATCTGCCCAGAATCACAAGGGATTACCCCAAAAATGGGTATATTTAAAACAATGAGGAATCGTAAAAATGAAAATAAAATACCAGCCCCTTAATCGACCCGCAGCGCCTAGATTCGCTCGCAATAAAGTAAGATTTGCACTGGCCACGGCCACCCTGGGAATGAGTCAACTACCCGCCTACGGCCAATCTGTACTTGAAGAAGTGATCGTCACAGCGAACCGGCGCGCCGAAAGTATGCAGACCGTACCCCTTGCAGTCACCGCATTTAGTGGTGAAATGTTGCAACAACAGGGCATTGTCGACATCAAGGGAATCAGTGAGCGCACACCAGGATTTACCATGGGCATGCTGAATCCAGGACAACCCCAGATGTACATTCGCGGTATAGGATCGAACGAAGATGGCGCGGGTGGAGACCAATCGGTGATTGCATTCATCGATGAAGTCTATATCGGGCGATCAGCAGGTATGGATCTAGATCTGTTCGACCTTGAACGGGTTGAAGTATTGCGTGGACCACAGGGCACGTTGTTTGGCAAAAATGTCATCGGCGGCGCCATCAATCTGATCACACGAAAACCCTCGGAAGATCAAGAATTCGCTTTTGAAGCCACATACGGCAGCCTTGACACCATGACACTGCGAGGTCTTGCCAGCGGACCTTTAGCAGAAAATATCTATGGCAAGATTTCATTTTCAAGTCAGCGCAGGGATGGCTACATGGAATCCCAGATCAAAAATTATCCGCAATATTTTCCGGGGGAAACCCCCATGAGACTCAACAGCGAAGATGCCATCGACGTAAACTCAGACTCTCTACGCGGGACCTTGCGGTTTGTGCCCAGCGACAAGCTCGAAATCAACATCACCGCCAGCACCGCGACAACGGATATATCCAGCCAGCCTAATCATTGGGTAGGCCCCGCTGGCAATCCATATCTCTCTGAAAGCATTCTGATTCCCAACTACGAAAATGAAATCCATAAAGCCTTGTTTGACGACAGCGGCTTCTTCAAAAGCGATACTTGGAGCCTAACCGGTCGTGCTGATTACGACATTAATGATCGCCTGCAACTCACTTCCATCTCGGCATTTCGCAAAGTTGAGTCGGAAAACTCACAGGTTATAGGGGGCACCCCCTACTCCAGCGCTGGAAAAACCACCGGCATCAATGCCCTGCGTGCTTCTGTACTAAACCCGGGAGCCAGGCTGGTGTATGGAACCAACGACTACATTGATGATTCCGATACATTTACCCAGGAACTGCGGCTGACATCCACGGGAGAAAGCGACATAAACTGGGTTGGCGGCTTGTATTTCATGAATGAGGATACCCATCGCAATGAAACAGCTGGCTTTGGCATGGATATGTCGCTACCGGATGGATCAATTATCGCCGTATTTCCGAAAGCTGTGGGTGGCGATGACCAGCACAATGAAACAAACAGTTACGCTGGCTTCGGACAACTGACCTGGGATATCAGCGAACGCCTCAGCCTTACCCTTGGCGGTCGTTATACGAGGGAAAAGAAAGAGATCGATCGAATCGGCACTGCCAATATCCTGGTGGTGGTGGAAGACTATATAGTCAGCGCCAGTGAGTCTTGGAGCGAATTTACCAAAAAAGCGAGTATTAATTATCAGCTCAACGATGACTTGTTTGTGTACGCCACCTATTCTGAAGGCTTCAAGTCGGGCGGCTTTCAAGGGCTCGCAGCCACTCGCCTGGCCGCCAGCACGGCTTTCGCCCCCGAAACCGCCAAACTCTACGAAGTCGGTGCCAAGAGCGAATGGCTGGAAAACCGCCTTCGTCTGAATCTGGCTTTGTTCAAGACAGACTACAAAGACCTTCAGATTCTTCAAGGATTGGTTCCTGAGTCGGCACCGGAAGGGGCTTCTGCCGTCATCATTACCCAAAATGCCTCTGATGCGCAAATTAGCGGCACCGAACTTGAACTGAGCGCATCGCCAATTGATGGCCTCACCATTTCCGGCGCCTACTCTTACCTTGATACGGAATACCGCAACTTCAATGTGCCACCCGGCTTCAGGGCGCCCCCTGGAGCGAGCACGATTAATCGCGATGGTAATGAATTGCGCAACGCACCCACAAATTCCTATAACCTGCTGGTGCGCTACGAATGGTTTCTGGCCAATGGCGGCAGCCTCGCAGCTCAAGGCGAATGGCGTCATAAGGACAAAAGCTGGCAGGAACCTGACAATATCAGCGCTTATGCCGTGCCGGCCTATGATGTTGCCGATGCTCGACTCACCTATACATTGCCACAGGGCAACGTGGAATTTACGGGCTGGGTGAAAAATTTGACTGACGAAGGCTATCTGCTCCACAACTACCCACTACTCGGCAGTGGTGGCAGCACACCTGCCCCACCACGCACCTACGGACTGACTGTTTCCTGGCGTAATTTTTAAATCCTGCTACCCATCACAGCGGCATTTTCCTCAAAGGTAAAAATGCCGCTGTTTGATTTAAAGCGGATATAGCCTTTTGAGTGGAGCTTCCTATGCACAAAACACATTCGACCGGTTTAAACATCGGCGCCATCATTCTATTTTGTAGCGCGTTGCTGGGGTGCGATCTCCAAAGCACAGCGAACCAACTAAAAGAGGAACAGCCCGCAGACTTAATTTTTAGTGGTGATAACATCATTACCATGGACGGACAAGCCGAATTTCCAGAGGCCGTGGCCATACGAAACGGCACCATTATTTCTGTCGGGGAGCGCAACCACATAATGGCGTTTGCAGGAAAAAATACCCGTATAGTGGAACTGGGCGAACACGCATTGGTTCCCGGCTTTATCGACGCCCACGGCCATTTGGGCTTTTTATCTGTACTGACGGAAATGGCCAATCTGTCGCCACCGCCAATAGGCAATGCCACATCTATTGCTGACATTGTTGATATCATCAAAAAACATATCGACGATAAAAAAATCCCACCGGGAGCCTGGGTGTTAGGTTTCGGCTATGACGACTCCCTCATGAAAGAAAATCGCCACCCAACAAGGGATGATCTCGACCTCGCGTCCACAGAGCACCCTATCGCCATCATGCACGCTTCAGGCCATCTGGCAGCAGTCAATTCCAGAGCATTGGCAGAACGCAATGTCACCGCCGACACCCAAGACCCCAAAGGAGGCCTCATTCGTCGCTACCCCGGCAGCAGTGAACCTGACGGCGTTCTTGAAGAATTAGCGGCTTTTGATTTCACTCTTCGCAAAGTCAACGAAATGAAAAGGGAAAAGCTTGAAATCTTTGTCCAGCAGGGCATAAAGCTTTACGCAAGTCATGGGGTCACCACTATTCAGGAAGGAGGGGCAGACGCGGAAGAGATCATTGCACTGCGCAATGCAGCAAAGGCCTCACCCTTTGCCCCCGATGTGGTCGCGTACCAGATGATCGACAAAGAAGAGGTAGAAATTCCAACAACGCTGAAACCTGATTCAACTTATGTGAACGGTTTTCGCGTGGGCGGCGCCAAGATTTTTCTCGATGGATCTCCCCAGGGTCGCACGGCATATATGACCAGTCATTACCATAGCACCCCGGCCGGCACTGATCAAAATTATGTCGCTTACCCCACCCGCAGCGCCGAAATATACAACAAACAGATCAGCGCCATGATTGCTCAAGGTATTCCGACTATTGTCCACGCTAACGGTGACGCTGCCATCGACATGATGATCGCTGGCGTTCGCAAAGCCGTGTCTGGCAAGGCACAGCCACCAGATCACCGCACTGTCATTATCCATGCTCAGCTGATGCGTCAGGATCAGGTGGATCAAGCGGCAGATTTGGGCATGGTGGCATCTTTTTTTTCCGCACACACCTATTTTTGGGGAGACTGGCACCGCATCAGCTTCGGCGAAGAACGCGCCGCCAATATAAGTCCAACTGGCTGGGCCAAAGCTCGCGGTCTGCCCTTCACCGTTCACAATGACACGCCAGTCGTGCCGCCGGATATGATGCGGCTTATGTGGGCTTCTGTTAATCGCACCACGCGCAGCGGCCATGTTCTCGGCTCACACCAGCGCATCACACCCTATGAGGCGCTTCATGGCATCACGCTGGGGGCTGCATACCAATATTTTGAAGAGTCATCGAAAGGATCAATTACTCCAGGCAAACAGGCCGACTTGGTCATACTGTCGTCGAACCCATTGACGACACCGCCAGATACAATCAAGGACATCGCTATTATCGAAACCATCGCAAAAGGCAAAACTCTTTATCGCTTGGAGGATAAATTGGCTATTCAATGAGAGTTTCACCTTTGCGTGCCGCTCTGTACTCTGAGGGGGAAGCCCCCGTCCACTTTTTAAACCCTCGCGTAAAATTGGCGGAGTCATTGAAGCCTAATAGGTAGCTGATCTGGGTGACGCTGTAATTCGTCGTTTTGAGATAGCGTTGCGCCAGATCTCTGCGAATATCATCAAGTATCAACTGGTAGTTAGTGCCGGCATTTAACAACTTCTGATCCAAATTTCGCATTGATAGTCCCAAAGAATCAGCAAGAGCCTTTTTCGAACAAGCGCCAACATTCAACAAATAGGGAATTTTTGCGGCTACGGCTACTTTTATGTCCTTCAGATCAGTACCACTGAGAATCTTCGAAATAAGCGTTTCGTTGTACATCATCAGCTCATAGTTTCCCCCTGGAAGCGCATCATCCAGGGTTGCCGCATCAAAATAAAAGGCATTCTGATGGGCAGAAAAGATCACTGGACAGTGGAAATAATCATTATATTTGGTTCTGTGCCCATCAATTTCAGCCGCGCGAAAGGTGATTTTTTTGGCTTGGTACTCTGGCGGATGTATTAGGCGAATAAATTTCAGCCAAACGGCAAACGCCGTATCCACCCACCAACGATAACTTTTCTCTGAATAACGATCCCTTGGAGGCTCCAGCACCAACCAAGCATCACGACCCTGCTCATGAAAGGTAACACTGGAGCCCATGATCAACTTATTAAAGTGTTTAACGAGAAGATCACAAAAATCCCTTAGGGTTGGGCAAGCCATCAAGGCAAGCCCAAGCCCCTGAAATGTTCCTGGGCTAAAATAACGGGCTTCACGAAGGCCAAGGGCAGGATCTCCGGTCGCGTCAATTGCCAAAACAACAAATTTATCCATGTCGGCAACCGTCACCTGCTGGTGGCAATGGCCGGTGCACAATAAGAACTCAAGTCCCGCCCTGGCAAGTAAAGCGTCGCCATCGACCTGATATTCGGATAACACTTTATATAAAGTCATTATCGTCGGCCCAGGCCTGTAAGGAGGTATACCTTTCACTTTAGTACTGCAACCTGGGCGTAGTGGAACAAAATGACAACGATGGTTCCACTATTTTTGGTTTTGAGCGCTAATTCCACCACTGATGATGATCTCAACCTAAGGCACCTCCATCAAGCTGTTTTGACCCCGTTTCAGGCATTTTTTCAAGCTATGGTTTTTACTCTGGCCGCTGTGCCTGAGAGCCGGCAATTTTCATGGCTTTGATATAGGCCGGGCGTTGGCTTATGCGCTCCACATAGGACAGCACATTGGGCAGATCCTCAATGGTTCGGCCTCCGAATAAAGGCAGTGTGGTGAGGTTGAATACCGACATAATATCGGCGCATGTGAATTCGTCTCCGGCCAGATAGGCGCACTGCCCCAGGCGTTGATTGATGTATTGGTAATAGGATTCGCTGCGGCGTGCCGCTACCTTTGCAATCAAATTATCTTTGGTATCTCCCTCCTGAGCCCTGAGGGCGGCAATAACGAAATAAGCGCTTAGCACATTATTGTTAAACTGCAGCCAGTACAGGTAATCAGGGTAATTGGCTGCCTCTGGTTTGACAATCAAGGCGCCTTTGCCATGACGGTTGCAAATATATTCACAGATGGCGGTGGATTCTGCGAGCAAAACATCGCCGTCGCGAATAATGGGCGAGGTGGCGGCTGGATGCAGGGCGAGAAATTCCTTTGGCGCCAAACCATCTTCGCCGCGATCAAACCATTCAAGCTGATAGGGTAAATTGAGTTCTTCCAATAGCCAGACTATGCGGTCAGATTGGGAAACAGCCAGATGGTAAAGCGTAATCATTAGGGACTCCGTCGATCAGTTGTTATTGCGTTTGTGATGGCTTTTATTACAGCGCTGACGACTGATTATACAGGTAGTTTGACACTATTCTATTCGCGCGCTTAATAACGGTTTTACTCTCTCAGGGATGGTTTATTCTGCCCTCAGGGCATCGATAGGACTTAACTGGGTCGCATCCAGTGCGGGTTTTAATCCGGCCACCAACCCTATTGTCATCGACAGTAACAAAGTGGCAAAAATAATTCCCGGCTCTATACCTAGGGGCAGTCCCGGCAAAAACAGTTTGACCACGACAACAAAGACAACGATGGCAAAAATGCCGCACAGGCCACCCACAAAACCCAGGGCAACCGCCTCCCCGAGAAATAGATTGCGAATCTGACGGCGGGTACCCCCCAGCGCCCGCAACAAACCCACTTCGCTGACACGCTCTGTCACTGTAATCATCAAAATTGTGGTGATGCCGACACCGCCCACCAGCAGGGAAATGGCGCCGAGACCGCCGCCCGCGTATTTCAAGATGCGAAGAATATTGTCCATGGTTTCGAGCATCTGATCCTGGGTGATCAGGGTAAAATCCTCAAAGCCATGGCGGCGAATCAGCAGTTGTTTGATGCGGGCGCTAATATCTTCCGTCGACACACTGGGGTTATAAAAGATATCCACTTCCATGAGACTGGAACGGTTAAACATTTGCAACGCCTTGACGGCGGGCACATAGATCATGTCGTCGAGATCGGTTCCGAGAAAATCCCCTTTGGACTCCAGATAACCGATCACGCGAAAGCGATTGCTGCCCACATGGACATAGTCTCCCAGGGGGTTATGGGTGCCAAACAGTTCGTCCTTGACTGTACTGCCAAGCACCGCAAAGGCGCGCGCCCGATTAAAGTCCTCCCCGGGCAAAAAAGTACCCGCCGCCACTGTCAGCTGCCAGGCTTTGTCCGCATCCGCACTGACTCCGGCAACATTGGTATAACGACTTAAACCCCTGGCCTTGATTTGGGATGTACCCATGACAACGGGCACCGTTTTTTCGACACCGGGCAACCGCGCCAAGGCTTCGGCATCATCGAGGGACAAAGGTCTGGTGGTGCTGAGAATACCGCTCATGCCATAGGTTTCAGTTTTACCGGGAGTGATGGCCACGATATGGGAGCCAAACTGGGTGAACTCATTGAGCACATAGCGCCTCAACCCCTCGCCCAGGGAGCTCAGTAGCACCATGGCGGCAATACCAATGGCAAAGCCGAGAATGGTGAGCAGGGAGCGCATTTTTTGCATCCACAGGGCGCGCAGAATCCAGGTGACACTGTCTTCCATCCTCATCCGGCACCACCTCGCATGGCCAGCACGGGATCAAGCCTAGAGGCCTTTTGTGCCGGCAACCAGGAAAACATCAACCCCGTCACGATTGCGGTTATTGCCGCTGCGGGTGCCGCCCAGTGGGGAGGAAACAAAGGAAAAGCCGGCCACAGATGTCGAAACAGAAACACTGCGGCATAGGCAAAGACAACCCCGGTCGCCGAGCCCAGACACACCAGCATCAGGGACTCTGCCAAAAACAGTCTGCGTATGTGTTCGCCGCTGGCGCCAATAGCTTTGAGCAAACCAATTTCAGCGCGGCGCTGGCTAACGGAAATAAGGCTGATATTCATAATCAGTATTCCCGCCACCAGTAAACTGATAGCGGCGATAGCGGCAATGGCCAGAGTGAGTGTGGTTAAAATATTATTAAAGGCAGCCAGCACCGAGTCTTGGCTGACAATGGTGATATCGTCTTCACCCTCGTGCCTGTCGCGAATAACCTGCTCCAGGCGTTGTCTCGCCAAGCCCTCGTCGGCGCCCTCCTGCAGCTCCAGCAGCACCCTGAACAGAGCCTGGGTATTAAACAACTGTTGTGCGGTGACCACGGGAATAATGATCACATCTCCCATATCCATTCCCAGAGATTCGCCCGCGCTGGTCAATACGCCAATCACCCGCATGCGGCGGTCGCCGATGCGCAGCCACTCTCCCACGGCGCGATCATGGCCGAAAAGTTCATTCTTCAATTTGTAGCCGAGAACACAAACCGCCAAAGCCTCATCTTTGCTGCTGGCGGGCAATTCACGCCCCCTATCTACAGATAATTGGCGAACACGAAAAAATCCCTCAGTGGCACCCACGGCGATCACTTCCCTCGATCTGCTGCCTCTTGAGACAGCAACTGTGCCCGGCAAAATGGGCGCCACTGCTTGTATGGCCGGCACTTTTGCCATTGCCATTGCATCGCCAAGGGTGAGATCCCTGGGAGCCGTACCATAAATAGGCGGTTGTCCGCCCACGGTCTCCTTGCGTCCGGGAAACACGATCAGGAGGCGATTACCCAGACTGGAAAATTCTGCATCTATATAGCGGCGCGCGCCTTCGCCGAGACTGGTGAGCATAACCACCGAGGCGACGCCGATGGTCACCGCCAGCAACAACAAAAAGGTGCGCATGCGCTGGGCACTGAATACCCGCCAGTTAAAGCGCAGCTGGTCGGCAAACAGCATTATGCCCCCGAGTCCATGGCTATGGCGCCATCCACCATGCGAATACGCCGCCGCGCGCGACTGCCGAGACTGGCGTCGTGGGTGACCACAATCAGAGTAATGCCCTCACCATTGAGCCGTTCAATAACCTCAACAATATCCTGGCCAGAGGCCTGATCGAGATTGCCGGTGGGTTCATCCGCCAGGAGAATTTTTGGCTTCATGACGATGGCGCGGGCAATGGCGACCCGCTGCAACTGACCGCCGGAAAGTTGCCCGGGGCGATGGCTCATGCGGTCTGCCAGCCCCACCAGCTCAAGCACGTTTTCCACCGCCTGACGCCGCTTTGTCGCGGGCATGCCCGCCAGCACCATGGGCAGTTCGACATTTTCGTAGGCGCTGAGGCGATTAATAAGATGAAACGCCTGAAAAATAAAGCCGATATTGTCCCGCCGCAGTGCGGCTCTGCGCTCCTCATCCAGGTGTTCGGTAGCCACGGCATTGAGCCTATAGCTGCCGCTATCGGGGCGATCCAAAAGTCCGACCATATTCAACAGCGTCGATTTTCCGGAGCCGGACGGCCCCATGATGGAAATGTACTCGCCCGCGTCGATGTCCAGGTTGAGATCCCGCAATGCCCGCAGCGGCTCACCGCCCATGACATAGGTTTTGCCGACACCGCGCAATTCAATGATCGCCATCATCGCCCTGCTTGCCGACCACGGCTCTGGCGCCTGCCACCACACCGGCGGCACCGATATTGGCAACCACTTTTTCCCCCTCCACCAAACCAGCAGTAATTTCCGTATAGCGCCAATTGGCAACACCCAGGGTAATTTTACGTTTTTCCAGGTAGCCGGACGCATTAATTACCAGCACGTAGTTGCTGTCGAGAATCAGCTCCGAAGGCAATCGCAATGTGTTGTTGCGGGTTTCAAGGATGATTTCCATATCGGCGCTGTATCCCGCGAGGAGGTGGACAGACTCATCAAGATCAACAAAGTTGGCCTCCACCTCAACGGTTCGCGCCTGTTTTTCCAGATCCAGCACATAGGGGGAGATTCGAGTGACCACGCCGGCAAACTCGCGATCGCGAAACGCATCCAGAGTCACTCTAACTGGCAGATTGACGACAATTTCCGAAGCGTCCACCTCGTCGATTGGCGCCGAAATATAGTGGCAATCATCGGTAATCAAATCGATAGCCGGGGGCGTGGGAACCCCCGGTGGCGAAGGTGTGGCGTACTCACCGATTTTGCCTGTGACTTCGGCGACAATGCCATCAAAAGGCGCCCGCAGTTCCGTCTGCGCCAAAACCGCTTCCGCCACCTCCAGATTCGCCTGCGCCTGAAGCTCTTTTGCTTTCATCGATTCGCAGCGGGCGGCACTGGCCTCGGCTTTCGCCTGTGCCTGGTCAGCAATATCCGCCGCCACTAATTTTTCCTGCGCCAGGCGCGTAAAGCGCTTCGCCTCGCGAGTGTCGGAACGGGCTGTAACGCACTGGCTTTCACGTTCGCGAAGGGCGGAATTCACCGCAGCGCCAGCCTCAGCCACCCTCGCCTTGCGATCCAGGTTCCAGATAGTGATCAGCAGCTGATCCTCCTTGACATGATCCCCCTCTTTCACCAGCAGATCATTGATCTGACCGCCAATGGGCAGGGACAACTTCGAGCGCTTGCAGGCTTCAATAGTACCCGCCCTGGTATTGGCCACCGTGCGCTCCACCGTTCCCCGTTCCACCGGAGCTAGGGTGATCTCGATGCGCTCCGGCCGCGACAGCAGGTAAATTGCCGCTGCGGCAACGACAACAATGGCGCCTGTAACAATCCACCCTCTCATAGTCAACGCCTTTACACTTTTTTAGTTATTGCAAGGCTACTATAACCTGCCGTCAACGTCTGCTGTCTTTCGGTCTGTTTTCTGAGCCATATCAAACCCCGCCAACAAAGAGAACAAAAAAATTGTCGCGCCTGTCGATTTAAACCAGAATAAGCCCTATGGACGATTTTTTTATCACATTGGCAATACTGTTTCTGCTGGGACTTGGCGCCTACTGGCTGGGACTCAAAACTGCCGTTCCCAGTGTCACACTGCTGATTGTGATTGGTATCGGCATTGGTCCTTCAGGACTGGATTTGTTTGCCCATAACAGAGCGCTGTGGTTTCCGGTTGTCTCCAACATCGCCCTGGTGATGCTCGGTTTTCTTATGGGCGGCGCCCTGACATTACCGGTTTTGAGGGAACAGGGCATCCGCATTTTTTCTTTGTCGGTGGGTGTTGCCCTGGGCACCTTTACCATTGTTTTTGCCGGTTTACTGGCACTGGGGCAACCTCTGCCCGTCGCCATCTTATTGGCCGGAATTGCCACTGCCACGGATCCTGCGGCCACGGCCTCTGTGCTTGTTGAACAGCATCAACAACACAGCCCCACGGGAAAAACCCTCACCGGCATTGTCGCCCTCGACGACGCCTGGGGACTGTTGATTTTCAGTTTTTGCCTGGTTGTCGCCACAGGCGCAGGCGTCGCCAATGGCGGTTCAATGCTGATAACCGGGCTATGGGAAATTTTCGGCGCCATTATTCTTGGGGTTGCCATTGGTCTGCCCATGGCTTATCTCACCGGTCGCATTTGTTCAGGGGAGCCAACCCTGGTGGAGGCTCTGGGTTTGGTGTTTTTGTGCGCGGGGCTCGCCTTTAAATTTGAAGTGTCACACTTGCTGGCAGCGATTGTCATGGGTGCGACAGTGGCCAACCTGGCCAAACATCACAACCGCCCCTTTCACGCCATTGAAGGCATTGAATGGCCGTTTTTGCTGATGTTTTTTATCCTTGCCGGGGCATCACTGGAGATGACCACGCTGTTGCTCGGCGGCGTGCTGACATTGGCGTATTGCGTGTTGCGCCTGGCGGGGAAGCTGAGCGGCGGCGCCATCACCAGCATCCTGATCAAGGAATCTCCGCAGAAAGGCGCATGGATGGGCTTTGCGCTTTTGCCCCAGGCTGGCGTTGCCGTGGCGCTCGCCCTCACTGCCAGCCAGGCATTGCCTGCAATTGGTGACCTGCTGCTAACAGTAACACTGGCCTCTACGGTGGTTTTCGAGTTTTTTGGCCCTGTGGCCACTAAACTTTCAATCCGCAGACAGTGCTAAGTGCTTTTTTTCGTGTTTCCAGCCCAACTTATTCTCGATTGCTGTGATCATCAACGCCGCTATATCCATGCCGGTGGCGGCCTCTATTCCTTCAAGCCCCGGAGAAGAATTGACCTCCAATAGCAGGGGGCCTTTTGATGAGCGAATCAAGTCAATACCGGCGACAGCAAGGTTCATGGCTTTGGCGGCCTTGACGGCAATGCGACGCTCTTCCGGCGTTATCTTGATCAAAGACGCTTTGCCGCCCTGGTGAATATTGGCGCGAAATTCTCCGGGAGCCGCAGCCCGTTCAATGGAGGCAACCACTTTGCCGTTGATCACAAAGCAGCGAATGTCCTTGCCCTTGGCCTCCTTGATGAACTCCTGGACAAGAATGTTGGCATTGAGGCTTTTGAAGGCGTTAATAACGCTCTCGGCCGCTTTGTTGGTTTCCGCCAGCACCACGCCTCTCCCCTGGGTACCCTCCAGCAGCTTTACGATCAAGGGCGCGCCGCCCACCATGCCGATGAGATCCTGAGTATCCAGAGGGGAATGGGCAAAACCGGTGACAGGTATGTTCATGCCGCCATCGAGAAGCGCCTGCAGTGATATCAGTTTGTCCCTGGATTTGGCGATAGCGCTGCCATCGTTCTGGCAGTAGACGCCCATGGTTTCAAACTGGCGCAGCAGTGAGCAGCCGTAACGGGTCATGCTCGGGCGAATACGCGGAATTATGGCATCGAGATCGCGAATCACCGTGCCACCCCGGTAATGCACTTCCGGCGTATCCGCATCTAGGCGCATGTAGCAGTGACGAATATTGAGAAACATCATCTCGTGCCCCTGCTCCCTGCCCGCCTCCATAAGGCGCTCATTACTGTACAACTCGGGATTGCTGGCAAGCACGGCTATTTTCAAACCGCTTTTGCTGGGTTCAGCCCGGTCATAGTATTTGCGCAGCATCGCCTTGCTGATTTCGCCAAGGAGGAAGCTGGAATCCGGATCCACCAGTATGCGACCCACCATGGCCTCCCGCCCCAGCAGCATGCGAAAGCCCATGGAATCCCGGTTGGTGAGGGTGACTTCTATCTCCCAGGTGCGGCCGCCAATGGTCATGGGCGTGCGAATGACATGGCGCTTCTCGGCTTCACCGGTAGAGCTGCGCACGGTGCGGCGATCCACCACCGGCGCCTCGCAGGACACAACCACCTTGCGGTTTTTTTGCAGTGGGTGAACGTCGAAAGATACCCAGGGCAGGCCATCCCTGACAAAGGATTTGATATTAAAGGCGTGTATTGACGAGGTTTTGGCGCCGGAATCCACCCTCACCTTAATGGCGGGAATGGCTAGCCCCTGGAGCTTGCACCACTCCTGATTGCCAACAATAAACCTGTCTGCCTCTGTGATTGCCATAGCCTGCCTTTCGCGTTTATTGTGCCCCCCGGAGTCTGCTGAGCTCCCTGTGAACGGCAACCGCCGTTGAGGGTTTTCGCAAGCAACAGCAGCCCCGCCGAGCGCGGATTATCGGGTTGAACTCTGGAAACAGCAATATTTTTTACAAACCGCTGCAATAGCGCTCAAATATCCATATCCACGTCATTTTTTGGATAATCGTAATAGCTGATGGTGGCGCTGCCGGCGCGGATTTTGCTCCATTTTTCTATATTCAGGCTGAGAACAACTATACCGCAGGTGGGAATATTGGCAATTTCTTCCAGGGCGAGAAAATTCACCAGATCCGTCACTGCGGGGTTGTGGCCAACAACGGCAACGGAGGTAAAATCATCGCTCAACTCTTTGAGATAAAGCATGATAGCTTCATAGCTGAAGGTATAAAGATCCGGAACGATTTCACTGACATCGCGGCCAAAACCACTTTCAGCGGCCATGGTATCCAGAGTTTGAACAGCCCGCAGGGCTGGGCTCATCAGCACCCTGTCAACATTCAACCCCAGGGCATTGAAGCGCTTCGCCATTTCTCTGGCGTCCCGCTCCCCCCGTTTTTTGAGGGGGCGCATGAGATCGGAAAGAGCCGGGTCCTTCCAGGAGGATTTGGCGTGGCGAATGAGCACGAGCTGCTTCAAGGGATTCTCCTGTGAATTAGAGCGACGATTTTGCTATTCTAGCGTTGCTTCAATTTGATATTGTCTGTCATGAAGAATCTTCAGGCATCGTCGGCAGGGCTGACTCCTACTGAAAAATCATTGACTTGTAGGAGCCAGCCCTGCTGGCGAAGGCAGCTCCATAAAACAAAATCAAATTGAAAAAGTACTACAGAGTCATAAAACACTCCGTAGATGTCAACGGCATGACGGACGCATATTCCGGGTAAATCTGTGAAACTATACGGCATCAGTAATTGCGATACAGTCAAAAAAGCCCGCCAGTGGCTGGCTCAACACAATATCGACTACAGTTTCCACGACCTGCGCCGTGATGGTCTCGATGAAGCCACCGTGCGCCAATGGCTCGCTGGCCTCCAGGCCGAAATCCTGGTCAACAGGCGCAGCACCACCTGGAAAAACCTCGACCCAGAACTGCGCAACGCTGTTGACGAAAAAATGATTCCAGGCCTGCTGGTTGCCCACCCCACCCTGGCGAAGCGCCCGATCCTCGACAATAACGGCAAAATGCTTGCGGGATTCAGCGACAGCGGCTACAAAACGTTTTTTAACCTTTAGTGAAGCTTGGTTAATGGGATTCCACCTTTGGATACAGGCGGGAATGGCATTGACCAGCGCTTCCTTTACGCTTTGATCCTGATTTTTTTAACCTTGGAACCGCGTAAAAGTGTCATCATGCATTTTTACAGGGTTTTGATTTACCGGAGACGATGAATGACCGCACTACACAGCCTCGGCCTGGGCATAGGCACACAAAACAGCAAAGGAGAGTGGCTTGAGGTCTACTATCCAGGACCACTGCTCAACCCCAGCGCCAACCTGGTCAATGCCATTTGCGATGTTGTCGATAATAGCGACAACAACCGGGTTATCGCCCTCAGTCACAAACAGCTCAAGGCCATTTGTGAATCCCTGCGCGAAGCGGATGAATACGATCTGGCGGCAATTGCCGGCGCAATGACCGACAGCGAAAAACCGCCGGTGCTGGTGATGCTGGCCAGCGACAGCAAGCCCGAATCGGTGCCGGAAGTCTATCTCAAGCTGCATCTGATCTCCCACCGCCTGGTCAAACCCCACAATATCTGCCTTGATGGCATGTTCGCCGTGCTGCCCAATGTGGCCTGGACCAGCAAGGGCGCCGTGGATCTCGACGAGCTGGCGCAAAAACGCTTTGAAACACGGCTCAAAGGCAAAACCCTGTCCGTGGATTGTGTCGATAAGTTTCCGAAAATGACCGACTACGTGGTGCCCAAAGGTGTCCGTATCGCCGATACCGCCAGAGTGCGCCTCGGCGCCTACCTCGGCGAGGGAACCACCATCATGCACGAGGGTTTTGTCAACTTTAATGCCGGCACCGAAGGGCCGAGCATGGTGGAAGGCCGCATTTCTGCCGGTGTCTTTGTCGGCGCCGGCTCCGATTTGGGGGGCGGCTGCTCCACCATGGGCACATTGTCCGGAGGCGGCAATATCATTATTTCTGTGGGCAGGGAGTGTCTCATTGGCGCCAACGCTGGCATCGGTATTCCCCTCGGGGATCGCTGCACGGTAGAGGCTGGTCTGTACATTACCGCTGGCACCAAGGTTGTGATGCTCGACGACAAACGCCAGGTGGCGGGCGAAACCAAGGCCCGTGATCTGGCGGGAAAAAACGACCTCCTGTTTCGGCGCAACTCCACCACTGGCGCCGTGGAATGTCTCACCAACCGGACGGCAATCGAACTCAACGAAGCCTTGCACGCCAACAATTAAACGGTGTTCAATCGGTTGGGAATCCGTTGCAAAACAGTCTATTACCACGGCAACAAAGACCGCCGGGGTAATAGGCACCCGCTTTAAGCGGGCGCATTAGTTTGCACTACACTTAAAACAGCCACTCCGGGAGAAGCCATGTCCACCCCATCAGCAACTGTTAACCTGGCCTGCGATCTGATCAAAAGACAATCCATCACTCCGGAAGACGCCGGCTGCCAGGAACTGATGATCTCCCGCCTGCAGGCAGCGGGTTTTACCGTTACCAAACTGCCTTTTGGGGATGTCCACAATTTTTGGGCGATACGCGGCGAAGAGGGGCCGATTTTCTGTTTCGCCGGTCATACCGACGTGGTGCCCAGTGGCGATGCCCGTCACTGGCAAACACCCCCGTTTGAACCCGTCATCAGGGACGGGATTCTCTACGGGCGCGGAGCCGCCGATATGAAAGGCTCCCTCGCTGCCATGATTACCGCCACCGAAAATTTTGTCGCCACCAATCCCAATCACGGCGGCCGCATCGCCTTTCTGATCACCAGCGACGAAGAGGGCATTGCCGTCAACGGCACCGTCAAAGTGGTGGAGTGGCTCAAACAGCAAAATCTTATTCCCGACTGGTGCCTGGTGGGGGAACCCTCAAGCAGCGAGTACTGCGGTGATACGGTCAAAAATGGCCGCCGCGGTTCCCTGGGAGCGGAACTTGTGGTCAAAGGGGTGCAGGGACATGTGGCCTACCCTCACTTGGCCGACAACCCGATCCACAGGGTCAGCCCGGCGCTGGCGGAACTCTGCGCGGAAACTTGGGACAGGGGCAATGAGTTTTTCCCCGCCACCAGTTTCCAGATTTCCAATATCAACGGCGGTACCGGTGCCACCAATGTGATTCCAGGGGAAGTGCGGGTATTGTTCAATTTCCGCTTTTCAACAGAAGTGACCGCGCAAGAGCTGCAAACCAAAACCATGCGCATTCTTGACAGCCACGACCTCGATTACGACATTGACTGGCATCTCAGCGGTGAGCCTTTTCTCACCGCACAGGGGGATTTGGTTGCCGCTGTGGCCGACAGTATTCGCGAAATCACCGGCCTGAACACCGAGTTATCCACGGCCGGAGGCACCTCCGATGGTCGTTTTATCGCTCCCCTTGGCACCCAGGTGGTTGAGCTCGGCCCTGTTAACGCCAGCATTCACAAGGTCAATGAAAACACCTCGGTGGCTGGTCTTGAACAGTTGTCAGGGATTTACCATCGCCTGCTGGAAAAGCTGCTCACCTGACGCCATCGCCCTCTTCTGCGAGCAGCTCAGGGCATTTTTTTCAACGGGTAAATATCAAAACGCACCGATTTCCCCGCCAGGGTCACTGCGGGCTTTTCGCCGTTTAACCAGGGCGCATGACTGGGTCTTTTCACCACGACCCGGTAGCGCGCTCTGGTTAACGCCAGGGGCAACAAGCCATCGGCGTCCAGATCTTCGCCCACCAGCTGCTGAAAAATCTGCATGTTTTTATTGACCTGAGCGGACTTGCGTCGCTCGGGAAACATGGGGTCGAGATAAATCACATCGGGAAATTCCGCGTCCGCGAGAGATAGCAGCCAGTCTGTTGCCGAGGTCTTTACCAGGGACATTCGCGCCATCAGCGCCGCTACTTCACCGCCCTCCTCCCCAGCGGCAAGATTGCCCCGGCGCAGGCCATCGGCGAGGAGTTCGGCCACGGCGGGGTGACGCTCCACCATCACCACTCGACAGCCCAAGCCCGCCAGGGCGCAGGCATCGCCGCCCATACCTGCTGTCAGGTCTGCAACATAGGGGCGCTGCCTGTCCCTGATACCCACGGCCTTGGCGATGGCCTGGGATTTGCCGCCGCCATAGAGCCTGCGATGGCGCGCCTCACCTGCAACAAACTCGCACTGCACAGGCCCCATTGCCTTGCGACCGGTCTGACGCAAACTGAGACCGGTGTCGTCAAGCCACATAACTAATGGCTCGGCAATATTTTTCACTGAATCCCATACGCCGAGAAATTGACCACCGCTGTCCCTGGCCAATTGCTGCCCCTGTTCAGCAAATCCCGGGGCACAGTACAGGGGCGGCATAATCACGGTGACAGCAGGCGCCGCTGACGGCAAAACCTCATTCACCCGTGGGCACCAACTCCAGCTCGACTCGGCGATTCGCCTGGCGCCCGGCTTCAGTGTCGTTACTGGCCACCGGATACCGCTCTCCGTAACCGCTGGCCCACACTCGCCCGGACGAAATTCCCTGGGCGATCAGATAGCGGCCAACGCTGTCAGCGCGACGTTCAGACAGTGCCTGGTTGTAACTGTCGCTGCCGGTGGCATCGGTATGACCAGCAATGCGGATATTGGTCTTGTTGTATTCCTTTAGCACCTGGGCGACGGAACCCAGGGTTTGATAAAAATCGGATCTGACCTGATCCTGGTCGACGCCAAAGGTAATACTGCTTGGCATGACCAGGCGAATATTGTCACCCTCGCGGGCGACGCGAACGCCAGTGCCTTCGAGGCGATTGCGCAGCGCAGCTTCCTGCCTGTCCATATACACGCCAACGCCAGCGCCTATGGCGCCGCCTGCCGCAGCCCCCGTGAGCACACCCTTGGTGCGATCACTTTTACTGGACGTAGCGGCACCGATAATGGCGCCCCCCACGGCGCCAATAGCTGCACCCTTGGTGGTGTTGGTGGTTTTTTGCTCCCCGGTGTAGGGATCTGTAGTGGTACAACCGATGAGGACAGCGGCCATCGCCAGTGACGCCAGCTGAATCGAGCCATATTTGCCTGCTTTCAATGTCATTACTCCCATTGCAACTCCTAACCTCATTGAATTCAAACTCTTTCTCGCCCAGCCATTTTGACCGAAGGCGAGAAAATAAACCTTGCGCAGAGCTCTGTTGATGTAAACTTGCCCGTCGGCAGCTACTCAAGCTTTAGCACACATTTGATCAAAGGATTTCGCCATGAAACTGACGAGTGCCCTCACCCTCCTGATTATTGCCGGCCTGTTATCGGCCTGTGACCGCTATAGGGTAACATTGAACGACCGGCCTATTTCGGAACCACTGCCACTTTTCACCAACTTTGAGGTTGCCGATGCGGCACTGCAAAACTGCCTGCAACAGGCGGTCATTGATCAGAGCATTCGCCGCAAGCATGATCTCGAAACCCTGATCTGCAGCCATGCAGGAATCACCTCCATCGAAGGCATACAGCTTTTTAGCAGCCTTAGCACCCTTAATCTCGCCAACAACAACCTTACCGATGTCAGCCCCCTGCTTTTCCTTGGCAATCTTGACGCCGTTAACCTGGAAGGCAACCCGGCTCTGGACTGCACTGGCACAAAAAATTTGGCGGCGCACTTGCCCCAGGATGGCACATTGATTCTTCCGGAACACTGCACTGCACAAAAATAACGCGATCACCTCTTGTTCGTTGACCTGGGTGTGGACAATTTTTCAAGGCCACATCCAGCTGTTCGTTTCCCTGGGTAACAAATACGGCAATTACGCCTATACCGTTTCAAATTCACCCACTATTTTCTCCGCAAAGTTACCCACAAAATCTGTGGATAACTCTGTGAATTAGTTTCGTATAAAGTCCCTCAATGAGCAGAAACCGTGACATTTTGACAAATTGATCATTTTTTAACCATTATATTTTATTCATATAAATCATATAGTTATGAAATGAAAATGAAAAAATCAAGGACTTACAACAGACTCCAAAAATGTTGCTTAGCATAAAGAGCTAACTCTGTCCCGCAAAAGTCCGCAGTGGATAAAAACCTGAACAAGTTGCAGCCATGGTCTTTTTTTGGCCTTGACATGCACAAAAATCAGGCGTGCCAACATCGCGCCCCGCTCAAAAAAAATCACCAGAAGGAGGGCATTTTGCCACCGCCAGCGGTCAAGACAGATTGTTACCAGCGGGGACGAACTGCAGCGCCATTGCTTTTGTGTCATTGCTCTATCGATCTGACTGGCGCACCGGAACCGGGTTGGCATTAACAGCCAATGGCATTACCATAGCCCGGCATAAACAACAGGGATCTTTAATTTCCATGCCCACAACCGCCAGGCCAGCACTTTCTATCATCACGGTTATCTGCCTGCTGTGGCTGGCGGGATGCGCCAGCAGACCACCGCAAACTCCCACGGGATCCGGTGAGGAACATGCGGTGAGATTTGCGCTCTACGATCAGTTTGGCGAATGGCAGGGGGTCCCCTATCGCCTCGGCGGCCTCTCCAAAGCGGGGATTGACTGTTCCGGCCTGGTTTATCTGACATTTCGCGATCAATTCAATCTTTTCCTGCCCCGCAATACTCAGGAGCTCGCCAAAACAGGCTCCAGGGTCAAGCCTGAAAACCGAAAAAGTGGCGACCTGGTGTTATTTCGCATCAACCGCAATTTCAATCACATCGGCATTTATCTGGAAAATAATCGCTTTATGCATTCCTCTGCACAAAAGGGCGTGATGATTTCAAACCTTGGCGATCCTTACTGGAAAAAGCACTACTGGAAAACCGTGCGCCCCCGCCAGTCCCTTCTCGCCGCCAATTAATAGCCCGACGATAATTCGTGCCGGGTTAATAACCCACCTTTGCTTATTTGCCTGGGCTTTGCTGCGCGGATGTCACCGCCGCGCCGCCACAAACCGTCGAAACCGGTCAAGTTACGGGCTCCCTTGCGACAACAGCCCACATATTCTGTGGATAAGTCTGTGAATTTATTTGGGACAAGCGCCCTAAGTCCTTCGAATTTAATGACAATAGTGAAAATGTGTACTTTATAACCAAAAATTTAAAATCATTAATTTCAATCAGTTAAAAAATAAATCAAGGGGTTATGCAATGATTCCGGGATTTTTATAAGGTTAGATCTCTAACTGGAAGGGCATTTTTCTCAAGTGGATAAATATTTGCTGAAATTATCATCAGGCAATTTTAGAGAATAAAAAAGGGAGCTGCAGCTCCCTTTTTTAGGCTATGCACCTGATGGCGGGCTAGTCAAAGTTGATGCCAAGTCGTTTACCCACCAGCTCGTAGGACTCGATAACATTGCCCAAATCCTGGCGAAAACGATCTTTATCCAGTTTCTCACGGGTATTTTTGTCCCAGATACGGCAGCCATCCGGGCTGATTTCATCGCCAAGAACAACTTCGCCCTTAAAGAGGCCAAACTCCAGCTTGTAGTCCACCAGGATCATGCCCGCAGCATCAAAGAGTTTTTTAAGAACCTCGTTGACCTTAAAAGTCAGCTCTTTCATTTTTTCCACCTGGGCATCTTCAGCCCAGCCAAATGAACGCACATGGTATTCATTGACCATGGGGTCGTGCAGAGCGTCATCCTTGAGAAACAGTTCAAAGGTAGGCGGGTTCAAATCGATGCCTTCTTTGATACCCAGCCGCCTGGTAATACTGCCCGCCGCCACGTTGCGCACCACGCACTCCAGGGGAATCATTTTCAGGCACTTGACCAGGGAATCTGTATCGTTTTGCAACGACACAAAATGGGTGGGCACCCCTGCCTCTTCGAGACGCTGCATAATAAAGGCATTGAATTTGTTGTTGACCATACCTTTGCGATCGAGTTTGGCCAGTTTCTGGCCATCAAACGCAGAGGTGTCGTTGCGAAATTCCATGATCATATAGTCGGGATGATCGGTGGTATACACAGATTTCGCCTTGCCAGAATACAGTTGGTTACGTTTTTCCATTGCACCTTTTTCCATTGATCGTTACACCTTCACAGAGCTATTCAATTATCTGCCAGGAAAAACCTTGCTCCTGGCAGGCGTAGATGACATTGCCAATCGTTTCAATATAAGGAGAGACGGCCTCAGAGATACGCTCCCAGCTGTTGTTCTTGAGACTGATGTGCCCAAGCGCCAAAGACTGAATTTTGCGCCTTTCAATCCGCGACAACAAGCTGGCGGACTGGTAATTGTTCAAGTGCCCCCAATCGCCTCCTACCCGCTGTTTTAGAGGGTACGGATACTGGCCACTGAGCAACAGCTGCTGGTCGTGGTTGGCTTCAAGAAGGAGGCCGTCGCAACCATCAAAATGGGCGATAACGTTGTCGGTGATCGACCCCAGATCCGTCAACACCCCCACTTTGCGCTGGTTGCGACCAATAACAAATTGGACAGGCTCACGGGCATCGTGGGGAACAGCCACGGGGGTCACCTCAAGGGAGTCGACCCAAAAACGCTGATGGGGCGCAATCAGCACCCGTTTTTCATAGCTGGCCATTGCGGCCACGGCTGCTGCCGTGCCCCCGGTCATCATCACCGGCAGGCGGTATTTGCGCGCCAGCGGCAAGACCCCGCGTATATGGTCGCTGTGCTCGTGAGTGACCAGAATTGCGCTGAGATCCTCGCCGCTGCAACCAAGGCGGGAAAGCCGCCTCTCGGTTTCTTTTACCGAAAAGCCGCAATCGATCAGCAAACAGTTGTCGCCACCTCGAACAATCGTGCCATTGCCTTTACTGCCGCTGCCCAGGGAGGCAAAGCCCAGGATCATCAGGACAGGTTGACCCTGATACTTTTCAGCAGCCGAATGGCGTCTTTGCGCTCCATGCCACTGTTATCCTTGTCGGTAACACGAATCTGAACGCCATCGTCGGAACGAGAAACCTTTACCAGGCAATTTACTTTGAGGTTTTTCTCATCATCGCCAAAACTGAACAGACGGCTGAACCAGCCTTTGCTTTCCTCGTCGTCTTGAGGGGTATAGTTAACGTAAAAAATACCTGCAGTCTGATCCTGATCGATGGTAGTGAAGCCGCCGCGCCCCAGAGAGTAGGCGAGGGACGCCCAAGCGCGCTCATAGTCCAGCTTCATGAGCAAATAGGGATCTGCAACCTGGGGCGTGACAAAGCTGACTTTTTCGTCACCGCCGATGGATTGCGCCAACAGCGACACTGTGCCGCTGGAAACATCGCCGGCAAGGGCGTTGGCGAGAATCTCAACCATGTCTTTTTCGCGGGCATCATCCACGGACTCCTCCGGCCAAATCACTTTGGCTTCGCCGTCCTTGCCGACCTGATCGTGAAGCACTTTAATTTCTGTGCTGTTGAGCTGGACACCGGGTTGAACATAGAAACGATAGCGGTGGTTGTAGGCTTCGTCCCCTTTAAATTCAAGCCACGCGGTTTCCAGAATACCCTGGGTCGCCTCCGCCTTTGTGGTGGGAATGCCACTGCGATTGAGGATATTGCGCACCCGCGGCCAGATCTCACCGGGATCGCGATTGCTGAGAATCCAGCGTTCATCGCTGAGATTCTGAATTTTTATGACTTCTTCAATGCTGTTTTCAGACAAGGGCTGTGGCCGCGGCGCGCCCTCGTACTCTTCAAGGACGTTGGTTTCAGGAATGGGCGGCACCGGGTAGAGTTCGCCAAGGGCGTCGCTGTCAAGATCGTCGGGAACCACCAGCGGCGGCACCTCCCGAGCAGAGCGGTACTCACCGCTGCGGTCTTTGATAAGGCCACAACCGGACAGCGCTGCAGTGGTAACAGTCAGTAAAACCAGAGCTTTTTTATTCATTTAAACAGCATCTCTAAAGGGCGGGCGCCAAGGCCACACCAGATTTAACCATTGCGTCACGAACCAGACTGTGGAAGCGGGGTGACAGATCCGTCAGTGGCAGACGAATGGCTCCGTGCTGACAAAGGCCGATTTCAGCAACAGCCCATTTCACAGGAATGGGGTTGGACTCGATAAACAGGGCGCGGTGCAACGGCAATAGTTTTTCCTGCAACAGCCGCGCCTCGGCCTCGTTGCCAGCGACGGCTTCCTGACAAAGCCTGTGCATATCCGCTGGCACCACATTGGCGGTGACGGAAATATTACCTTTTCCACCACAGAGCATCAATTCGATGGCGGTGAGGTCGTCCCCCGAATAAACAGCAAAGTTTTCTGGACAACCGGCAATCAACGCTCTGGCGCGATCGATGTCCCCCGTGGCTTCCTTGATGCCGACAATATTGTCGATGGTTGCCAGGCGAATCACCGTTTCCGCCATCAGGTCACATGCGGTTCGCCCCGGCACGTTATAGAGAAGCTGGGGAATAGCCACGGCTTCGGCAATGGCCTTGAAATGCAGGTAGAGACCTTCCTGGGTGGGCTTGTTGTAGTAGGGAACCACCAACAGGCAGGCGTCGGCGCCCGCCCCTTTTGCCGCCGCAGTGAGCTCAATGGCCTCACTGGTACTGTTGGCGCCAGTGCCGGCAATAACGGGAATGCGCCCGCCCGCCGTCTCCACGCAAAAGCGGACGACCTCAATGTGTTCATCCACGTCCAGGGTTGCGGATTCCCCCGTGGTACCTACGGCAACAATACCGTCAGTTCCCTGGGCTATATGCCATTCCACCAGTTTTTTCAGAGCGTCCCAATCCACTGAAAGGCTTCCAGGGATCATCGGGGTGATCATTGCCACAATACTGCCGGTAATCATGAACTGCTCCGCTAAAAAAAGCGTAATGTTACTGATGTGTCAGGAAGGGCACAAGCAACTTCCCGCTTTTCATTCCCCCGGCTTGAGATAAAGACTGGCCTCTCCCGAAGGTCTGGTCTTGAAACGCCGGTGCGCCCACAAATACTGGTCTGGCTGTTGGCGCACAAAGCTTTCGATGAGGGCGTTAACACGGGCGGCGTCGGCGAGGTCGTCGCCACTGGGAAAATCCGCGAGGGGCGGATAAATCTCGATATCATAGCCGCGGCCATCTTTTCTGCGGCTGTGGGTGAAAGGGATCACTTTCGCCTTGCCAATGCGGGCAAATCCGGCGGTGGCGGTGACCGTTGCGGCGGGAATGCCAAAAAAGGGCGCAAACACGCTTTGCCGCGGACCGTGATCCTGATCGGGGGCATACCAGACGATACGCCCGCGCAACAGGGCTTTAGTGACGCCGCGAACATCGTGACGGCCAAAAACCTGGGAGTCCGGGCTTCTCACCATACGACCCCGGCTTTGCACAAATTCGTAAACCGGGCTGTTGTGCTGCCGGTACATCAGGTCAATGGACATATGCCTGGCAATGGCCTGGCCGCCAAGCTCGAGGTGGGTAAAATGGGAAGCCATCAACAGGGCGCCCTGGCCATTGAGATTATGGAGATGCTCCAGGCCTTTGGTGTGAAAAATGCGGTCGAGGCGCTTGTCGCTCCACCACCAGGCAATGGGCACCTCAAAAATCGCCATACCGTAGCTGGTAAAATTTTTCTTGACCAGATCCTCACGGTCGCAGGCAGACAGCTCGGGAAAGCAAAGTTCCAGGTTGCGTTCGACTATACGGCGCCGGGAACCGCCGATGCGGTAAAGAAGATTGCCAAGCCCCGCACCAATTTTACAGAGCACCGGATAAGGCAGCTGAACCAGCAACCACCACAACCCGATCAACACCCAGGTCAACCAGTGACGGGGGTGAAATAATGCCAGGGACGCTTTCGGTTTAGTGGCCATAATGCACAAATACCCTTATAACTTGGCCAGACACCAGTGCTCCTCGCCAAAAGCCCAATGATTTTTGATGGTGCGCCGGGCGCGACCATCTTTCTCGAGTTTGAGCAAGTGAGCCCACAGGGAATAAATGGCGACTTTCTGCAAGTCGGGGTCAATATCGTCGTAAACTACGGGCAGTAAGGTCTGCAGGCTGGATTCGCCGAGCGCTTCAAGAGCAGAGACAATTTTTTGCTCTCGGTACTGGCGATGTTTGATGAGTTTGCGGATTTCCAGTTGTGGATCATCAAACACATTGCCGTGGGCAGGGGCAATGGCGTCTATTGGGTAGTTGCCGAGCAGCGCCAGGGAATCGAGAAAATCCCTGAGATCACCGGAAGGCGGCAAAATCACCACACTGACACCCTCCATCAGATGATCCCCCGCCAACAGCAAATTTTCTTCGCGCAGCAGATAGCAAAAGTGATTGCCAATATGACCGGGGGTAAAAATCGCTTCCAGGGTAAATTCCGGGCAGGCAATCAGATCCCCGTGTTGAATATTTTTGTCCACCTGAAAGCTGGTGTCCTGGTGGCCATCGTCCGGGTGCATGACACAGCCAATGGCTTTGGCGCCGGTTGCCTTGACAATGGGCTGCGCCGCCGGGGAGTGATCGGGGTGAGTATGGGTTACCACCACCCACTTAATGGCATCACCGGCTGCCGCCAAAATGGCGTCCACATGGCTGTCGATGAGCGGACCGGGATCAATAACAGCGACCTCGTCAGTGCCGATCAAATAGGTATTGGTGCCAGGGCCTGTCATTTTGCCGCCGTTGGGGGCGGTAATCCGCCTCACCAGTGGCGACAGCTGCTGAACAACCCCGGGCTCAAAGGCGCCGCATGCAGGAATGGTCAAACCAGATTCCTGATGGGAACAACGGGGTTCACATCGGCCTCATAGTCAACATTGTCGATCTCGAAACCGAAGAGGCGGAGAAAATCCTGTTTGTAGCCGGCGAAATCCGTCAGTTCGGCAATATTGTCAGATTCCACTTTTGACCAGGCGGTCGAAACCGCATCCTGAATTTCAGGGCGCAATTCCAGCTCATCCACCCGCAGGCGACCTTCGTCATCAAGCCGAGGGGTGGCTGCGTACAGGCATTCAGAAAACAAGCGATAAAGCTGTTCAATACAGCCCTCGTGGGAGCCGTCGGCTTTCATCACTTTGAAAAGCAGCGACAAATAGAGCGGCATAATGGGAATGGCCGAACTCGCCTGGGTAACCACTGCTTTAAGTACCGACACCCTGGCGTCACCGCCGTGATCTGCCAGTTTTTCACGGATATTGATGACCCGCTTGTCGAGATCTTTCTTGGCCTGGCCGATGGTGCCATCCCAGTAAATATCCCAGGTAATCTTTTCGCCGATATAGGTAAAGGCGGTGGTTTTGGCGCCATCCGCCAATACGCCCGCTTCGTCAAGGGCATCGATCCACATCTGCCAGTCCTCACCACCCATGACAGCGACCGTATTGCTGATATCCTCCTGGGAAGCCGCTTCCAGAGTAACTTCCTGAATCACCTCCTTGTCGGTGTTGATACCGCGCTGGGTAACTGCTTTGCCGATGGGCTTGAGGGTTGAGGTGAACACTTCACCGGTTTTGGGGTGTTGGCGCCGGGGCGCGGCAAGGCTGTAGATAACCAGATCCACTTGCCCCAGATCCGCTTTAATGGTGTCTATGGTTTTTTGTTTGATGTCATCGGAAAAGGCATCGCCATTGATGCTTTTGGCGTAGAGGCCTTCACTGTCAGCAAACTTGTGAAAGGCTGCGGAATTGTACCAGCCGGCAGTGCCGGGCTTGTTTTCGGCGCCCTCCTTTTCAAAGAAAATACCGAGAGTGGCAGCACCAGAGCCAAATGCCGAGGTAATCCGGGCGGCCAGGCCGTATCCGGTGGACGCGCCGATAACCAGCACCCGTTTGGGACCATTTTCTATGGCGGGCTGGCTTTTAATATAATCAATCTGCTGGCGCACATTCTCTTCACAACCCACAGGATGGGTGGTAATACACATAAAACCTCGAACTCTCGGCTTAATAACCATGGTTTCTCCACTACGCGATGATTTTGTTGCTCTATAATAAGGCCGCTATGATAACCCGAAGACCTCGCCGACTCCACGATGTTTAAACTCCGCTACCCCACCCCCACCGCCTGGGCTGACACTGTTGTCGCGGCCATGGCAGAATTTCTCCCCGATCACGCCAGTGCCGAGTACAAAGCCTCCGGCATGGCCATGTCCATGGCTCTGCACTACAGGGACAAGCCGGAGCTGGTGAGCGCGATGATTGATCTCGCCATTGAAGAGCTCGCCCATTTTCGCGAAGTGGTGAAAATCATGGAATCCCGTGGTCTGGTACTGCAAAAAGACGATAAAGACCCCTACGTCAACGACCTTCGCGGCCAGATGCGCAAAGGCAGTGAGATCTATTTTCTCGATCGCCTTCTGGTTGCCGCCATTATTGAAGCCCGCGGTGCGGAACGCTTTGGCCTGGTGGCGACTGCCCTGCCCTCTGGCAGCCTCAAGGATTTCTATGCATTGATCGCCAAATCCGAGGACAAGCACCACAGCCTTTTTACCGATCTGGCCAACCGCTATTTTCCTGCAACCCTGGTTTCACAGCGGCTCGACCAGCTTCTCGATCATGAAGCTCAGCTGGTAGCGACGCTGCCAATTCGCGCCGCGCTCCATTAATCACCAAGTTCCAGACTTGCTGATATGACCGCTGCAGAAAAATACCTGAAAACCTACGCTGAAGCGGAAATTGCCGCACTGGCAAATTTCCCTGCCCAGAAATGGAATTTTTGCCTATCGATTCCCGCCTACGGCGAGCCTGGGGATTTCGTCGACCGCCTCAACAGCGGACTTATGCTAAAGCACGCTGTCTTGCTGATTGTTGTCATCAACCAACCCGACAGCCATGAAAATACGGAGCACCAATCTGCCAATAGTGAACTGCACCAGCATATTCGCGGGCTCGGCTCCAGGAGCTGGCACAACGGCAACCTGGAACTGATTGCCTGCAGGGGCAGCCCAAGCGCCATTCTTGTTGTCGATCGTTTCAGCAGCCATAAAATCCCGATCAAGCAGGGCGTGGGGCTGGCGCGAAAAATCGCCGCCGACCTGGCCTGCGCCCTTGTACAAAGAAGACAGATTTTATCTCCCTGGCTGTTTTGCAGCGACGCCGACAGCCATTTGCCCGACGACTATTTCCTCGCCGCCGCCACTGGCAGTGGTGCCGCACTGGTCTATCCCTTTCGCCACCGCTGTGAAAACGATGCCCTCGGGCGGGCGACGGCACTCTATGAACGGTTTTTACACCATTATGTCGACGGTCTCAAAGCGGCGGGATCCCCCTATGGATTTCACACCATTGGCAGCATTATGGCGGTGCATTGCCAGCACTACGCCATGGTAAGGGGATTTCCCAAACGCGCTGGAGGTGAAGATTTTTATCTCCTCAACAAGCTGGCGAAAACCGGCGCCATTATTTCCCTGAACAGGCCAACCATTGAGATTACGGCGAGAATTTCCCAGCGTGTGCCTTTCGGTACCGGACCCGCTGTGGAGAAAATTGTCGCCATGACCGATCCCGACACCACCTTCAAGTTGCACAATCCCCGAATTTTCGCGGCGCTGAAAGAGTGGCTGGAGGTCATTCCCACCCTGGCGACAACCAGTGACGGCCTCCTGCGCCTGAACACCAGCAGCCGCAACCTGTTAAGCGCCATGGGAGTGGAAAAAGCCATTGACCACTGCCGCCAGCACAGCCGTAGCGACCCAGGCTTTGAAAAACAGATGCACACCTGGTTCGACGGCTTTCGAACAATGAAATATCTGCAAGGCCTGCGCGCCACTGCATTTCCCGATGTAGCTGTCGGCGAGCTGACCTCCACCGGCGAGAAAGCGGGTTAAAAATGGCTGCGTAGCCAGCCCTCACCACAGGAATATCTTCAAAAAGAGGAGTTTTATGCTTTGCCAGGCACAGGCACGCCTGCATCCTTGCAGGCGATACCGCTGAGGGCAAAAAAACGAATTTTTGAGTGGCTATTTTTGAGTGTTTATCAATCACTCGACTCTAATGGTAATTTTTTCCGAGGCTACCACTGGCTTGAGGGGAACATGGAGGTGATCCCCCAGCAATAATTGCAGACTGTGTTCACCGGGAGGAAGTTCCAGCTCCACCTGGGTCTGACCACCGCCAAAATGGCGATGGTTGTCATCGGCGGGAATGGGACTGTCGAGACCGGGCAGTTCGGCCACATTAATGAGCAGGTGGTGGTGGCCGGTATTGGCCTTTTCGACACCCGCAGGGGCAACGCCTGCGCCCTCAAGGCCAAATTGCACCAGCACAGGACTGGTGACCACGTCGCCATCCTTGGGGGAAATGATATAGGCGCGGGCGGCGGGGGCTTCAGCGGTCGCTGGGCTATCACCCGCCGTCGCAGAAGCTGCAAAAGCAAACGCGGGCAGGGTCAACGTCAGTAACAGGGGAATGGATAACCTGGTTTTCAGCATGGGTAAATCTCCTTTAAGACAAGCTACTACTGAGTGGGAAGAAATGAATACCCCTGATTGCGGGTCGTCATAAAGAGGCACCTTTCGACGATCTGCAGGGATGTGTTCAGTGGGCGCCAGCAAATGTAATTTTTAATGATCAACATGTCAAAACGCCGCAAGGGCTTTCATGGCAACGGCCGGGATGGCCATGGCGAAGCTCAACAACCTTTTACAGCTGTTTAATTCTTTCAATCATTTTATTGACGTCCTCGATGCGGGTTTCCAGGATAGCGTGCTCCCTGAAATCGTTTGCCACCAACCGTTGCGCATAGCTGAGTTGCTCGCGGGCTTTGTCATAAACCCCTATCAAAATAAAAAATTCTGCCCGAGCCTTGTGAACAGCGACGATATTGCCCGACAAACCACTGACTTCCGCCAGCTGAAACCAGACTTTCGGGTCTTTGGGGCGCTGCCCGGTGAGCGCCGCCAAAACCCGCTCCGATTGCTGATAGCGTCCGGCCTTTAACAGGGTTTCCGCCTTATAGCGCTGCAGGGCGTAATGGCTTGCGTGCAGGGTTTCCAGTGCCTCGATACGTTCGAGACTGGCGTCGTAGTTACCCCCGTTGGTCTCAAGTTCAACCTCGGCAAGGCGCAAAATAAGATTTTTAGGCTCCTTTGCCAGCAGTGGTTCCAGGGTTTGGCGGGCATCCTCGTGGTTACCCAGCCGCGAATAGGCGAGCGCCAACCCATAGGCGGCCGCAGTTTTCGAGGTGGAAAACCCCTCCAGCTCGCTTTTGAATCTTTGCACCGACCGCGAAGGATTGTCATCGATGCGCAGCATGGCTCTGGCGCGCATAAAGTCGAACTGCGGCCTCAGCGGATACTGGCGCTGGGGGTAATTGCTGATACGCCCCCTGGCATCGGCCACCCTTTTTTCTGTCAGCGGGTGAGTCAACAGAAACTCCGGTGGCTTTTGCCCGGTATAGCGGGTAGCGGCAAGCATTTGTTCAAACATATTGGAAACTTCTGCCGGATCGCGCCCGGATTTGAACAATGTATTGATACCCAGCCGGTCTGCTTCCTGCTCATTCTGACGGCTGTAGCGAAGGCTGTTCTCCAGAGCCGCGGCCTGGGTCATGGTCATTGCCGCCATACCCGCGTCGCCGCCAACCGTCGCGGCAAGAATAATGCCCGTGAGCAGGCCAGCCATGGTGCCAACAGAGCTTGCCTTGCGGTTTTGCAGGCCGCGGGCAAAGTGGCGCTGGCTAAGGTGCGCCAATTCATGGGTAAGCACCGATGCCAGTTGATGCTCATTTTCCGTATAGCGAAACAGGCCGGTATGAACCCCGATGATGCCGCCGGGCACCGCGAAGGCATTGAGGGTGGGATTATTGACAATAATCAGTTCGAGGCGATGATCATTAAGATCGCTGTATTGCGCCAGCTCAAAGAGGAGGGTTTCCAGATAAATTTGCAATTCAGGGTCGTCGAGGGTACTCACCCGGCTGCGAAAGGCGCCCAGCCAGGCCTGGCCGAGTTCGTATTCCTGCTGGGGCGAGATAAGTGCCGAGCTGGTATCGCCAAGAACCGGAAGATCAAAGTCACTGCTGCTGGCGAGGCTGGCGACAGAAAACAGCGCCAGCACCCATATTGCTGACAACCGCAAAGCTGATTGGACGCGCGAATAAATAGGGTTTACTCCTGAATAGACCGATAGCGGCGATAGATAAAAGCCATAACGAAAGTTTAGCGGGTTTCCTCTGGTAATGTCACAGCTTTAATGAATGGCTCGTTGGACACCCACAACGCCCCGGAGGTTCCATTGTAAGTTGGCGCAACTTCGGGTCAAATGGGCGGCTGTGACGACAACTAAAATAGAGGCGATGGCTTCCCGCTTCCGATAAGGGTTGCAACACTGCCCGGGGGGCGAAAATGCGCTTCCATACTTCATTATTTCTGGCCTGAAGGTTACTCTATCATTTAACCGCGCCCCAGGCGGCACGGAGCCCCACGAGAGAAAACACGCTTATGTTAAAAGTTGTCGGCAACTGGATAGATCGCTACCTGGGCGATGAAGAAGCCGTATTACTGACACTGCTGATGGGGCTGACGCTGGCGCTGCTAGTCTATCTTGGGGAGGTGCTGGCGCCATTTTTTGCAGCACTCATCATTGCCTTTTTGTTGCAGGGGGGCGTTACCAAACTGCAGCGCCTCAAAGTACCGCGCTTTGTGGCGGTTTTGATCATGTTTCTGGTTTTTATTGGCATTGTCGTAATCGCCTTGGTGGGGCTGGTCCCCATTATCATTCAGCAATCCACCAATCTGGTGGCGCAAATGCCCGGCATGGTGAAGCAATTGCAGAGCGCCATTCTCCTCATCCCCGAGCAATATCCTGAATTTATCTCCGAACCCCAGCTGCGGGAATTGATCGGTTATGCATCACGGGAGGCGGCTCGCCTTGGCGAAACACTGCTGACGTTCTCCTTCAGCAGCCTGCCCAATATCGTCGGCCTGCTCGTTTACCTCATTCTGGTGCCCCTCATGGTGTTCTTTATGCTCAACGACAAAGAACGCCTTATCGAGACATTTACGCGACTGCTACCTTCCAAACGCCCGGTAATGCGCCAGATATGGCACGAAATGAATCTGCAAACCGCCAACTATGTGCGCGGCAAGGCTATGGAAATTGTCATTGTTGGAGCGACATCCTATATCGCCTTCCTGGTATTGGGGCTGGACTATGCCGCCCTTCTCGCTTTATTGGTGGGCTTATCGGTACTGATTCCCTACATAGGCGCCGCTGTTGTCACCATTCCGGTTTTGGTGGTGGGCTATTTTCAATGGGGCTGGGGCAATGAATTTATATGGCTTGCCGTTGTCTATGGTGTCATTCAGTTTCTCGATGGCAATGTTCTGGTGCCCTTGCTATTTTCCGAAGCTGTCAATCTTCACCCCCTGGTCATCATTTTGGCCGTACTGGTGTTTGGCGGCCTGTGGGGATTTTGGGGCGTTTTCTTTGCCATTCCCCTGGCCACCCTGATCAAGGCCATGTACAGCGCCTGGCCGCGAAAAGACAATATTCGGAATGAAATGACCGAATCCTGACCATCCCTATGCCAGTTTATTTTTCTCAAGGACACAAACCTGTTATGTCGTACCGCTTTTTACTTGCCCTGATTGTTACCGCCCTTTTCCTTCAGGCCTGCTCACCACCGGAACAGTCCCGGCCATCACAGGCCAATCAAGCGCCAGCCACCGCGACGGATAGCCAGCAAACCGACGGCCAGTCCAAGGACAGCAACTGGTATCTGTCTTCAGGTGACCAGGCAGGCAACATCGACGTTTTAAAAAGCCCCGCCGATACACGGGATTACCGCTTTATAACCCTCGACAACGGCCTTAAAGTACTGCTGATTTCAGACCCTGACACCGATAAGGCCGCCGCCTCCCTGAGCATTGACGTGGGCAGTTTTGAGAACCCCAAAGACCGCGACGGCCTTGCCCACTTTCTCGAACACATGCTCTTTTTGGGCACCGACAAATTCCCTGAACCCGGCGAGTACCAGGCCTACCTCAGCGCCCACGGCGGCACCTTTAACGCCTATACCAGCCTTGAAGAAACCAACTACTTCTTTGATGTGGACGCCCAGCACCTGCTGCCGACACTGGATCGTTTTTCCCGTTTTTTTGTCGCACCACTGTTTAATCCAGAGTATGTGGACAGAGAGCGCCATGCGGTGGACTCCGAATACCAACTGAAAATCAAGGACGATTCGCGCCGGGAGTGGGATGTCCTCCGTGAACTGGCCAACCCGGAACACCCGTTTTCCCGGTTTTCTGTGGGCAGCCTCGACACCCTCGCCAACACACCGGAAAATCCTGTGCGCGAGGATTTGCTTGCCTTCTATGAAAAATACTACAGCGCTACGGAAATGAACCTCGTTGTCCTTGGCAAGGAATCACTGGATGAATTGCAACAGGCAGTCAGTGCGCGCTTTAAGGAGGTTCCCGCCCACGAGGTAATGCTCGAGGAAACAGACACGGCTCTTTTCAGCAAAAAACTGCCTTTCAGCGTCAACATTCGCCCCGAAAAAGAACTTCGCCACCTGAGCTTTAATTTCCCTCTGCCCTCCGTGGCGCATCATTGGCAGCAAAAACCCATTGAATTTCTCGGCCATCTCATCGGCCATGAAGGCGAAGGCAGCCTTCTCGCCAACCTCAAACAGCAAAATCTCGCCGAAGGACTGAGCGCCGGGCTGGTGTTCGACAGCCGCCACGGCGCACTGTTTTCCGTCCAGATCAACCTGACACCCCAGGGGGTTGAACAGCAGGAGCAAATAACCACAGCATTTTTTCACTGGCTTGAACTCATCAAAACCCAGGGCATTGAACCCTGGCGTTATGAAGAGGTGGCCAGCCTCGGCAAGCAGAGTTTCCGCTTTGCCGAAAAACAACCGCCAATGACCTATGTACAGCGACTGAGCACGGATCTCCACCTCTACAACCCCGGCGACATTCTCAGGGGCAACCATCTTTTCGACAGTTTTGACGCCGCCGAAATCACCCGTTTCGCCGCCAAACTCAACGCCAACAATGTTGCCATTGTCCTCACCGCCCCCGAGGTTGACACAGAGCAAAAATCGCTTCTGTATGGCGCGCCCTACCGTGTTGCGGAAATCGATGCGAGCGCGTTGAGCGGCTCTGACAACCAGGAAATTGGCCCCCTGGCACTGCCGAACAAAAACCCCTACATCGCCCAGCATCTCGACATTTTGACTATCCCGTCAGCGGTGGAAAAGCCCTTCAAAATTGGCGACCAGAACAACCTCTGGTACTACCCGGACAGCCAGTTCAATTCCCCCAAAGGTTACTTTGAAGCCCGCGTCACCCTGCCGCAAATGACCACCATCGAGCGCGCGGTAATGAC
>JALOAH010000024.1 GCA_023228865.1 Porticoccaceae bacterium | reverse complement strand
CAGACTGGCCCGCCATCCCCTTTGGTCATATCGTCTGCCCAGACGGCCTGGTGATGTGCGGCAACAGCACCTTTCGTCTGACCGTCAACGGTCGCGGTGGTCATGCCAGCCAACCTGAACTCTGCCGTGATCCGGTGCTCGCCGCCAGCGCCATCACCTTGGCCTTACAGCAAATCATCAGCCGCCGCCTGGCACCACAACAGGCGGCGGTGGTCAGTGTCACCTCCATTGACGCTCCCAGCGGCGATACCATTATTCCTTCAAAAGCCGTGATTGGCGGCAGCATCCGTATGCCGGACAGCCAAACCAAAAATCAGATTCTCGAACTGATCAAAGACATTAGCCAGCAGACCGCGAAAGCCTATGGGGTGGAGTGCGATGTCGACATCACCCCCCGCTACAACGCCACCATCAATCACCCGCAGCAGGCTCAGCGGGTTCGCAACCTCTGGGCGGAGGAGTACGGTGCCATTGCCATTGCCCAACATTTGCCAATGCCGGTGATGGCCTCCGAGGATTTCAGCTACTATCTGCAGGAAATTCCCGGTGCCTTTGCCCTTGTCGGCGCCGATGATGGCGCCGATCATCAGGCGCCCTGCCACAGCCCCCATTACGACTTTAATGACCGCCTCACCGCGCTGGTTACCAGGCTGTATTCCCGTCTCGCCGGTATTCCAGCACCCCGACAATCCTCAAAGTAATTGCCAGACAGCGGCTTGGCCGCGCGCCACATTGCCGCATTCGCAACATCAGCACCAGGAGAAAACCATGAGTATTTTTGACGACAGAGAATCCGACATCAGAGCTTACTGCCGGGTTTATCCCACGGTATTCAAAACCGCCGTCAATGCCCGCCAGACCGATGAACAGGGCAAGGAATATATCGATTTTTTTGCCGGTGCCGGCGTTCTCAATTTTGGCCACAACAATCCGCGCATGAAGGCCGCCATGATTGCCTACCTGGAGAGCAACGGCGTCACTCACAGTCTGGATATGCACACCACCGCCAAGCGCCGCTTTATGAAAACCTTTGTCAGCACCATTCTCAAACCCAGAAATATGCCCCACAAAATGCAGTTTATGGGGCCGACAGGCACCAATGCGGTGGAAGCCGCCCTCAAGCTGGCGCGCAGGGCAACGGGGCGAACCGAGATTGCCGCCTTTAGCCACGGTTTTCACGGCATGACCCTGGGCGCCCTCGCCTGCACCGCCAACCAGTATTTTCGCGGCGCCGCTGGCGTTCCTCTCAACAACGTCAATCACTACCCCTTTGGCTGTGCAACCACCTGCCCCGACTGCAAGCTGGGCTGTGGCGACGCTGTCATCGACCGCCTGCGCGCCCTCTATAGCGACAGCTCCAGCGGCGTCGAACCGCCAGCGGCCTTCTTGCTTGAGACCATCCAGGCAGAAGGGGGTGTCAACCTGGCCGACAAGGGCTGGCTGCAATCACTGGCGGCACTGAGTAAAGAGGTGGGCGCACTGCTGATTATTGACGACATTCAGGTGGGCTGCGGTCGCACCGGCTCCTATTTCAGTTTTGACGATCTCGGCATTGACCCCGACATCATCTGCCTTGCCAAAGGGGTTGGCGGCATGGGCACACCCCTGGCGCTCAACCTGGTCAAACCCGAGTACGACAAGCTCTGGTCTCCCGGCGAACACACCGGCACCTTTCGCGGCCAGGGGCTGTCTTTCGTCGCCGGCACCGAAGCCCTTGGCTACTTTGAGGACGACAGTCTGATGAAAACGGTGACCGCCTGGGGTGAAAAAATCCGGGTGGCGCTAGCGCCCCTCGAAAAAGAATTCAGCGCTGTCGATGTGCGCGGCAAGGGCATGATCGTCGGCCTCGATGTCAGCAAGGGCGACAATGCCAAAGCCATCGTCAGCAAATGCTTTAGCCGCGGCCTGCTTGTCGCCAGCTGCGGTACGGGTGGTCGTGTCGTCAAACTGATTCCCCCCCTGACCATTTCGGAAGAGGATTTGCTGGCGGGTCTCGATATTCTTGTCGACACCACCAGAGAAGTGATGGAGGCGGCATGAAACAGCGCGACGATATGGTCTTCCCTTTTGCGGAGTACGAGCGCCGCCTTGCCGAGTTGCGCCAGCATATCGCCGAGCGCCACCTGGATGCGGTGGTGATTACAGATCCTGAAAACATCATGTACCTCACCGATTACCAGACCACCGGCTACTCCTTTTTTCAGGCTCTGGTGGTGCCTCTGGATGGCGAGCCTTTTATGATCACTCGAGCCATGGAGGAGTCCAATGTCATTGCCCGCACCTGGGTGGAGATCACCCGTCCCTACCCGGATACCGGCGACGCCATTCAAATGCTGGTGGACGCTCTGCGGGAATTTGGCCTCGCCAAAAAACGGATTGGTTACGAGCGCAACAGTTATTTCTTTCCCGCCTATCAGCAGGATTTTATTCACACCACCTTGACCGACGGCAAGCTTCTCGACTGCTTTGGTATTGTCGAGCAGGGTCGCGTGCGCAAGTCTGCGGTGGAAATTGAACTCATGCACAAGGCAGCCCAGGCCACTGAAGCGGGCATGGCTGCGGGGCTTGACGCCAGTGTCGCCGGCGCCACAGAAAATGAAATCGGCGCCGCCATCAGCGCCGCCATGTTCAGAGCCGGCGGCGACGCCCCCGCAGTGATGCCCTATGTCACCTCGGGGCCGCGTTCCATGATTGGCCACGCCACCTGGGAGGGGCGCACGGTGCAACCGGGGGAGCATGTATTTCTCGAAGTGGGCGGCTGCTACCGCAGATACCACACCGCGATGATGCGCACCGTTGTGACGGGGAAATTGAGGGCTTCCATGTACCACGCCCAGGAACGCATGAAAGCGGCGCTCCACGCGGTTCACGAAAATTTTCAGCCGGGAATGACCGTGTCCGACGCCGACAATCTGGTGCGCAAAATTATTTCCCAAAATGATGTGGGTGCCCGCCTGGTGACGCGCTCGGGCTACTCCATAGGCATCGCCTTTCCCCCCAGTTGGGATGAAGGCTACATCCTCAGCCTCAAGCAGGGAGAGTCCACCATTCTCGAAGAGGGCATGACCTTTCACATCATTCCCTGGATGTGGGGTGTGGACGGCGACAAAACCTGCGGTATTTCCGACACCATCTATATCACTAAGGATGGCTGCAAATCGTTCTTTACTCTCGACAGGGATTTTCGTGTCAATCCACACGAGCCTGCGTCACTGCCAAACATGGCGCAGACAAACAAATTACCCGACAAATCCCTGCCAAAACAGGAACTCGCCGCCGTTAAAACTCTCCACGCCGGTTCTGACGACAATTCGCCCGCCCAGAACAACAAGGCGCGCCCTTCCCGGCAACCTGATGACAAGGAGAACAAATGATGATGCTGACCGCCACCAATCCCTTTACCGGCGCGTCCTTTGGTGAATATTCGGCGTTGAGCCAGAAACAGGCAAGCGCCCGTATCGGCGACGCCCAGAGCGCATTTCCTGCATGGCAAAAAGCGACCTTTGCCGACCGGGGCGCAGTGCTCTGCAAGGTTGCCGCCAAGCTGCGGGAAAACAAGCACCAATTGGCAGAGCTGATGGCCATGGAAATGGGCAAGCCCATTAAAGAGGGCGAGCCCGAAGTCGAAAAAGCGGCTTGGTGTGCCGAATACTACGCCGAGCAGGGGGAAAAATTTCTTGCCGACGAGGTTATCGCCTCAGATGCCAGCCTCAGCTATATTCGCCACCAACCCCTGGGTACTGTGCTGGGTATTCTGCCCTGGAACGCGCCCCTGTGGCTCGCCTTTCGCTTTTTGGCACCGGCGCTGATGGCGGGCAATACCTGTGCGATGAAACACGACCCCAATGTTCCCGGCTGTGCCCTGGCCATTGAAAATATCTTCACAGAAACGGGGGCGCCCAACAATATTATGGTGAATCTGGCCATTGCCACAGATCAGGTGGAAGCGGCGATTCGCGACCCCCGCATTGCCGGCGTCTCCTTTACCGGTTCCACAGCGGCGGGCAGAAAAGTCGCCACCATCGCCGGCGCCGAAATAAAACCGGTGGTGCTGGAACTGGGCGGTTCCGACCCCTGCATCGTGATGGCCGACGCCGACCTCGACAAGGCGGCAGATACCGCCACCTTGTCGCGCATCATCAATGCCGGCCAGTCCTGTATCGCCGCCAAGCGTATTATTGTTGAAACCCAGATTTACGACGACTTTATCGAACGCCTCAAGCAGCGCCTCGCCGCCCTCAAGCTCGGCGACCCTCTGCAAAGAACCACCGATGTGGGACCTCTCGCCCGCAAAGACCTGCGCGACAATCTGGAGCGGCAGGTGGCGCAAACCCTGGGCGCGGGCGCCCGTTGCACCTATAAAAGTGAAGTGCCCGAGGGCGACGGTTTTTTCTATCCGATGACCCTGCTGACCAACGTCGCCTCCGGCATGTGCGCCTTTGACGAGGAAACCTTCGGCCCGGTGATGGCCGTAACCTATGCAGACAATATCGACGCGGCGCTGCAAATTGCCAACAACACCAACTACGGCCTCGGCGCCGCCATCTGGACAAACAACAGCGCTCATATTGAGCGCGCCATTAACGAGCTGGAGTCAGGTCAGGTGGCGGTCAACGGCATTGTCAAAACCGATCCGCGACTGCCCAGCGGCGGCATCAAAAACTCCGGCATTGGCCGGGAGCTTGGCCCCCAGGGCATTCGCGAATTCGTCAATATCAAACAGGTGTGGATAAAATAGTTCGAGCACTGCCAATATTCAACAATCCTCAACAGTCCTGGCCGCCAACCGGATTTAAGCCATCGCAGCCAAGTAAGTCGGAAATATGGGGGCATGTATCGTTCAATCCTCAGGTGGGGCTGCCCCCTGGTAGGCATTGAGATCGTCGGCGCTGGATACCCTGTCGCGGCCATGGTGTTTGGCGTGGTAGAGGGCAGCATCGGCAAGACGGATCAGCTTCTCCCACTCATCACAATGATCGGGAAAAGCCGCGATACCGAAAGAAGCGGTCACGACTGGTAGCTGTTGCCCCTGAAATTCCAGTTTCAGTGAGGCCATGTTGCAGCGCAAGCTCTCAGCCCGTTCGCGACAATTTTCCAAACTGGCGCCCGGCAACAATAGAAAAAATTCTTCGCCACCGTAACGACAGGGAATATCCTCGCCGCGCACATGGGAACCCAAATAACGGGCAAACTCTTTCAGCAACAAGTCTCCGGCCTGATGGCCGTAGTTGTCGTTGAATTTTTTGAAGTGATCAATATCGAGCATAATCACCCCCAGGCTCTGACGGTTGCGCTTAGCCCGCAGCAATTCCCGCTCCATGCTCTCTTCCAAATAGCGGCGATTGTAGAGATTGGTCAATGGATCGCGAATGCTCTGTTGGTGAAGCGCCTCGCGAAGAATAATACCGGCAATGGCGGCACTTAAGTGGATGGCGAGCAACTCGGCGCGTTCTTGGACACCGCTCAATTGCTGCTGATCTGCCAGTTCCATGTGCAGCATACCGACGATTTCACTCTGTGCAACCAGGGGAATGCAGAGGCTGGCGTGGCAATCATGGGCAAGATGGGCACAACGCAGAACCTTGCCCTGCGCGCAGGTGCTGTGAGTACGCCCCGAACGCAGCGCCCAGCAGTCACTGGGACTAATAGGGTCAATAAGGGCGCTATCAGCACTGCCCCAATTGGCGGAAAGTTCCAACAAATTTCGGGACGGACGCATCAGGTACAGACCGCCGGTTATACCGGGGAAGAGCAGCGCCATAAAATGGCGAAGCACGGCAGCGGCATCTTCCCGGGACTCGCAGGATTGCAGAGTACTGCTGAGTTCATTGACCTGCTTAATTTCTTCGCTACTGCAACGCAGCAGTTGCAGCAAATTTTTATTGCGTTTCAGCTCTCTTCGAATAATCACGTAGGCGCCAAGCAATAGCAGAAAGTTAAAGAGCGTTCCGCTAACAAGGAGAAACATAAACTGGCGATTATGGGATCGCGCTTGACCGTGGCGCAGATTGAGGCGGCCAAGCTCCTCTGTCGACAACTGTTGAGCCACTGTGCGGATTTTATCCATAATTCGTTTGCCTTGTTGTCCGGCAATTAATTGAGCCGCATCCTCTGCACCCTGTTCCCGGCGGGTTGCAGTGAGTTCATCCATGATGGCAGTGCGCTCATTTATCAGCTGCCCCAGTTGTTCGACGAGGGCAATATCTGAAGTTGCAGGAAAAATCGTTGCCTGCAATTGTTCCAGGTAATCACTGACCTCCCAGCGTTGCAGGCCGTGCTCTTCAAGAAACAAGTCGTGGCCGCTGGCCGCATAGGCGCGCTGACTGGACTCCGCTTCAAGCAGGGCTCTTTCGAGACTACCCAGCAACAACAAACGCTCTCGGCTCTCCAGGGATAGCCTGTTATTTTCATACTCATTTAAGCCATTGCGCACCGAATACACCGCAAAAGCAATGACGACGAGCATAGCCAAGCTGAAAATAATGAGTAGGTTACGCTGCAATTTATCCATGGTTTTTATAGGGATTGTAGGCAGGTTAAGACCCATTTTTGCATTTAAAGAAGCTTTTGTCTTCCCAGCAACGGCTTCGTTGCCTATCTCTGATCTGACTCTTTACGGAGTCCCTTCGTCATCACAGTGAAGCCCAGTGTCCGTTGACCTGAAACCGATGGCGTCTACCACAACACCTTTAACCCTGACTATATCTCCGGCGATTCCAGTCCTGATTCAGCGGTGGTGGTCGCGGGGCGGGCAGCTGATGGAACCCCGCTAATAACCATCGCGCCCGTTAAAGCAAGCGTTCTGGCAAGCGAAGAAGAGCACCAAGTTGACTCCAGTTCCCGATCAGACGAGAGTGCGGCTCTCCCGCAGCAATGACGACTAATGTGATAATGTCGATGGGCTGATAGTGACAGTCAGTTCCCTGACCCGAAACCAGTGAAGCTTGCAGCGCACAGGCTGAAATCCGCTTTTGCTCTGGTAATGGCCGGGAAAAAATCTCAATCAGCCCCGGCTTTGGCCTCGCCCTTGACGTCATCAAGCTTGATAAAGCCGCCCTTTGCTGACGAACCCTGTTGAACACTGTGGGTTGACTCATGGCTATGGGCTTTTGCATTGTTTGGTTCACTGCCATGACCGGCATTCTCATTTAGGCTGCGGCTATCTGCGCGGCCATCGCCATACATATCACTCCCTGTTTCTGGGCTGACAGTATTGTGTCGCGGGTTAGGGCTGATGGTTTTGCCGCCCTCGCGAATGGGGGCTGCCCGTGTTTGTGGCGGGTGTAACTCATTGCCAATATCTGCCTGTGTTTTTGACGGGGAGTCAGTTGTTATGTTGTCACCTGTAGCCTTATTGGTAACCACATCAGCCAAGGCCTTGCCACCTTTAGTGCCTGTACCTTCCCCCAGGGTGCGCGCAACTGTTCCGCCATGGTTGTCGGCGTCGCCCGCCCCTGTGGCTTTGATGTTGCGCACAGAATTCATGGCGGCATCATGCTTGGCTTTGGCCGCTGCTTGCCCGCCTATTCCCCGATTCGCATTGTCGCCAACCTGTGCCTGCTCAGCCATCGTTACTGAAGTAGCCAAGATAGCGAACAGTAGAGTGACTTTATAAGATCTTCTCTTAACCATAAGAACTCTCCTAAAAAATTTACAACTAGTCTATCAGACAAGAGCTGTCAATTAAAAACCATGAAATTAGTGAGCTACTCGACGGATGAAACCGGAAAAATTCATTCTTCGGCTGCTGAAAAGCCTGACCAGGACTTGATCCAGACCTCAAAGTCTGAGGAGGTCATGGGTTTTGCGTATAAATAACCCTGACCAACACTGCAGGAAATGCTGCGCAGAAAATCCACCTGCGCCTGGGTTTCGACACCTTCGGCGACGGTTTTCATGCCCAGCGAACTTGCCAGGCTGACAATAGCCCGGGCAATAGACGCCGCATCCTGACTGGCGGGCAGATCCCGAATAAAGGACTGATCTATTTTGAGGCGCTGGGCAGGAAGCTGGCGCAAGTAAGAAAGACTGGAATAGCCGGTGCCAAAGTCATCAATGGCCAGTTTTATGCCTCCGGCGTGGAGATTGTTGAGCTTTTCGAGCACTTCATCGATACCGGTCATCAATACAGATTCTGTGACCTCCAGTTCGAGCTGGGTCGCGGGCAGTCCGGTGGCAGTGAGCGCACTCTCGATATTGCTGACAAAATCCGCCTGTTGAAACTGGAGTGCGGAAACGTTCACCGAAACCGGCACATCGACAATGCCAGCTTGCCGCCACGCCTGAGCCTGGCGGCAGACTTCATGGGTGATCCAGGCACCGATGTCGAGAATCAGGCCGCTTTCTTCGGCGATGGGAATAAATTGCAACGGCGATACCAGCCCGTATGCGGGATGTTGCCAGCGGGCAAGGGCTTCTATACCCACTATGCGACCATCGTCCAGAGAACACTGGGGCTGATAGGCGACAAAAATTTCGCCGCGGTCAATGGCGCTCCGCAACTCATTCTCCATGGTCAGGCGTTCGCTGGCATTGGCTCCCAGCTCATGGGAGTAAAACTGGTAGCGATTGTTGCCGCTTTGCTTGGCCGCCCTCATGGCGAGATCCGCCAGCACCGTCAGCCCCTGGGCGTCCTGGCCGTTGTCGGGATACATGGCAACGCCAACACTGGCGGTAACAATGAGACGATGGCCATTGATATCAAAGGGTTGCTTGATGGAACGAATGATTTTCTCGGCGACCCTGGCGGCATCTTCAGCGGAGCCTATGTCCTGGAGAAGGACAACAAATTCGTCACCCCCTACGCGACTGACAGTATCAGCACTGCGCAGAGCCGCGGTGATGCGGCGGGCAATTTCCTTGAGGAGAAGATCGCCAAAATCGTGACCGAGGGTGTCATTGACGAGCTTGAATCTGTCGAGATCGACAAACAAAAGCGCCAGCTGGCCTCCGGATCTGGCGGCATGGGCAATGGCCACGGAAATGCGATCCGCAAGCAATACGCGGTTGGGCAAATCGGTGAGAATATCGTGACTGGCGATATGTTCGATTTTGCTTTCGTAGGCCTTGCGCTCAGTGATATCCCGATAAATGGCAATATGCTGATAGGATCCCGCTTCGCTGCCATCAACCCGAGTTATGGACAGGGAGGCTGGGTAAATCTCTCCGTCTTTGCGCCGATCCCATAACTCCCCTTCCCAACGCCCACTGTGTGCGAGGCTGGTTTGCAACTGCTGGTAGAAGCCGGGTTCCTGCCGCCCCGAGCTCAACAGGTTCATTTTGTTGCCGATCAACTCGTCGCTGTTGTAGCCGGTAATGGTACAAAAGGCGCGGTTAACCATGGTATAGCGGTGGTCGCTGTCGGTAATAAACAGGCCTTCGTGGCTGGATTCAATAATGCGGGCATTTAATAGCAGTTGCGCCTCCGCCTCGGCGCGACTGCGCTCCATGTCCACCATATCCAGGCTATAGGCTAGGTCTTCGGTGAGTTTTTCCATGAGGTTGACCAGATCCGGACTGAAATAGTCAGGCTGATTGGCATAAAAAGCAATTTCCCCCCAGATATGATCACGCCTGTGAATGGGGCAGACAAGAATGGCTTTTAGTCCCCAGTGGCGCGCCGGTTCATGCCAGGGGCGGGTCGATTCGTCGCGACTGAAATCATTGACCACCACAGAGCGGCCTTCACGCACCGATATACCTACAGGACCCAGACCGGAAATATCATCGGGATCGGCGCTGATGGTGACCTGATCCAGATAGCCAGAAGCTCGGCCATAGGATGCCGCGCGGGTGATATGGCGGTGATCACTTTCGAGGCGCCCCACCCAAACCAGCTCCAATTCGCCCTGGTCAACGGCGATGCGACAGACCTGATCCAGTATCTGTTGCGGCTCCCTGGTGCGCACAATGGCGGCATTCATGGCGCTGAGGGCGGCGTAATAGCGATTGAGCTTGAGCAGCTCCAGCTCCGCCATTTTGCGGCCGGTAATATTTTCGTGGGAGATAACGATTCTGAGGACGCCATCGTCGGGAAAGCGCGATACATGGGCGATAAACCAGCGCTTTTCCGTGGGCGAATGGCAGGGGTACTCGAATTGAAAAGAGTCGATTTTTCCACCAATCAGCGCCTCCAGGTTGGGCAGCAAGTCCATAGCCGTCTGGTTGCCAGCAGCCGCAGCCGCTCGAGTTGCCTGAATATAGTTGGCACCAATACCAGTGGTCTGAAGAGCACCACCGTTTTGCGCGGAAAAATTGCGCCAAGCCTTGTTAGTGGCAATGATGGCGCCATTTTCATCGAGCACCGCTATGTGGAGTACAACCGCATCCAGGGTCGCCCTGGCAAAGCGGTCGGACTCCCGCAGCTGTGCCTCTGTGCGCTCCCGCTCGGTGACATCGTAGGCCAGTACCAGGCGCGCCGGGCGATTATTGAAATTCAGTCCGTGTGAGGATATCTCCACATCGATCAGGGAGCCATCGCGCTTCTGGTGTTTCCAAATTCCCCCGGCGGCGATATTGTGGGAAGACAGGGAGGCCACATAGCGGCTCAGACGGGAACTATCCTCTGGCGGGCGAATATCGCTGAGGGTCATCAGCAAAAATTCGTCCCTGCTGTAACCGTAGTGAGTCACTGCGGCATCATTGACCGCCAAAAACCGCAAGCTGTTGGCATCGTAAACCCACATGGGATTGGGGTTGCCATCAAACATTTCATGGTAGACCGCTTCCTGCTCCCGCAACTTGCGTTCGTGTTCAACCGCTTGGGTCATCAGACCAAATTGGTAAGTTCGCTGTTGTTGACGCCACAACAGTAATAGCAGCGAGCTGACAAGAATGGCGGCGACAAAAACAATGAAACTGATCCAGGCAGCAAGTTGCCTCAGGGGCGCCAGCGCCACATCCCTATCGACCTTGGCAATCACAAACCAGCCGGTGTTTTTTACTGGACTGTAGGCGGCAAATACCGGCGTGCCCCGGTAATCCAAGCCCTGAATTTGTCCGGCGACACCGCTTTTCACCGCCGTAGCGGCGACAAGCTCCTGGCTATGCAGCGGCAGGCGCAAAAAGGGCTTTTTGCCGTCACTGCTAGCCAATGTGAGAAAAACCACCGAATTGCCTTCGCCGCGCACCAGCAATGTCTCCGTCCCCAGCCGCTCCCCCGGCCAGGCGTGAATCAGGGGTAACAGGTGGTTGTTGGGATTGCTGCGCAACAGCACAATTGCCAGGGGTGCGCCGCCGCCATCAGCGGCGGCAATAAACCCGGCATAATCGATTCGCGCCCTGCCCCGGTGGTTGAGAAACAGTTCGCCGTGAGCGGACAATCCGGCCATTCTTACCCGCGCCACCAGTTTGCGTGTCTCTGCGGGCAGAGCCACTTCATCGCCCACCGCAATCAGAGGTAAACCCTCTGGGCTGAGCAATTGCAGCGAACTGTAGTTATAGGCTTTGGCAACCGTCGCCAGCTGGCTGCGAATGCTGTCGCCGGCGGCGCTGTCATTGTTGCGGCGAAAATTGGCGACATTCGCAACAAAGGATTCACTGGTGGTCAACACCGACAAGTCGTTCATGCGCTCGTTGTGCCACAGCTCCACTTGCCCCATCTTGAGGGTGGCCACCGCCTCCAGATCGGCATAGATCTGCGCCTCCAGGGAGGGGCTGTAGAGCCTGAGAATGCCGTAACCGGCGAGGGGCACCATGAGCAGAAGGGCAATAATCACCGTACCTATGCCGTAGCCGCGAACTGCGGCTTTACCTCCTAGACTGGAAACCGGCTCGACCCTGCGCAGTAACAGCAGGTAGAGAAAAACGCTGGTGACCATGACGAAGGCCAGCCCCTTTGCCATTTCCATTCGCCACTGGGTGACGGGATCCTCAAAGCTGACCTGGAGCAGGTAACCGGAAAAGACAATCCAAAATGAAGCGATTAGTGCATAAATCAGGGTGAGCCTGAAGGCGGTAAACCCTTTATTTGTTATGTCCTTTTTGCCAGCAGCCACAACATAAGCACTCGAAAGTTTCGTCAATACCCCGATAGTGGTGGAACGCCAAACTCACTGTCAAGCAAATTTGGCGCTGCGACCGGGGCGGCACATGGAGGGATTCTGTCGAATAGACGGGCGGGCGTCCTCAAAGGCTGTCCACTTTCAGCCTCAGCGGCACCCAGCCGTTTTTGGTCAGGGTGGCGGCTTTTCCCCGTTCCGTAGCGACGCGCTCGCCAAGACTGGCATCGGCGTCGATGAGGGTCTTTTTAAGGTTTTCCGCCCTCGCCATGGCGAGCTGATCCAGATCTGCGTCGCTGAGGGTTTCCGCCGCGACCAGGCGTTTGCGCAGCTCCGCTGCATAGGCGGAAGCGTCGAGTTTTTTGTCGCCGTCGGGGGTTTCGCTATTCACCGATTTAATGAATTGCCCACGCAGATCGTCAAGGGACACATCGGGGGCGGTGGCTGCCATCAGTGATTCGACAATGGCGAGGCGCAAATCCCGCACCTGAGCCTGGGGGTTCTCTTCCAGGCGCTGCTGCACCAGGCCATCAATACGGCTTTCGACGCGAAGGGTTTTCAGCGCCTGGGTGTCGGCGTCCCGGTGGACGACACCGGCAATGCGCAATCCCAGCTGCGGCCGCTTGGCCATGGCTGCCGCCAGCTTGGCGATTTTTTCTTTTTCCGGCGGCGTCAGAGTCGCCAGACCGGGTTCAAACTCGATGCGCTCAAAATCCGTCGACTCCATGCCCACCAGCGCACCGAGAAGGCGAAAGGGGGCGGTCACAGCTTTGCTAATGAGGTTGACAAACACTTTGCCGATAATACTGCCAAGGCGAAATTCCGGGTTATTGGTATCCCCTTCCACCGGCAGGTCGATATCAATTTTGCCACTGGCATCTGTGAGCAGAGCAATGGCGAGCCCCAGGGGCAAATCCAGTGCACCCTCGTAGTCGACTTTTTTGCCCAGTTCGAGGTCGCTGATAACAATATTGTTCTGCGCCTTGAGTTTACCCTGATCCATCAGGTAGCGCAGATCCAGGTTCATGCGGCCATTGGCAATTTCCCGCCCGGCAAACTTGATGGAGTACGGGGTGAGATCGGGCAATTCCAGGTTGCGAAACAACAGTTTGATGTCTGCCTGTTCCTTGACGCCAAGAGGCAATAATGTGCCGCCGATTTTCGCCAGGCCATAATCGTTGACCTGACCTTCGAGTTCGACGCTGGCGGGTTGGGTGCTGCTGGTGTCGATGGTGGTGATTTTGCCGTTGATGTTGGCAATGTTGGTGTCAAAAGGAATGGGCAGGGAGCGGTCGGCAAAATCCCCGGAACCCTCGCGAATATCGATCTGGCCTATGCTGAGGGTAAAGGGTTTTGGGGCGGCAGTGGCATTTTCTTTTTCAGACTCGCCGTCGCTGCCGCCGACTTGGGCCTGGCTGCCATCGGCAGCACCTTCGTGTGGCGGCGAAGTCACCAGCAATTTTTGGAAATTGGTGGTCTGATCCTGGGCAATCCTCAAGCGGGCGTAGGGAGCCTCGGCATTGATGGCATTAATGTCGAGACTATTGCTGGCGGTGGAAAAAGCGGCATTTTTAAGGGTCAATGTTTGCCAGCCCAGCAAGGGCCGCTTCCGCGCCGTATCCACAACGCGAAGGTCATTCACTGCCAGTTCGCCCTCAACCGCAAAAACCTGTTGCGGATTGCTGAGAATACGGGCGTCCATAGCGACAGCACCGCTCTCCAGGGTCATGGCGGCGTATTCACTGATATAGGGTTGCGCCGCCACCAGATTGAGGTCGGCAACGGTCAACTGAAGTTGGGCATCGACCTCGGGCAGCAAAATCACCTCCCCCTGAGCGCTGATGGCACCGCCACTGGCAAGGGTCGCCGCGAAGGTCAGCGGCATGGAATTTTTCTGGCGGTTGTTGATTTTTGACAGGGTGGCATCGAGGTCGGCAATTTCCAACTGGGCGGGCTGGCGCAGACTGGCGTCGCTAAATTTCAGATTGACATCACGAATTTCAGCGATATTGAGCGCCACCTGCCAGCCACTCTGGGGTGCACTGCTTGCTGCGGGAGCAACTGCAACGGCTTCTTCTGTCGGGCCGGTTGTCTCTTGCCCAGGGCTGGCGGCGGCAGCGCCAGCCCATGTCTGGGCATTGATAACACCATCACTGTCGCGGTGCAGCAACAGTTCTCCAGACAGTATTGCCAGGCTGTCGGCATTGAGGGTTTTTTCCGGCCAGCTGAGATTGAGGTTTGCCAGTTTCAGCTTGGCAATATCGACAACGGTTTTTTCTGTGGCCTTGTCGCTGACCTGGAGGTTGTCAATGTTCAGCTGGAGCTGTTCAATGGCCGCGGCAATACCCGCGTCTCCCTGCGCCACTCGGTAGTCCAATTCCAGGTTGAGGTCACCCTTATCGACAACGGCGTTGATTTGCTCGTCAACGAATCTGTAGGCGAGGGGCAAATAGGCGCCACTGGCCTGGAGTTTACCCTCAAGATTGAGCGGGTTGAGCTGAACACTGCCCTGCCAGGAAAGGCGGATATCGTTCTCGGCGCGCGCCTCAAAGCTGTGCTCGCCACTGTCGCCTTCGCGGGTGCTGAGGTTATGAATACTCAGGGAAATGGGCGTTATAGTGGTGCGCTTTGCCGCCCCTGTTCTGGCGTCGGTAAAATGGAATTCGCCATCCTCTATGGCCAGGTGCTGAATAATCAGGGGCGCGAGCTTATCTGAAGATTCATCATCAGCGGGCGCGGATTCGGGAAGCAACCGGGAAAAATTGCTGTCGCCGCCACTTAGTAGAATCAATTCGCCGTAGGGATGATTGAGCTCCACATTCCTGAATGTCCACGCCAGATTGAAGAGACTGCTGAGCTGAAAATTGATATAGAGACGATCAAAGCCGACAAGGGCAGACCCGTCCTGTTCATCAATACGAAAACCACGAGCCTCTGCGCTGAGGGCAAAGGGATTGATGGCAAGGTGCTCCACGGCAACGGGGCGCTTGAGTGTGTCGCCAACAACGGCAATGAGCTGGCGCTGTACCAGCCAAGGAGCGAGAAAAAACCCCGCCAGCGTATAGAGCAACAGCACTGCCAGCGCCCAGAAGCGTTTGCGCCTGGGGTTATACCAATCCCTGGGGGTGCCGAGTTTTTCACCCACTCCGTTAACGAGCGAAGCCAGCCTGGTTGTTTCGTTAATGGTTTAGCTCCTGTGAGGGCTGATCCTGATTTTTGATGATAGCCCTTGATCCTGTTTGTGCCAAATGCCTTTGCCACCCAGGGTGACAAAACACTTCAGCTCAGCTGTATTTGCATATGGAAGGTGCTGCCCACATCCACATCGGAGGTTACAGCCATCTGACCCCTGTGGTGTTCGGTAATAATGAAGTAGGAAAACGACAGACGCTTGCTGGGGTCGTCGAGATCCGCCGGATTGTTGAAGAAGGGTTCGAAAATGTATTTCTGTTCATCCAGGGTGAGGCCGACACCGTTGTGCTGGATTTTGATCCAGAGGGCGTCGTAACACTCCATGATCTGAATATTGATCTGGGGCTTGTGGCTGGGCAGGTGCATTTTGCCAAGGGCGTGGCAACTGTGGCGGAAAAGGCTGAGAAACACCTGCTGCAATTCTGCGGGATAGCAGGGAATAGCAGGCAGTGGGCTCTCGTAGTCGCGGTGGATGTCAATATCGCGAAAGTTGAGTTTCCCCGGCAGGGAAATGGTGTCCCTGGCCAATCTGATGGCCTTCTCCATCAGTTCGGCGACATCGGCGGTGCGCTTTTCACCGTCCTGGGTGCGGGAAAAATCCAGCAGATTATCGATAATCGCAGAGGCGTTTTCGCCCTTTTTGCTGGCGTCATCGAGAAGGTTTTTCAGTTTCGCCAGGTTATCGGCAATGGCTGCACCCTCGTCGTCCATGGGATTGGAGGCAAGGAAATTCTGAATGTCGCGAACATCGGCGAGAATCGCCTGCAAGGGCGCGTTGATGTCCTGGGCCATGGTGGACGCCAACTCGCCCATGGATGACATTTTATCCCGTTGAATCAGCATATTTTCGGTGAGAATGCGCTGGGTAACATCCTCCACCAGAATCACAACGCTGGTTTCACCCTGTTCGTGAAGCGGGTAAATAATAATATCGAAGTGATAGCGACCCCGCTGACTGTGCTTGATGGTAACCGGTTTGTTGAGGCGAATCGCCTGATCCACCTGCTGGCGTGACACGGTAATCGCAGGGTAGGTATCCCAAAGATTTTTGTGAAGGGCGCTGTCGGTACTGATTCCGGTGGTTTGTTCAGCTTTGCGGTTCCACTGGCTGATAGTCCCATCCTGGTTAATACCGATGAGCATCAACGGCATGGATTCGAGAATATTCTTGATGTAAGCCTCAGACTGGCGCAGCTTGGCGGTGGTTTCCTGGTGATGCCTGACCTCCTTCTCAAGGAGCTTGTTGGTCTCCTTGAGAAGACGGTTAGATTCGTTGAGGGTAGCCGTGCGCTCCTCGACACGAACCTCGAGGGCATTGCGAATATCCCGCAGGGCGCGGTTGGTTTTGCGCAGGCGGTGATAGGTCAAAAACAGCTTTATGGCGACACCGGAAAGAATCAGGATCAGCAAGCTGCTGGAAAAATTGGCCACATACTGCCAATTGGTGCGTCCCTCTTCATCCTTGAAATACTGAATGATAAAGGCGTGAGAACTTTCGCTCACAACAAGCAACAGGGGCATCAGGGCGGTAGCTAATCGGGTCATAACAGTTTTCAGCAACAGATATCGGGAATGTTTGAAGTATATCGACAATTGATGGTTCGCGGCTATGCTGTTTGATTGCAGATTGCCAACCAGCGCCTGAGCCCGGTACTGCGATATTTCTGTTTGTGCACCACGGTGTAAAGATAGCGGTGGAAATTTTTACCCGGCGTTGCCAATGGCACCAGGGAACCACGGCGAAAGGCGTCGGTTAGGGTTATTTCCGAAAGACAACCTATGCCGAGCCCTGCCTCAACGGTGCGCTTGATGGCTTCGGTGTGCTGCAGCTCCATAAGAATGTTCATTTTTGGCAGCAATCCGTGCATGGCGCGATCAAAGGCCTGACGGGTTCCCGAACCCTGTTCCCGCAAAATCCAGGCAGCCGCGAGCAAATGTTCTTCGCTGAGACTGGCCAGTTTCCCATAGGGGTGGTCAGGGGCGCAAAAAACCACCAGATCATCCTCACGCCAGCGGCTGATGTCGAGATCGGAATGGTGTATTTCCCCTTCGATGAGCCCTACATCGAGGTCGAAATGACTGACCATTTCGGCGATTTTCGCCGTATTCGCCACTTCCAGGCTGATATGGGTTCCCGGATTTTCCGCCATATAGCGGGCGATAAACCCGGAAACAAGATAATTGCCAATGCTGAGGGTAGCCCCCACTTTCAATGACCCGCCCGGAGCCTGATCGGGGTTGACCTGGGCGGCGAGCAGGGTTTGCAACTCCCGCGCTCTTTCCAGCAATTCCTCGGCTCTTGGCTGTATCAAACGGCCAAACTCATTGAGCAGGAGTTTTTTGCCAGCGCGGTCAAACAGCTGAATATCGAATTGCCGCTCAAACTCTTTCAACGCACTGCTGGCGGCGGATTGCGACATGGCCAGACTGTCGGCAGCGCGGCTGATATTTTCGAAATGGGCGGTGGCGAGAAACACCTCCACCTGGCGCAGGCTATACTTCATATCGACAAATCCGATCACTAATATAAGAACAACTCATTTTACCGATATAAGAGTCTACGTCTATAGTGACCGCATATTCAATCAGACAGGAGTGAAGCCATGAGTAATCTGAACCGCGAAACCGTCACCAGTGTCCGCCACTGGACGGATGATCTGTTCAGTTTCACCACCACCAGGGAGTCTTCGTTTCGCTTTCGCAACGGCCATTTCACCATGCTTGGGCTGGAAAACGAGGGGCGCCCCCTGTTGCGCGCCTACAGTATTGCCAGCGCCAATCATGAGCACGAACTGGAGTTTTTCAGCATCAAGGTGCCCGACGGCCCGCTGACGTCAAAGCTTCAGCATTTGCAGATAGGCGATCAGATTCTTATCAGCCGCAAACCCACCGGCACCCTGACGGTGGATCATCTGCTTCCCGGCCGCAATCTTTATCTGCTCAGCACAGGAACAGGTCTCGCGCCCTTTATCAGTCTTATCAAGGATCCGGAAGTCTATGAAAGTTTCGAGCGGGTCATTCTGGTGCACGGCTGCCGCCATGTCAGAGAACTGGCCTATCAGCAGCTGATTAGCGCAGACTTGCCAAACCATGAATTTCTCGGCGACATGGTCAGCGAACAGTTGCTCTATTACCCCACGGTAACCCGCGAGCAATACCGCAACCAGGGTCGCATTACTGACCTGATGCTGTCGGGCAAGCTGTTTGACGACCTTAACCTGCCAGCTCCCAGCCTTGAAAACGACCGCTTTATGCTTTGCGGCAGCCCCGCCATGCTCAAGGATACCTGCCGCATACTCGACGCCGGTGGTTTTCGCGAAACCCGTCACGGGGATCTGGGGCACTATGTCATTGAGCGCGCCTTTGTTGAAAAATAGCTCAATGCCCCGGCGACAAAGCGTGGCGGCATTGATTGCCATTAATGCAGCTGCGCCCGCTGTTGGCTGGCGTAGCGAATAACCTGCAAGGTTTCCGCACGGCACTGCTGATAGCCTTGGAACTCGCCAAAGCGGCGGCAGTGTTCCTCCAGCGCCAGCAGCGACAGTTCCAGCTTGGCTTTGATTTTATTCTCAATGCCAAAAAGCCTTGGCAGGCAACTGTGCAAATGGTTGTGAACCGCAACCAGAAAATGCCGTTCGAGGTGGGTACAACCCAATTTGCCAAAGCCTAATGCCAGCAAGTGCCCCGAGATCATCAGGCGGTCGACACTGGTGCTGTAGTCAAAAATGCCTTGCTGGCGATGATAGTCGTCCTGCTGCAGGAACCAGTCGCTGATTTCATAGCAACAGCCAAAATAGGCGACGGCCTGCCGCCATTGATGATTGTCCATCGCGCCATAGCCTTTCCCCATCCACTCTTCCCAGCGGGCGTAGGCCTGGGCAGGATTTTGTTGCAGAAATTCCCTGTGCATATCACATAAAAATGTCATCTTTTTTCCTCGAATCATTACTTGGCTATTCATAAAAGCGGTCGTCAAGCTGTGGCGACGATGAATCTGTGAGCGTCCTGAAACTTACCGCCCACCCTGAGCGCAGGCCTTGAGACACAAGTGTTTGACGACGTTTCTCGACGCGCAGGTTGGGCAGCGAATATCCGCAGCACAGAGTTGCCTGGACGCCAACAGCATTTCCAGCTTGTGAACACTGATTTCCAGTTGAACCCTCTGTATTTGAGAAACTTTTTTGCCTGCCATGCTTGCCATAAAGCCACCCTCCGCCATCACTGTTAATGATAATAGTTATCATTAACTATTTTTGCAACCCTTCTCTGTGAATTTGTTCCAGCCTTGTCAAGCGCGCCGAGATCGAGCCAGATTCAGAGAAAAAGCCGCCAGCAGGCTGTTACCGAACTGCAATTAGTTTTCCAGTAAAACGCGGACTTTCAGTCTCTCTTTGATGGGGTTTTTCGGTTATGCAAGCATGCGTCAACGGAAATGGGGGCGGGACGTTATTGATTTCTGTGTTACCTTTAATTGGCTCCGCGCCTGGCAGCAAACTGCCACCACCAGAGCCAAATCACGGGGGGGATAACCACCCCAGGCGGATAGGCGAAATAATGTGCAATAAATTAAGAGTTTTTCTGGTAACTGCCGCGTTGTTTCTCACGGCCTGCTCAAGCCAGGGTTACACCAGACAGGACGATTACGATCAAGGCTTCAGTGATGCAGAGCTGGATCAGATGCTGGCGCCCATCGCCCTGTATCCCGATGCCCTGCTCAGCCAGATATTGATGGCAGCCACCTACCCAGAAGAGGTGCGCGAAGCCGCCACCTGGTCGATCCAATACCCGGAACTGGAAGGCCAGAATGCGGTTAACGCGGTGAGCGACATGCCCTGGGATCCCAGCGTCAAATCGCTGGTCGCCTTTCCAGAGCTGTTGTCGAGAATGGATGTAGACAGCCTTTGGACCCAGCGCCTCGGCGATGCTTACCTGATGCAGGAAGCGGATGTTCTCGACGCCATTCAGCGACTCAGGGATCACGCCTACGCTGCGGGAAACCTTGATCGTCTGGACCATGTTCGCGTCTACCGGCAGAACAATTATATCTATATAGACCCTATTGACCCCGCTGTTATCTACGTACCCTATTACCACCCTGGGCATTTTTATGCCAATTGGTGGTGGCCGGATTACCCGCCCCATTATTGGCGGCCGCCAGTCGGTTATCACAGTGGGCTGCATTTTTACTGGGGTCACGGCTTTCATGTTGCGCCCCTGTTTTTCTTCAGTACCTTTCACTGGCACGATCGCCATATCGTTGTCTACGACCGGCATGAATACAGCCGTCGCTTTGGCGGCAGCCACTATCGCAGCAACTACAATATTCACAATCGCTATGAGGGCGCACAACGCTGGCGCCATAACCCTGACCACCGTCACGGCGTACGTTATCCACAACAGCTAAACCATCGCTATTCTCGCCAGCGGCAAGCGGACTACGACCGTCACTGGCCAGGCCGGGGCGACCCCAGGCTGGACAGATATCAACAGCGGGGTTCACCGGACTATGGACGCAACCCCAGATCGCAAGTTTACAAAAGAGACGATCGACAAGACGGAAGATACGGCAACCGCGAACCCAATAATCGCTCTGATGGGCATTATGATCGCCAGCGGGATCATCGCGATCAAAATACCCGCTACAACCAGTCCAACCCCAACGACAGGCGCTTAGAGAGAAGATCCCCATCCGACGTTCCCGACCACCCCCCACAGGATAACCAAAGGCGAAACCCGGAATTGAATTTCCGCGACAACGGTCGCCAGCCAAACCCTAACCAGGCGAGAGCAGAAAGCAACCGTCCTCAGGATGTACGCAGCAACCCCTCTACAGTCAATACGCGCCAATCTGACGGCAACCCTGTCATAAATCCACGGCAGCGCGCCTTGCAGAGGATGAACACACCGGAACATCAGCAACAGACTCCGGGCAGACCTTCCTACCGGGATCAAATTGATGCCAGAAGAGCGACAGAGTCCTCTATGCGCCAGCGCAACGACAGTGGCCAACACCGGGCACAACCGGGCTGGCAAAGAAGCGAGCAACACGGCGTAAGCAACGCTTCGCGCAGAAACTTCAACGAACAAGCCCCCAGGCAGAGAACTGCTGGGCAACAAAGACCGGGGTCAGACAACTGGCGCAATGCCAGAACCAGTTCAAATTCTGAGTCACCACGGGACAGAGGCGGCGCCGGGGAAAGAGGCGGTTTTGGTGAAAGATCCCATTCCCAACGTTAGCAGTCAGTTGGATTCAAAGCCTGTTATTAACACAGCAATAACGATCACAGGGTTAATAACTCACAAGGTATTTCAACCTGGCGGAAGCCGCTTTTGCCTCCAGCCAGGTGGAAGGAGCGCAGTCATGATCAGCGCGAATCATTGGCGCAGTGAGCATCCTGGCAGAACTGAACTTCGATCGTGATATGGGACAACTCATCAAAATCCTTTAACAGCGCCCGGTAATAATCCGGCGTGTTGTCATCATGGCTAACAATGGCAACAATAGCTCCGTAGTGGTTGCCACCCAGCTTCCAGACATGGATATCAGAGACCCGGTCTTCGCTGTTCTGCTCGATGGTCGACTGAATTGCCTTTGCGTAGTTTTCATCAACACTGGCATCGAGAAGTACCGGGCCAGTCTGCCTTAATAAATTCAATGCCCAGCTGGTAATAATCACCGCACCCACAATACCCATGAGCGGGTCAAGCCAACTCAGCCCCCAATACTTGCCCGAAAGCAGAGCAATAATTGCCAACAGAGAAGTCATGGCATCGGCCAGTACATGCAGATAGGCCGCTTTCAGATTGTGATCCTGGTGATGGTGTTCGTGGTCATGGTCATGGTCATGGTCATGACCGTGATGATCCTTCAACAAAAAAGCGCTGAAAACATTGACGCCAAGACCAACTATGGCAACGATAATGGCTTCATTGTAGCCAATGGTTTGAGGGTTAATCAGCCGCTGCAGAGATTCCACCAGCATCACCAAGGCGACAACGGCGAGCACTACCGCACTGGTGAATCCCCCCAGCACATCAACCTTACCCGTGCCAAAGGTAAACACGGGATTATTGGCATGCTTGCGGGCATAACTGTAGGCAAAAATCGCAATCAAAAAGGCAACCACGTGAGTGCCCATGTGCAAACCATCGGCCAGCAGCGCCATGGAGCCGTAGATGGTGCCGGCAACAATTTCCGCCACCATGGTTGCCAACGTCAGTATCAGCACATAGCGGGTTCGCCTTTCACCTTGAGGATTTTTAACGGAAAAATCGTGGTCGTGTCGCCACTTGTTCAAGCTCTTTGCATGCATATTTGCTGTTTCCTGCTGAAGTATCAGTATGGCGCCACAGGTAGCGGCCATAGTTCACAAAGGCTTCGCCATCGTCAAGAGATCAGATGGTCAGATGATCAGTTGGGCAATATCCATTCCACGCCGTAAATTTTTATCAAGCTGACAAGCTGATCCTTGAGGCCGACAATGGCCAGGGTGTTTCCCGCAGCGGACGCCTGTTGATGGGCTTCCACCAGCAGGGCTATGGCAGCGGAATCCGCCATGTCCATGTCAGCACAATTCAGTGTTAGCTCAGCGCCCCCTGGGCTGCTGGCGAGAATTTTCTGCAAGTCATCGTAGAGTGCCGGTACAGTGGCGATGGTAACCTGCCCTTTCAACAGAATGACGCCACCGTTAATGTCAAGACTGGGTTGATTCATTGCGAAGCTTTCTTGAGGTTGTCCTGTTGGATACTGGCAATCAAACCCTCTACACCACTGCGGCTGACCTCCTCGGCAAAGGTACCCCTGTAGGTAATGATCATACTGACGCCATCCACCACCACATCGATCACCTGCCAGCGATCATTGCGGTTTTCCATGCGCAGCAATACCGATACCGGATTTCCCGTGGCCGTATTGGTGACACTGAGCCTGACCACCGCGCTGCGACTGCTGAGTTTTTTCTCGCCGACAAGATTGACCGGTTCATTGCGGAAAGTAAACATAGCGTTGGCATAGGTGCGCACCATTAACTGGCGGAATTCATCCACTAGAGCGCGCCGCTGTTGCTCTGTCGCCTGTGCCCAGTTATTCGCCATGGCGAGCTGGATCATGCGGTTAAAATTAAAGTGCGGCGCCACCCGCTCGAGCACCATGGCCTTAAGCTGATCCGGGTTTTTTTCGTAGACAACCTGATTGCTGTTCATATCGGCAACCACTGCGTTGACCGTCAGCTCAACCAGATTAAGGGGGCCGGAGCTTTCCACAGCGCAGACACGGCCGCTTACCAGGACAGCAAAACAAACAACAAGCAATGACCTTAGGGCTACTTTCATCGTATCGTTACCGGGTTATTTTTCAGCGGCTGCAGGCTTCTCACCCGCTTTGTTAAACAGAACCTGACCAATGAGGTTTTCTAGCACTATAGCAGAAGAGGTCAGCCATACCAGGTCGCCATCCTGAAGCATTTCCGTATCGCTGCCGGTTTGCAGACCGACGTATTGTTCCCCCAGAAGCCCCGAGGTGAGAATACTCATGGAAGAATCTGCACTGAATTGGTACTGACTGTCGAGGGTAACTGTCACCACGGCTTTGTGCTGTTCGCCATCGTAGCGAATGTCGCTGACCCGCCCCACAGTTACACCGGCACTTTTTACCGGCGCCCGGCTTTTGAGGCCGCCGATATTGTCAAACTCCGCATTCACCTCATAGACATCACCGCGCTGCAAGGTGGTCAGATTGGCCACCCGCAACGACAGAAAAACGGTGGCGACAACGCCGATAACAACGAAAATTCCGACCCATAAATCCAACATTTGGCGATTCATTTTTTACCTCTTAGCAATCATCTGTTACCGGCATGTCAGCCGTTTGCCCAAATACTGTTCGCCGGCGATACCGCCGCCCGTCATCAAATGCCCCGGAACATAAAGGCCGTCAACACAAAATCCATGCCCAGTACCACAAAGGCCGACTTAACCACCGTCTGGGTGGTTGCCAGGGAGACGCCCTCAGCGGTGGGCGCGGCGTGATAGCCCTGAAAAACGGCAATAAAGGTAATGGCAACCCCAAAAAACAGGCTCTTGATAATACCGTTAACCACATCGAGACGAAAATCCACTGCCGCTTCAATTTGCGACCAGAACGTGCCCATATCCACGCCGAGCAAAAGCACCGCGACAATGTAACCACCAAAAATACCGACCACATTAAAGATTGACGTCAACAAGGGCACCGAAAGAATTCCCGCCCAAAATCTTGGCGCGATAACCCTGGAAATCGGCTGAATCGCCATCATTTCCATGGCGGTGAGCTGTTCGGTGGTTTTCATCAGGCCAATTTCTGCAGTGACCGCAGAGCCTGCGCGACTTGAAATCAACAGCGCCGAAAGCACGGGGCCCAACTCGCGAATCAGCGCCAGCGCCACCACCATACCGACAATGTCGCCGGAACCAAAGCGCTCCAGGGTGTCGTACATCTGCAGACCGAGAACAAGCCCGACAAACAGCCCCGGGACAATAATAATCACCAGGGACAAGACACCGATGAAATATACCTCCTTGATGACAAGGGAGGGGCGGCGCAGACAAATGGCGGAAGACGCGATAATGGCAACAAAAAACCGCGCGGCAAGACCCAGATTAAGCAAATTTCTGGTTACTCGAGCGCCCAGGTGGCGCAATATGGCGGCGATGGTGGAAAAACTTCGCTTAATCACCCAAATTTACTCCAATTTGCCAGGGGTAGTTGCCCTGAAACCTCGCGGCAACCAAACCCTGTGACCGTCAATGGCAGTACCCTGTTACTGGCCGGAAAGCATGCGCCGGTAGTCTTCTGCCGGATAGTGAAAGGCCACCGGGCCATCCGCCTGGGCATCGACAAACTGGCGCACATAGGGGTCTGTGGACGCATGAATATCGGCGACAGTTCCTGCGGCGATCACCATGCCCTCAGACACCAGATAGACGTAATCGACTATTTTTAACGACTCCTGAACATCGTGGGTAACCACGATGGAGGTGGCTCCCAGGGCATCGTTCAGGGTTCGAATAAGACGCCCGATAATGGCCAGGGAAATAGGATCGAGCCCGGCAAAGGGTTCATCATACATGATGAGCATGGGGTCGAGAGCAATGGCTCTGGCCAGCGCCACCCGCCTCGCCATACCCCCCGATAGCTCTGAGGGCATCAGACTGGCGGCGCCGCGCAGGCCAACGGCGTGAAGTTTCATGAGGGTGAGGTCGCGAATCAGGGATTCCGGCAATGCGGTGTGTTCCCGCATTTGAAAAGCGACATTATCAAATACCGACATGTCGGTAAAGAGTGCGCCCATCTGAAAGAGCATGCCCATTTTGCGCCGCAGTCTGAACAAATCGCCGCTGCCCAGTCGCGGCACCGATTGGCCATCAACAACCACATCACCTGCCGTTGGCCTTAGCTGGCCGCCGATAAGGCGCAGCAATGTTGTCTTGCCGCAGCCACTGCCCCCCATGATAGCGACAACCTTGCCTTTGGGAATGCGAAGATTGATATTGCGCAATACGGCACGGTCGCCGTAGGCAAAGTCGACATTACTGATATTGACGAGGGAATCTGATTCCCTGTTGGCAGCCATAAATTAAAACCTTTCTGTTTGCTCAAATCCGCCAGCCGACCCTGGGTCAGCAACGGAAAGTAATGGGAAAAAATCTGTATTTTGATTCCAGTCACGGTCAGCGTTTTTCATGCCACAGCGCCGACAGGGGGCGTCAAGATTCGCCGCCAGTTTTCTCAAGGTACAGGGTCGCCGCCTGCGCATCCATGGGCTTGCTGAAGTAATACCCCTGGGCGCTATGGCAGCCGATATCCCTTAGCAGCGCCAAACAGGGCTCCGTCTCAACACCAATGGCGACGGTTTCAAGTTTCATGATGGCAGCCATTTCCACCATGGCGCGAACAATGGCGCGGCTGTCTTCGTTGTCCACCAGGTCTTTGATAAAGCGTCTGTCGATCTTGAGCTTGGCAATATTCAAGCGCCGCAGATTATCAAACCTGGTATAGCCGGTGCCAAAGTTGTCAACCGACAGCTTGATGCCCTGAGCCTTGAGTTGATCTGCCGCCAGAAAGGCGTATTCCAGGGTTCTCAACAGAGTGGATTCCGTCAATTCCAAGTGCAACAGGGAATGGGGCAGACCCGTAGTGTCGAGAATCTCCGTGACAACGGTTTCAAGGCGGCTTCTTTCCAGTTGCACCGTGGAAACATTGACGGACATGGCGCCAAAGAAAAGTCCGGCCTGCTGCCACTGCCGAGCCTGCTGGCAGGCTTCCCGTATCACCCATTCCCCCATGGGCACAATCAGGCCGGTATCTTCGGCCAGAGACATAAAATAACCGGGATCCTGCATACCGCGCCCGGGATGGTTCCAGCGCAACAGGGCTTCCATACCGGTAATTTTGCCGGAAGCCAGGCAGATCAAAGGCTGATAAAACAACTCCAACTCGCGGTTTTCTATGGCCTGGGAAAGCGCGTTTCTCAGATCCATTTCGCGCCTGGCGGAAGCCTCCATATCCGTGTGATAAAAATGGTACTTGGCGCTGCCGCCCTGCTTGGAAAACCCATTGGCGGTTCCCGCCTGGCGAAAGAGTACGGCCACATCTGCGCTGTCATCAGGAAAAATCGACAGTCCCAGCGATACCTGAATGCTGATTTTTTCCCCCTCAAAATGGTAGGGTTTTGCCATCACCGCCAATATTTCCCGGCAGCGGTCTACAGCGCGGCTGTTATCAGCGCCGATGGCAATAATGACAAGAAATTGATCCCCTCCGTAGCGCGCCAGCAAGGGTTCCTGGGCACAGGTTTCGGCAAGTCGCTGCGCCGCTTGCTTAAGAAACCCGCTGCCGTTGTCAAACCCGTAAATCTCATTGATCAATTTGAATTTGTCGAGATTGACCAGCAACACGGCAAAACGGTCGCTGTTGAGTTTGGCGTCGGCGACCATTTCGCTGACTTTTTCCAACGCCAGATTCCTGTTGGGCAGTCCCGTCAGCGTATCGTAATAGGCCATGTAGCGCACCCGTTCTTCGGCGCGCTTGCGCTCGGTAATATCCCGCGTCAGCACCAGGGCGGCCTCGTCCATCAACGGCATTTCCACTTTGCTGGCTTTGGATTCAAAGGCGTAATCACCACTGTCCGATTCTGCCAAAAGATAGGGCTGGGACGCAGAGTGCTCGGCGCGCTCAGTGGCGCCGGAGGCAAAAACCCGCTTGATGAGGTTTTCATACTGGCTCGCTGTACTGCCACTGAGAACCTCCTTGATGTGACGGCCGACAATTCTCGACGCGCTGGCCACCATCGCCGCCGGCGCGAGAACCTCCAGAAAGCGGCCGTTTCGGTCAAACACCATAAGCTGATCGGGAATAGCCTCGGTAATGGCTCTCAAGCGCGCCTCGCTGCGCTGTATCGACAACTCCAGAGCTTTCTTTCTCTCAATATACTGCAGCTGCAGCCCCAATATGGCGGTAGCGGGCGACATCACCGCGAGAACGCTGAAAATATAGGTTTGTACGCCGTCATCCGGGAACACAAATTCAGCGTAATAGGGCTGCAAAAAAGCGACCACATGGGCGACCAGGCCAAAAATCAGCAACTGAACCAGCCCCAGTCTGAGCCAGCCCCGATTGACCAAAAAGCGAAAAACCAACCCCAGGACAAGAGCCAAAACAATATTGGTTGCCCCTGTAAAGGCGAACACTCCACCCATCCAGAGACGGTACGAGCAGGCTATGGCCGCAGCAATCCCCCCCACCACAGGCCCGTAAATCAACGTCGCTATGCTGATAATGACAATGGAGGCATCCACCCAGCTCCACAGCCCCGGCATCAGATAGATGTACATCATCATGATGGCGACCGTTGCCAGACCGAAGAGAGCGCCGGAAACACACTGGGCTTTAAGGGATTGGGTTGACCAGCGATAGGTGATTAATGATTGGAGCCAGCATACTGCCAGGAGCATTGCAGCATTATTAATGAGATCCAATATCATAAATTTCTCAACCTGCTCTGCGGGATAGACTCCCTGTTTATGACTTTCAATTGCGCCACTATTAATACAGGGCTCAAAGGCACTGACTTAGCGCCAAAGCCAGGATTTTCGTCATTCCCGCGGAGGCGGGAATGACCGCTTAAGTCAGTGCCATTCAATACAGGGTCTATCGATTCAACCCCATCTCGGCAACAAAAACTGCTGCTGTGAAAATCTGACGCCACCCAGGTTACAGGCTTCGGCATTCGCCTGTCTGCAACATATAATGTTAGTGTCTGGCTGTCTAGCCCGATCTTCAGGCATCGCCAGCAGGGCTGGCTTCTACAAAAATACCTCCCCACCGGTAGGAGACAGCCCTGCTGGCGATGGCGAATTCAGATGCGCTGCGGCTCTATACTGAATGACAAACCCCAAACCCGGCAGGGTGCTAGGTTCCTCGTTTACTGAATTTTTCCTTGTTTTCTTCTCTTTTTTCATCACTTTTCCGCAATAGCACATAGGTCGCGCCAAAACCGCCGTGATGGCGCTGGGCGCTGTGGAAGGCAAGCACGGCATCTATCTGGCGCAACCAGTGGTTGGTACAGCTCTTCAGCAAAGCGGGTTTTTGCCGCTGCTCGCCCCTGCCGTGGGTGATAAGGACACAACGGATATTGGCGGCAACACAGTCAGTGATAAATTGCAGCACCGCTTTTCTGGCCATTTCCACCGTCATGCGATGGAGGTCAAGCCGTGAATCCAGGGCATATTTACCAAGGCGCAGATTTTTGAACACCCCGTGTTGAACGCCGTCGCGCTTAAACGACAATTCGTCCCAGGGCTTTACCGGGACGATGAGATCCTCATCATCCAGATAATCTCGGCAGCGTTCACCGCTGGCTTCCGCCGCGAGACGTCGAACCTTCATACCCGGTGTGATTTCCACCTTGTTAGCGGCTATCACCTGACCACTGGTTTTGAGGGGTTCGACATCGCCGACAAGCTGCCGAAACAATGTGGTTTCATCATCTTTCATGGCGACAATATCTTTACCTGACATGATTTTTACTCGACCGGGGAGAAGCACCGCCCGCCACCGGCGGTTTTTGCGGCGGCAGTCATTTCAGGCTCAAATGGCTGAGATCGAGATCCAGATCCTCAATAATCCGGCGCTCTTCGGGGCGGAGCACGTCGGCACCCGGCTCATCGAGGCTGAGATGATCGGTATTGGGTGCCACCGCCGCCTGTTTGCGGCGTTCCTCCGGCCTGAGGACATCGGCGCCGATTGGCGCCACCAGGGGTTGCGGCGGCCGCCCTGCACCGGTATTGCCGCTTTCGGCAGACGCCGACGCGGGCTCGCCATCGGGGGACATTTTGACAATTGCCCCGGCCTTGAGCAGAGCCGCGCACCATTTTTCGGCGCTGGCCTGATCCAGCTGTTTTTTGATGGTGACGGGTCTGCCGCAGAAAAGTTTATTGATGCCGTCATCGTCAAGGCTGAAAAGTTGCTGCAGTTTTTGCCTCACAGCCATCAGAGCGTGACCTGGAGCTATATCGCCGCGAAAAACCAGTTTGTAGGTACTAGCCATGATTTAGCCTTACAGGTGATTGCCCGGTGATGCACTGATTCTCTCGCAACCTGGAGCAAATAGTCTCAGAATTTTGTTTAGAGTGTAGCCAAAGACCAGCAATTTCTCTACGGACTTGTCCGTTAAAACAGCAGCAAGCTCCAAACCAGAATCAGCATAATCACAGAAAGGAGAACCGCTGCAGACCCCAGATCCTTGGCTCGCCCAGATAATTCGGCGTGCTCCAGGCCAATTCTGTCGATGGCGGCCTCAACCGCAGAATTCAATAATTCAACAATCAGGATCAGAATCACGGAACCAACCAGCAGCGCCCTTTCGACACCGTCATTTCCCAGCCACAGCCCCAGGGGAATCAGCACCATCGCCAGCGCCACTTCCAGGCGAAAGGCTTCCTCGTGAATGTAGCACGCCCTCAAACCTTTGAGGGAGTAGGTCAACGCGCCCACCAGACGGCGTTTTAGCAATCCTTTAACGTTGTTCATGGGGGTTACAGTCAGCCTTCCGTCAGTGTTTGATCCATATCCAATGCGGGGATCGAATGGAGCTTGCCAACCGCAACGGCGGGCACTCCAGCCACCGTCGTATGGGGATCAACCGACTTGAGAACCAGGCTGCCAGCGCCAATTTTGGCGCCCTCGCCCACAGTGATGTTGCCGAGAATTTTCGCGCCCACGGCAATGAGCACGCCCCGCTTTATTTTCGGATGACGATCCCCACGTTCGTGGCCTGTGCCGCCGAGGGTCACGCCGTGGAGCATGGAAACATCCTCATCGATCACCGCTGTTTCACCAATAACAATGCCTGTGGCGTGGTCAATCATAAGGCCGCCGCCAATGATCACCGCCGGGTGTATATCGACGGCAAAGATTTCCGACACTCGCCCCTGCAAATACAGCGCCATATTTCTGCGTCCCTGTTGCCAGAGCCAGTGGCCGATTCGGTGCGCCTGAAGGGCGTGAAATCCCTTGAAATACAGCAGCGGAATATAGCGGCGATTACAGGCGGGGTCGCGATCGAAATGAGCCATGAGATCGCGGCGCATTTTTTGACCGATCGTCGCGTCAGCGGCAAACCCCTCTTCAATAACCTGGTGCAATGCCAGGGCAGAAACAACCTGGTTACCCAGCAAACTGGCAAGGGCATAGGCAAGGGCAGATTCCAGGGAGGGGTGGCTGAGCACTGCGGCGTGGAAATAGCCGGACAGGGACGGCTCTTCAGCAGAGGCCTGAACAACTTCGTCTTTGATTTGGCGCCATAGTGTATCTGTCATGGTTACCCGTCGATCCCTTTTGTCCCCATTGTAACTGCTGCCTGGAACGCTGTCCTGTCTAAAGTGCCCATTCAGGGCGCTGTACAGGCAGCTGGAGTGATCTGCGGCGCAAGCGGTGGATTTGCGCCTGTGAGGCTGCGACTTCCGGTCAGGGTCTGTTGACCACAAAGCGGTGATAAATTTCATCAAGGTGCTGCAACACAGTGTCTTTGAGGAAAACATCCGCAGCCTTGATAACCGCAGCCAGAATATCGGGACTCAGGGCGCGCTCGAAGTCTGCGGCAACGGGGGCAAAACTTAGGTGCCAGGCCTCGGGGGCGACGCCGCCAAAATCCCTGTGATATGGGCGCACAAAACCCAGAGCTTCCACCTCCGCCGTCGCCAGCCATTGCGCCAGTGAAAAAAAAGGACCTGCGCAGCCATATTCTTCGGGAGTGAGCTGCAACCTGTAATTGTCGTCTACCGCCGCACCATTCCAGATATCCATGTCTGTTCCCCAGTGGTGGCGGGACGCGCCGGGAAGGGCAGACCAGCGCAGGATGGCAAAAACAAGCTCTTTATCGCTTAGTCTGGTGATATCCAGGGGGGTGCTGTCTGTATCAAGAACAGGTCTTTGACCACTGACCTTGCAGTTCCAGATATGGCGCTGGCGATCAAAACTGCGGTAGCCGCTGGCCACTCTAAGGTCGATGCCCCGCTTGGCGGCGAGTTGACGAAGGTTTAAATAAGGGGGAATGACATCGCGGTGGAGAACAATATCACCATCCAGAGGCGCCAGCAGATCGGTAGCCTGGCCTGTTAACTGTTCCACTGACAGCTTGTTTGGATTCATGGGTATATCTTCGCGGTTATTCCCGACAACCTGTTGAAGGCTGTCAATCCTGCCACTCCGCGAAGGACTCCTCGTCCTTGGGTGCGCCATCGCCACTGAGGCTTTCCAGCCAGATCACAGGGGTGCCTTCCCGGTCACCGGTAAAGAATTGAGACACCCACAGCAGACACAGCACCATAACCGTGGCGCCAGCCAGACTCAAACAGAGAAGACGCAAAAATCCCATTTCAAACTCCTGCCAACCGCTGGCAGCTGACATCAGATTAAACCCCGGCATGGTGTGGTAAAAAAGACAAATATGCAATCTTGAACCCCAACCTGATGCCACGGCAAGCTCTTGGGCAGGCAACGCAGCATTCTGGCTGGTACCGAATTGCCACAGCCGCAGCGCTGAAAATTACGGCACAGGCTACTGTTATCGCAACACACTGCGGCTATACTTTGACTGAAAATTCAGCGACCCTTAACCATACAATGCCATTAACTGGCATGCTTTATTGCCGGATTAATGATCACAAACAGCCGCTCCCACTGCTGTTTTTTTACTGACAACTGCTGTCATTCCACAGTCACCCACAAGGCGCACAGGTTGTACTGAACTTGATGAAACAACCGTTACTCAGCGGCAACCAGGGACGATTCGGCACGCCGAAGGCTGTGGCGGTTATTATTGCTGCGATCCGCTCCGCCGCCGCGCCGCCCCCAGGCCATCAACCCTCTGTGGCTTTATACGGATTCGGGCATGGCGCTGCGTAACAGGCTCTGGCTGTTTATTGCCCTGATGGTTTCACCGGGCGCCATGACATTGACCCTCGACGGCAACAATACGGTCACCGCTGCCGAGCAAAAAGCCATTGATGCCCATGTCAGTTATTTTGGCCGCGCCAGTGTTTTCTACAAAGAGTACTGTTATTTTGATGATCTCGGCCGCGCCAAAAACCGCGGCAAATGCCATGTCGACCTGCCCAGATCACCCCATGGCGCTGCAGGGCGGCCGGGGCTGGGAGGCGGCAGCGACAGCGAGTACGAGCGCCAATACCGGGGAACCCCCATCGGCAAGGCCGTCGCCGACCCGGAAATTGAGCTGATTTATCTCCACACCATGCCGGACATCTGGATGGCCTGCAACAACAGAAAGGCCTTCGGCTGCACCTACAATGAACACTGGCCCGACAGGGTCACCATCTTTGTGCCCACCCTCGACAAGTCCATGGGCAACCTTATTCTCAATCACGAGATTGAATACCACGCCAAACGCAATATAGTGCATTGACAGAAATGACTGACGGGACTACCGATACTGCTGATCTTCCATAAAAATATTGTCTTTTTGCATATCCCCCCCATCGCGACTCAAGCGGATTTTTGCCTGGAGATTGCCCCTCGAATCAACGCTGCGCAGGGCTTCGTCCTTGCTGATTTTGCCTGCCATAAAAGCATCAAAAACCGACTGCTCAAAGGTAATCATGCCCGAAGCGGAACTTTGCGCCATCGTATCTCGAATGGACTCAAAATCCCCTTTCTGAATCAGATCGACAATATAGGGCGATGGCAGCATTAATTCACAGGCAGGGATTCGCTTTGCGTCGACCCCTTTCATTAATCGCTGGGAAAAAATACCCTTGATATTCATGGAAAGGTCGTCCAGCACCTGGCGGCGGGCACTTTCAGGAAAAAAATTGACGATCCGCTCCAGCGCCTGGTAGGCATTATTGGCGTGCAATGTCGACAAACACAGGTGCCCGGTATCCGCATAGGCAATGGCGTGTTTCATGGTCTCGCTGTCGCGAATCTCTCCGATCATGATGACATCCGGCGCTTCCCTGAGGGCATTCTTGAGAGCATTGCCATAATCCAGAGTATCCAGACCCACTTCCCTTTGACTGATCACGGATTTATTGTGGCGGTGGAGATATTCAATGGGGTCTTCTATGGTGAGAATATGGCCGGTTTTGATGGAATTTCTATAGTTGATCATGGATGCCAAGGTTGTCGACTTGCCCGAACCCGTGGCGCCCACCACCAGGATCAGCCCTCGAGGTTCGAGCACCAAGTCCTGAAGCTTCAGAGGCAAACCGAGAGCGGCAAGATCGGGGATATTCGACTTGAGATAGCGCACCACCAACCCCATTTGGCCGCGCTGAAAATAAACATTGATTCTGAACCGCCCCAAACCTTCCATAGAGACAGCAAAATTTGCCTCAAGCTGGGACTCAAGATCCCTCTTTTGCCGGTCATTCATCACGCCATAGGCAAGGGTTTTGACAACCTCGCCGGTCATCATGGTGTTGGCAATGGGATGAGTAACGCCATCAATTTTGATCTGAACCGGCGCACCCGGGACAAAGTAAAGATCAGAGGCATCCTTTTTGGCCATGACGTTAAGAAAGTCGACAAGATCTGCCATAATTCACTGCCTGTTTTTAAAATCGCATCTAGGTGTTAAGCATACCAGCAATCCACGAATTTTTTTATGGTTACCTGCAGTATCTGTATACTTCAACCACTAGCTCTCCTGGTCTGCTAAATGACTGAACAAAAACTAAGATCGGTTGACGATCTCAAAACCCTGAAGCCTTTGAAGCCTGCCCTCACCGAGAGTCAGCTGGGTGCCCAGTTTGTGTCATCGGGAATTATCAACACCGCTGAGCTCAAAGAGATCATTCAGAAAAAACTTCAGACGGGAAAAACCTTTCTGGAAGCCATGGAGATGCTGGGTTACGCCCACGACGCCAACCAGCCAGCGATTCTCGCATCACGACTGGCGATTCCCCTGGTCAGTGTCGCCACCATGGAAATCCCCGAAGATGTGGTGCGGATGATTCCTGGAGAGCTGCTCGCCAAATACCAATGTTTTCCACTGGGGTTTGCCAACGGCAAACTCATCGTCGCCATGGCCAACCCCTGCAATGTTGAAGCCATACAAACCATCAGCTTTGCCAGCGAGCACGTGATCGAAATTGTCATGGCCTCAAAACATGACATCAATATACTTATCGAGCGCTACCTGCTGTCGAGCGAAGAAGACGACATCCTCTCGGAGATTAACGCCAGTTTACTCAGAGAAATCCCCAGCAAAGAACTCAGCACCCAGGCGCTCCAGGAAACTGCCCAGCAACAGCCCGTGGTGAAATTCGTCGACTCTCTGCTGCGCCGGGCAGTGGCGCTTAAAGCCTCGGATATCAATATTCGCCCCACCGACAAAGGTGCCGACGTCTATTACCGTATCGACGGAAAAATGATTTTTCAACGCAATCTCAATATCCGTCAACTGGCTCCCATTGTCTGCCGCATCAAAATTATTTCGGGCATGAATATTGCCGAACGCAGACTCCCCCAGGATGGCCATACCATGATGGAGGAGAACAATGTGCGCATCGACTTCCGCGTCTCCGTCATCCCTATGGTCACCGGCGAGTCCGTGGTGATTCGCATCCTCGACAAAAATCAGGGACTGGTCAGCCTCGACGCCCTGGGTTTACCGGTGAGAGAAATCGCACGGATGAGAAATATACTGTCCCACTCCTACGGTATTTTTCTGGTCACAGGCCCCACAGGTTCCGGAAAAACCACCACGCTCTATGCCGTCGTCAACGAACGGCGCGCCAGCAATCCCCACATCATCACCGTCGAAGATCCGGTTGAATACCGACTCGACGGGGTTGAGCAGATCCAGATCAAACCGAAAATCGGCTATACCTTTGCCGAAGCCCTGCGCCATATTTTGCGCCACGATCCCGACGAAATTCTTATCGGCGAAATGCGCGACTATGAAACCGCTGAAATCGCCGTTAAAGCCTCGTTAACCGGGCACTTTGTCATGAGCACCCTGCACACCAACGATGCTCCCAGCAGCATTACTCGGCTCGTGGATATGGGCATAGAAGCCTATTTGATCAACTCATCGCTGGTGGGGGTTCTGGCACAGCGCCTGGTGAGGAAAATATGCCCCCACTGCAAACAGCCCGACCCGGATAAAGCCGGATTCAGAGCTTTTTTTCAGCTGCCCGACAGTTTTGAAGCCTGCATTGGCACAGGCTGTATGGACTGCCACAACACCGGGTACCGGGGTCGCTTGATGGTCGGTGAGTTGCTTGAAATGACCTCAGCCATGAAGGAACTGGTCAGCCGCAAGGCCAATGCCGATTCCCTGCGTATTCAGGCCATGAAAGATGGCATGTCGTCCCTCACTGAAAATGCCCTGCAATTGGTGAAAGAGGGCAAAACCTCGCTGGAAGAAGTTTTCCGGGTTCGCCAGGAATAGGCACCCTATGGTCTCCACAAGCCCCGCTGCGGCAAAGCCGGCGCCACTGCCCAACGCCATCGCCGTTACTCTGTTGCTGTTTATGGCGACACTGTTTGCCTCCAACCATATCGCGGCGAGAATCGCTTTTGACAACAATACTGGCCTATTGCTGGCGATTTTACTGCGCAGCGCGGTTGCCCTGGTGTTTATGGTGAGTCTGACCCTATGGCAGAGAAACCCCCTGAGGATTCCCCGAGGCCGCCGCCGCTGGCAATTGCTGCTGGGTCTATTTATTGCCGGTCAAAGCCTTTGCCTGTACTCGGCCATTGCCAATATTCCGGTGGCAATGGCGCTGCTGCTGGTCAACACCTGGCCGATATTTTTTGCCCTTATCACCTGGGCGCTGGGCGGTTCGCGACCCAGTGGCAGAATGACCATTCTTATGGCCATTATTCTTGTCGGTCTGGTGCTGGTGCTGGATATCCCCCGACAACTGTCAACGGGGGACGCCTGGGAGCCGCAATGGCTGCCGGGAATTCTCTTTGCCCTTATAGCGGGAATCTTTTTTGCGTCTGCGGTGTGGATTACAGAAAACCGTCTTGCGGGCATGGCTGGCAGTGTGCGCAGCACCTATACCATGGCCATAGTGCTGTTGTTGATGGCGCTTGGCGGCAGCCTTGACCTGGTTCCCGGCGGGCTGCAGCTGCCAGCCAACCCCATGGGCTGGCTGGGACTGGCTCTGCTTGCCCTCTTTTACGGCCTGGCATCGACGGTTCTTTTCGTTCTTATGCCCCGCTTGAACATGGCGCAAAATGCACCGGCCATGAACTTTGAACCCGTGGCGTCACTGCTGCTGGGCTATGTAGTGCTGGCTCAGGTACTGACACCCATGCAGCTCACTGGAGGTGCCATTGTCCTCGGCGGCATTCTCTGGATGGGGCTGTCCAATCGAGCCCGTTAATGGCTTGCAGCGAAGGGCACCGAACAGGCTCTAATAATGGGGCGGCGGCGGTTCCGCACCTGGAACCCTAAGGGTCTCCAGTCTCTCCTGAACGCTTTCCAGATGTTCCACAAGACTTTTGTTGGTTTTTTCCATCCGCTGAAGCTGATCCGACTGCCTGGCGATAACCGCATCAAGGGTGCTCAGGGTATCCTCGAGATAGGCCAGACGTATTTCCAGTTCTGTGATTCGCTCGTTCTCTGTCATGAAGCCAGTATTTTCGAATAGGGGAACCTATTTTAACATTTTGACAACCGGCACCAAGATTTGCCTTTGAATAAACAGGGCAAAATTCGGCCTGGCCATTGAATTTTCCCTTTGTGGACATATTTTAGCGGTAAGATATGCGGGAGTGCGGCGCCACTGTGGTCGACCGTACTCCTTTAATTAGTCCAACGGAGGTTGTTAACGTGCTGCGCATCGGCTTATTTCTCGGTACCAACATCGCCATACTGGTACTGTTCAGCCTAATTTTTCGCGTTCTGGGTCTCGAGCAGTACCTGGCCAGCCAGGGCATTCACAGCGATCTCACGTCCCTGCTGATTATGTGCGCCTTTTTCGGCTTTGCCGGCTCTTTTATCTCGCTGCTGTTATCCAAGACCATGGCGAAAATGGGCACACGCACCAGAATCATCGCAGCACCCTCGTCACCGGATGAGCGCTGGCTCCTGGAAACCGTGGCCGATCTCGCCAAAAAGGCCGACATCGGCATGCCGGAAGTGGGAATTTTTCCCGCCCAGCAGTCGAATGCCTTTGCCACTGGCTGGAATAAGAACAAGGCGCTGGTAGCGGTCAGCGAAGGCCTACTTCACCGCTTTGATCGCGAAGAAGTCCGCGCCGTTCTCGCCCATGAAATTGGCCACGTCGCCAATGGCGATATGGTTACCCTCACTCTGATTCAGGGCGTACTCAATACCTTTGTCATGTTTTTTGCCCGCATTCTCGGCAGTATTATCGACAAAGCGGTTTTCAAGAACGAGCGCGGCAACGGCATCGGCTACTTTATGATTGTCATGGTGCTGCAGGTGGTGCTTGGCATTTTGGCATCCATCATTGTCATGTGGTTTTCCCGCTGGCGGGAATTCCGTGCCGATGCTGCCGGCGCCCAACTGGCCGGGCGTTCGGCGATGATACGCGCCCTGCAAAAACTGCAGGCGGAAACCCAGGCGCATATTCCCAACCAGATGCCCGACACCCTGACCGCCTTTGGCATTTCCCCCGGCTGGAAAAAATCGGTTTCTCAGTTATTTATGACCCACCCACCCCTGGAGGTTCGCATTGACGCCCTGCGCCGCGGACTCTAGTTTCCGAGGGTTTGACCAACACCCGAACAGTTATGAGGGGTGACAACGCCAAAAAACTCTGTTCATTAGAGGACATTCCAGACGGCGGCTGCAAAGGTTTTGGCGACGGCAGCGCCGACTCTTTTTTTGCTGTGCGCAGGGGCAGCGAGGTTTATCTCTACCGCAATTGCTGCCCCCATGCCGGGGCACCCCTTAACTGGATGCCGGATCGCTTTCTCAACCGGGAAAAAACCCACATTATTTGCACGGCTCACGGTGCCCTGTTCGATATCTGCTCGGGAAAGTGTGTGGCAGGCCCCTGTAGTGGCGACTATTTGGACAACATTGACATGGAGATTCGCGACGGCGATGTCTGGGTTCTGTAATCAGGGTTGCACATTGCCGCCCTACTCACAGAGAATTTGATCACCCCACTCCCGCAACTTGTCGAGAAGACCAGCGTTTCTCTCCGCCATCTCAGCTTTTTCAAGCTCGTCTATGCGGGCAAAATACTCGTCCAGGGTCAGGCGCCCGGGCGCGGGCTCTGCGAGCCTTTGGTAGCGCTGCTCATCCCAGACAACCGCCTCTTCTGGGCTCAACGACTGGTGGTAATAACGCGCCCGATAGCGAAACAGCAGCTCGCGATAGCGTTTGTCCTGAAATCTCGATTGCAACACGGCCAATTCTGCTGGCGGCGCCTGTCTGACCCTGGCGAATAGCGCCTTATCGCCCGGACTGGCAAAGCCATCGTAAAGGGCAGCCTCCGCATCCCGTTCAAGCCCTGATGGCGGCTCTGAAAATACGGCAGTCAATTTGCTGGCCATGTCGGCAGTCTTCAATTGCTCCCAGTGCTGTTGGCAGGCGGTAATATCAATGCCCAGCCGCGCGGCGGCAGCGCTGTCGAGCAGCTTCGCGGTGGCAACCACAGGGCAGCGGTTGATATGCACGGCTTTGAGGGGAATGCGCTCGACACCCTCATCCAAATCTGCAGCTGCGGTAAATACCCGCTCCTTGATGGCGTCGGCATCCAACTCCAGGAGCGGGCGGGGATCAGAAGAAAGATTGAACGCCAGCACGGCATTCTTGTTGGCGGGATGCATGCACAAGGGAATCATGAGGGCGGTGTAGGCGCTCTCTCTGGGCAGCCGGGACGACACATGAAGAAAGGGCTTGCGCTGACGTATATCCAGCAACTCGGCAACTCGGCGCTTGTGGCGATTTTCAAAGACATAGGCATAAAGCTTTGGCTGCTTTTGCTTAACCAGCCGCGCCATGGCAATGGTGGCCTCGACATCGGAGAGGGCATCATGGGCGGATTCATGGCCTATACCATTGGCCTTGGTCAACAGCTCGAGGCGAAAGCTGGTGTAACCCTCATCATTTTTGGGCCAGTTGATACCCTCCGGGCGCAAGGCGTGGGCGAGGCGCACCATATCAATAATGTCCCAGCGGGAATTCCCCCCCTGCCACTCCCGTTCATAGGGATCGTAAAAATTCCGATAGAGGGTGTAACGGGTCACCTCATCATCAAAGCGAATACTGTTGTAGCCAGCGCCACAGGTGCCGGGGATCATAAACTGGCGGTGAATGGCGGCGATAAACTCTGGCTCTGGCACCCCCCTGGCTGCGGCGAGCTGGGGACTGATGCCGGTCACCAGACAGGCTTCGGGGTGGGGCAGAACATCTGTGGACGGCTGGCAGTACAGACTCACAGGCTCATCGATGATGTTGAGCTCCTCATCGGTGCGTATACCCGCAAACTGCACAGGGCGATCCAGGGCGGGCGAGGTTCCTGTGGTTTCGTAGTCGTGCCAGAAAATTGACGTCATTGAATGCTGATCCCCCAATGCAAAAACGGCACCCGAAGGTGCCGTTTTTTTGTAGACAAGGAATTGTTTAGTTGCCTACCACTTCTTCAAAGGTCATCGCGCCGATTACGCGGCGGTTTTTAGCGCGGCCTTCATCGCTGCTGTTATCGGCAACCGGGCGGCTTTCGCCGTAACCCACAGTGCTGACACGATCAGCTGAGATACCGTACATTTCAACCAGTTTCGCTTTTACGGCGTCTACGCGGCGCTGAGATAGATCCTGGTTGTAGGCATCAGTGCCGACGGAGTCTGTATGGCCTTCGAGCACCAGATCGATATCATCGTGCTGCTTCATCGCCTTGGCGACCGCTTCAAGCTCGTCACCATAGATGGAGCGAACCTCTGCCTTGTCGAATTCAAACAACACTTTCAACTCCACAGTAATGGTGCGGGTTGCAGGTGGCGGTGCGGGTTGCGGCTCGGCTTGAGCGACGGGAGCAGGGGCTGGTTCTGCTGCAGGAGCGCTAAAGTAGTAGTTCAGCCCCAGGTTAAAGGCGAGATCAGTGGCATCAGCGCCGCTGCTGAGCTTGTGGAGGAAACGGCCATCACCACGGAACTCCCAGTGACCGCCCCAGCTTTTGGAGAGACCAAAGCCCGCGCCCAGCTGCTGGGTGCTGTCTTCATCGGGAAGCAGGGCGTCATCGCGGTCGAAATCCGAGAAACCTGCAACAAAATAGGGCGCCCAGCCATTGCGGGCTTCAAGAAAATAAAGCGCATCCAGTTTAATGACATCCAGATCTTCACCGCCAACATCGGAGCCATAACCAAGCTCCACACCCCAGGGGCCGGCAAACCTGTAACCCAGGTTGAGGCCAAGTACAGTGGAGTTTTCAGAGTCGTTAGTAACCGAACGTTCCTTGTCGAGCAAATAGTGAGAGAGAGAGGGTCCAAGATAGAGACCTTCATTGGCACCGGCGGTCAAGGCAGTTGCCAATAACGCCGCACCGACCATGGTAGTTAACTTACGCATAATGTTCACCCTGTTTTTGTTGAATGAAAAATCCAAAATACTGATGCACAATCTTTAGACTGTGCCCTAACTTCCTGATACTAGACCTTGAATAGAAAAGCCTCAAGGCGAAATTGTACAGGAGAAAGCTAATTTAACGAAATGTTAAGTTGTCCACACTTTAGCGATAAAGTGCCAAATCAGGAGCATGACGGGTATTGCTTACAAAAAAATGACACCAGCGGCAACGCTTTCAGTCGCTATCCGCCGGTTTGATGAAGAGAAGAAATACCCTTGAAAGCGATGGCCAGTAGATCGCTAAACCAGGCTGAGGGTTTTTTCCTCAATAATCGCCTGCCACTGTTTGGGACCGGTTTGGTGAACTGACTCGCCATTGACATCCACAGCAACAGTAACGGGCATATCCTCAACTTCAAATTCGTAAATGGCTTCCATACCCAAATCGGCAAAGCCCACCACTCGCGAGCCTTTGATGGCTTTGGACACCAGGTACGCCGAACCGCCCACCGCCATCAGGTAAACCGCGCGGTTGTCCTTGATGGCTTCGATGGCGGTGGCGCCCCGCTCAGCTTTGCCAACCATGCCGATGAGCCCGGTTTTCTCCAGCATGGTGCGGGTGAATTTATCCATGCGCGTCGCCGTTGTCGGCCCCGCAGGCCCCACCACCTCATCGCGCACGGGGTCAACGGGTCCCACGTAATAAATCATGCGATTGGTGAAATCCACCGGCAGCTCCTCACCCTTGGCGATCATATCCACCATGCGCTTGTGGGCGGCATCGCGGCCGGTGAGCAGCTTTCCGGACAGCAGCAGGGTTTCACCGGGTTTCCAGTCCGCCACATCCGCCTTGGTAACCTCATCGAGATTGACCCGGCGCGCATTGCTGACTTCCCAGGTGATTTTTGGCCAGTCCTCCAGTTTGGGTGGTGTCTGCAGGGAAGGACCGGAACCATCGAGGGTAAAATGAGCGTGACGGGTTGCCGCGCAATTGGGAATAATGGCCACCGGCTTGTTGGCGGCATGGGTGGGACAATCCTTGACCTTGACATCGAGTACGGTGGTCAGCCCCCCCAGCCCCTGGGCGCCAATGCCGAGACGATTGACCTTGTCCATCAGCTCAAGGCGCAGCTCTTCAGCGCGATTGCTGGCGCCGCGCTGGCGCAGATCGTGAATATCGATGGGATCCAGCAGCGCTTCCTTGGCCATTTGCATGGCTTTATCTGCAGTGCCGCCAATGCCGATACCCAGCATGCCCGGAGGACACCAGCCCGCTCCCATGGTGGGAACCACCGACAACACCCAGTCGACCACAGAATCTGATGGATTGAGCATGGCGAACTTGGTCTTGGCCTCGGAGCCACCGCCCTTCGCCGCCACATGCACCTCAACCTTGTCACCGGGAACGATCTTGTAAGTGATCATGGCCGGCGTGTTATCGCCGGTATTTTTGCGGGCACCATCGGGGTCTGCCAGCACAGAGGCGCGCAGCACATTGTCTGGATGGGCGTAGGCCTGGCGCACCCCCTCGTTGACCATGTCTTCCACACTCAACGCAGCATCCCACTGAACATTCATGCCCACTTTGAGAAAGACACTGACAATGCCCGTATCCTGACAAATGGGGCGATGACCTTCCGCGCACATGCGGGAATTGATGAGAATCTGCGCCATGGCGTCTTTGGCGGCCTGGCTTTCCTCCCGCAGATAGGCCTCGTAAACGGCGTCGATAAAGTCTTTGGGGTGATAATAGGAAATAAATTGCAGGGCATCGGCAACGCTCTGGATCAGATCATCCTGGCGGATTACAGTCATGGCGGGATCTCTCTGGCTCGAATGGGGTTAAAGGCGGGGAATTTTACTGAATCTGCCCCCTTTTGGATAGCCGCGGCGGTGCGTCCCGCTCCAGATTGCCCACGGCCATAAAGCAAAAAAGCCGGCAATAGCCGACTTTTTTACCGAGATCACTTAACAAATCACAGCAGTTTTAACACCGCCACCAGCACCACAGTAAGCCCGATGCTGCAATGAATCACACCTTTGACTGTGGTCAACGGCCCCTGCTTGCCGATCAGGGCATTGATTTCCAGCAGCGCAATAATCGCCAGAGCAATATACATGCCCAGGCCGCCACCCAACTGGGAAAGCAGATGACCGCTACTGTAACCCAGGTGGGGAGAGGCGAGCATCGCAAATGCCATGGGCGCTGAAAACAGCACATTGGTGCGCGACGCCAACAACGCCTTGGCGCCAGCGACGGGGCCATCGCCTTCTTTCGTACCCAGAGCGACCTGCTGGTTGGGCCAGATCACCAGCCAAACATTGAGGAACATCAGCGTGCCCAGAACAGCGCCGATCACAATGTAGTCATTGAGCAGGCTCTGGCCATTGTTGTGCATCACGCCGCCCAGCAGCACAACACCGGTAATAAAGGTGAACATGGCGCCCCAGCGGAACCACCACAGCGCCCGCGGCGCCAGCTTTTTCTTGGCGTCGGCGACGGCTTCCGCAGAACCCTCTTTAAAATAAGCCCCCTGCACAAAGTTGAAGTAATAGAGCATGCCTATCCAGGTAATACCAAAGAGCAAATGCCCCCAGCGGAAAAGGAAGTTGAGAAAGTTCATGGAGATAATGTCACTCATAGTGTCTACCTTTGTTGTTATGTCGATGGCAATCCGTTGGTGTGTACATCGTCCTGCAAGCCCGGCAACTCAGTCCTGCTGCTATAAAGAGAAGAACAAGCGCGAACGCCCCATTCTAACCCCATTGGCGCGCACTGCAACCCGGAAATACTGAGATAAAAGCTCCAGTCATACTGCAAGCAGCGCTCCAGCGCCAGAACCCGCGCACCCCGACGGCAAGGGCAAGGGTTGACCCTCATTGCCCGGTCAGCTGGAGTTAGCCAACCAGCGCCGCACATACCCTACTCTTTTACTCTGTCTTTGTTAGAATGGCGGCTTCCAATCCAGTCAGTGTTGGAAACTTTTTCTTCCTGCCTGAAATTTTAGAGCCCTCAACCCTGAGCTGCTCCTGGCAGGTCATTTACTTCTAGCAGTAACTTAAGGATGACTATCATGGCATTTACACTTCCCGAACTTCCCTATGCGCTGGACGCTCTTGCGCCCCACATTTCCCAGGAAACCCTGGAATATCACTACGGCAAGCACCACAACACCTATGTGGTCAACCTCAACAAGCTGGTTGAAGGCAGCGAATACGAAGGCAAGAGCCTCGAAGACATCATCACAACCTCATCCGGTGGCATCTACAACAACGCTGCGCAAATCTGGAACCACACCTTCTACTGGAATTGCCTGACCCCCAACGGTGGCGGCGAAGCCACGGGCGCTATCGCCGACGCCATCAACAAGGCCTTTGGTTCCTTTGCCGAATTCAAGGAAAAATTCAGCGCCTCCTGTGCCGGCAACTTCGGCTCTGGCTGGACCTGGCTGGTGAAAAACAGTGACGGCGCCGTGGAAATCGTCAACATGGGCGCCGCAGGCTGCCCCCTCACTGAAGGCAAAACACCCCTGCTCACCTGCGATGTCTGGGAACACGCCTATTACATCGACTACCGCAACCTGCGCCCCAAGTATGTCGAAAATTTCTTTAACTTGATTAACTGGGAATTTGTTAACAGCAATTTTTCTGCATAACCATTAACCCGGCATCCATTTTCGCCGGGCTAATCATCAGACGCCTCCCCAGTCCGTTATCGCTCCGAAATGGCTGGGGAGCACCAGCCGCAGCAACGGCTTCGATCTACTCACAGGCCTTGCCAGCACCTCCCTATGCGCAACTGTTTTCACCGCAGATCAGCAAAGAATTCCCTGCCTTTTTGAGCATGGCGCTGAAATCCACCGCCGTTTGGGGACTGGCGAGATAAAATCCCTGAATTTTGTTGCAACCTATAGACTTGAGAAATTCGTATTGTTCAGCGGTTTCCACGCCTTCGGCAACAATACTCGAACACAGGTGTTTGGCCATGGCGACAATGCCACTGTAAATAGCCCGGTCTTTTTCGCTGGATGAAACCCCTGCGATAAATGAGCGATCAATTTTAAGGGAATCAAAAAGCCAGGTTTTTAACGCCATGATATTGCAGTAACCCGTACCAAAGTCATCAATGGCGATGGCCAGCCCCAAAGCTTTAAGATCGGCCAGCAGATCAATAAATCGCTGCTCTTCCAACACCATGCAGCTTTCGGTGAGTTCCAACACCAGCAATTCAGGGTCGATGCCATGGCGATCAATAGCCGCTTTAATCAACGACACCAGCCCCGCTTGCTGGAACTGCCTTACAGACAGGTTGATGGACAGGGGCACAACCTCATAGCCCAGATCGAGCCACTGGCGCAATTGCCGGCAGGCCTCATCAATGACCCAGGAACCCAGGGAGTCTATCAAGCCCATTTCTTCCGCGAGGTGAATGAAGTTGCCGGGCAGCACCAGAGCATCATCCGTTGAGCGCTTCCACCTGATCAGCGCTTCAACCCCCACCAGCGCGAGGGAATCAACAGCAAACTGCGGCTGATAGTGAAGCTCAAACTGGTTTTCCTTGAGCGCCATCCTGAGATCCTGCTGAACCCTGAGCCTCTCGGTCATCAGCACGTTGAGGTCATTCGTAAAAAACTGGAAATTATTGCGTCCGGCTTGTTTGGCCTTGTACATGGCCATATCAGCATTTTTCAATAAGGTATCGGCGTCTTCGCCATCAACGGGATACTGACTGATGCCGACGCTGCAGGTAATCAGATATTCTTTGCCGCTCAACATACAGGGCTGCTCTATGGCATCCAGCACCCGCTGTACAAATGAACTGATCCGCTTGGTGTCGCTCAACGTTTCGGTGGACAGAATGACGAATTCATCCCCGCCCAGACGGGCAACTGTGTCCGTATCCCGCACACAGGATCGCAACCGCGACCCGATGATGCGAATCAGGTCATCACCGCTGCCGTGGCCGAGGCTGTCATTGACATTTTTGAAGTGATCCAGGTCGATAAATACCACCATTAACTGGGAGGAGGATCGCCGCGCCTCTTTAATCGCAATATCAATATGGTGACGGAGTTTGTTGCGATTGGGCAGATCGGTAAGATGATCGTGGGTGGCCTGGTAGGCTATCTGCTGCTCGTAGGACTTGCGCTCGCTGATATCTTCTACGGTGCCCTCATAGTAAAGCAACTCGCCGTCGATATTCCTGACTTCATGGGCATTTTCCGAAATCCAGATGACGGCACCATCGCGGCGATAAACCTGAGATTCGAAATTAACAACCCTGCCCTCCTCCAGCATCTGACGGGCAAATTCATTCCTGCGGCCAGGAATCACATACAGCTGATTTGCAATATCCTTTAATTCACTCACCATTTCCAGCGGCGTCGTATAACCATAAATGGCCGCAAGTGCCGGATTCACCTCAAGGTAATGACCATCCTGAGTACTTTGAAAAATACCCTCGGTGGCGTGTTCAAAAATGCTTCGGTAGCGCTGCTCTGCCTCTGCCAGGGCTTTTTCGCGATTATGCCTGTCGCTAATATCCTGAACAAAACCGTGTACCAGCGCCGGCTGACCTGGCGCCACGGCCAACCCCCGGCCTCTCTCCCAAACCCAGCGCTCGCTGCCATCCCTGTGTAGCATTCTGTACTCAACGGAGAACGGCTGATTCTGATCGAGCGCTGTGCGAATCACCTCCAGCACCTGATCGCGATCTTCTTGGTGCATCAAATCCACAAACGACAAACGTTGGTTGTGCAATAAATGGCGCGGCGAATATCCCGTTAACGCCTTGCAGCCTGCGCTGACAAATTCCAGGGCCCAGGCGCGATCAGGACGGCACAGGTAAACCATGCTATCGAGCTCGTTTAAAAGGGTGGTCAACAATAGATTAGTGGGATCAACAGGCTCTACCGCTGCCGGGGTTATCATTTTTCTGACTGTCACATCGCCCTCTGGAATAAGCGCCTGTTCACACGGTTAGATGATCCAGACAACAGAAACACATACATCCCAAAGGAAAAGCAAAAACCATACCGCAAGGAGCTATGCGCGACTGCCACCCAGGGCAAGCGAAAGAGCGAACCCCATGAAGCGAGCTGATGGCTCTGATTGCAAAGTAATTTTCATAACCAAATGCCATTTGGGTTCACTCCTCCCCGAGGAATGCAAAGTTGAAACTTCACAGACCCTGGTTGATACTCTTTTAACCAATCCATTCATATGAGGGAATACTCAGATGAATCTTAAAAGAAGAAAACTCACAACCGGATGGACAGTCTTCGCTTTAACGCTCTCCTTGATTCCACATCTTTCAAATGCAGCCTCCGACAAAGGTATCGCAACCATCAGCGTGAACGTTGAGGGAGCCAGCCCCACCGTCAGTTTTATCTTTAAGGGTGTGATCAGTGGTGCTGTTGGTGCAGGCGCAAGCATCAGCCTGGCAGGTTTGGCGCCGGGCGCCTATACCGCCTGGGACAGCGGAGCCACTCCAGGCTACGAACTGGTGAGCATTACCTGTGACGACGCCAACAGTGCGGGTTACACCAACACGGGCACCGCCAGATTTGTCATCGACAAGG
>JALOAH010000129.1 GCA_023228865.1 Porticoccaceae bacterium | reverse complement strand
TGATGAAACTGGGCACGCTGATATACGACCTGATGGCGCCGAAATGGCAGCACTACACCCTCAACCAGCAGCAGACCAAGAATGCGCTTCCCGCATTGAGCGATGCAAACTTTGTTGGGGGTTTGAAATATTTCGACGCGATTGTGGATGATTCACAGCTTGTCCTGCGCGTGATCATGGATGGCATCCGCTTCGGCGGCACAGCTATCAATTATGCAAAGGTTATTCAGTTGTGCAAAGCGAAAAATGGGTCGGTTGAGGGCGTCATTGTTGAGGATCAATCCGGAAAAATAACCCCATCGCAAGTAGAACTGCGCAGCAAGGTGATCATCAACGCCAGCGGACCCTGGTCGGATGAGCTCAGAGAGCAAATCCAGGGACCCGCCAGGCTGCGCCGGCTGCGCGGCAGCCACCTGATTTTTTCACAGGAGTCAATCCCGCTCAACGCAGCGGTGACCATGCTCCACCCGCGCGATAATCGCGCGTTGTTTGCCATTCCCTGGGAAAACCGATCGTTGATCGGCACAACAGACCTCGACCATGATCTGTTTGAAGATGAAACCCGGATTTCAACCGCAGAAGTGGATTATCTGCTGGAGGCTGCTCAATACACCTTTCCCAACCACCCGGTGTCTGAAGCTGACATCATTTCAACCTTCTCCGGTTTGCGCCCGGTGATCAACACCAACGCTGCACACCCCTCCCTTGAATCCCGCGCCCACAAGATCTGGGAAGAAGACGGTTTGGTCACGGTCGCTGGCGGTAAATTAACCATCTTTCGCGTCATGGCAGCCGACGCGCTCAACTTCTGTGCCGATCGGCTGCCCGGTCGTCCCAGGTTCACGCATCGCGCCCCGTGTTTCATCCACCCCCAACCTCAGGAGCGGAATGATCGGTCAAACCCGGGTTGGCTGCTGATGGCAGGCCGTTTGGGTATGGATGTGAACCCATTTTTCCAGCAGGCTGACTCGGAAGACCTGGTTCCCATTGAACCGATTCCACAGCTATGGGCAGAATTGTCATGGGCGGCAAAAAATGAAGCGGTTCTCCACCTGGATGATTTGCTCCTCAGGCGGGTCAGGCTTGGCGTCCTGTTCCCCAACGGCGGCATGGACATGATCGACCTGATTCGAGCCAGGGTGCAACCACACCTGGGCTGGTCTGATACTGATTGGGCTGCCGAAGTCGAACGCTACCGCCAAATCTGGCAGGAAAATTATCATATACCCAATTAAGGCGCCAAATTTTAGAAAAATAGATAATTATCGATTATGATAGAGTAAACACATTAACCCCTATCGCCACCAATTGGAGAGAACCATGGGAAAAGATCAAATCCTGGCTATCGATAACGGTACGCAAAGCGTGAGAGCCTTAATTTTCGACCTGAAAGGACAGTTAATCGCCAAAAAGAGGGTCCCTATCCAGCCTTATTACTCCGTAAAACCCGGTTGGGCTGAACAGGATCCAGGCGTGTTCTGGCAGGGCGTTTGCCAGGCGTGCCAGGAAATATGGACGATGGATGGTGTGGACAAAGATGCCATCGTCGGTGTGGGTTTGACCACCCAACGCTCCACGTTAATCAACCTGGACGAAAACCAGCAGCCCTTACGCCCGGCCATGGTCTGGCTGGATCAACGTCGCACCGAGGGGCTGCCGCCCGTAGGCGGTGTGTGGGGGCTTTTATTCAAATTAGCCGGCATGGGTGATACCGTCCGCTATTTTCAAGCCGAAGCCGAAGCCAATTGGATCAAAACCCATCAACCGGAAATTTGGAAAAAAACGGATAAATTCGTGCTGCTTTCTGGTTTTCTAACGCATAAGCTGGTAGGTAAAGTCATCGATTCCATCGGCTGCCAGGTGGGTTATCTCCCCTTTGATTATAAGAGCCAGGATTGGGCTAAACCCTCCGACTGGAAATGGCAAGCGATACGAATGGATCGGGAACTGCTGCCTGATCTTGTGCCGCCTGCCCAGTTGTTGGGGCACATCACCCGCGCGGCGGCTGAAGCAACCGGCATCCCGGAAGGCTTGCCGCTCATCGCCACCGCAGCCGATAAGGCAACGGAAGTGATCGGCGCGGGCTGCCTGGAACCGCACATCGGCTGCCTGAGCTTTGGTACCACGGCTACCATCAACACCACCCACACAAAATATACCGAGGTTATCCCCCTCATTCCGCCTTACCCGGCAGCCGTACCCGGCGCATACTCACTGGAAGTGCAGATCTACCGCGGCTTCTGGATGGTGAGCTGGTTCAAAGAGGAGTTTGGACTGGTTGAACGCAGAGAAGCCGAGAAACTGGGGGTTGAAGCCGAAGTTTTATTCGATAACTTGCTCCATACCGTGCCCGCCGGCGCAGAAGGCCTCATGTTGCAGCCCTACTGGTCGCCGGGGTTGAAGATCCCCGGGCCAGAAGCCAAAGGCGCGGTGATCGGCTTTGGCGATGTGCACACCCGCGCTCATTTTTACCGGGCGATCATCGAGGGGTTGGGTTATGCCCTGCTGGAAGGTATGCAGAGGACCGAAAAGCGTTCAAAGATCCCCATCACTGCGCTCAGGGTCGCTGGCGGCGGCAGTCAGAGCCCGGGCGTCATGCAAATCACCGCTGATATTTTCGGGCTGCCCGTCACCCGCCCGCATGTGTACGAAGCCTCGGGGCTGGGGGCTGCCATCGATGTGGCTGTGGGGTTGAATCTACACCCCGATTTCAATACAGCGGTTTCAGAAATGACGCACCTTGGGGATACCTTTGAGCCCGATCCACACCGCCACAAAATCTACACCGACCTGTACGAACGGGTTTATCAGCACATGTACAAACGTTTACAGCCGCTCTACAATGAAATTCGGGAGATCGTCGCCTGACCCGGGATTCATTTACGTAATCCCGGAAAGGATCAGACCCTCATGCCTGCTTTGGAAATTAACCAACAAATCACCTTTTTACATGCCAGCAACCTGGAAGAAACCCGCCGGTTTTATACGGATGTTTTAGGGCTGCCCCTGGCGCGCGAACAGAGCACCTGCCTGATTTTCAAAGTCACCCGGGAGGCCTACCTGGGCTTTTGCGAACATATTGAACCGATTGAGCCGGGTCGCAAGGTGATCCTGACCCTGGTCAGTGACGATGTCGATGGCTGGTATGCAGCCCTGCAAGCCAGGGGAGAAAGCCTCGTCAATCCACCCATCCACAACCCAAAATATGGCATCTATCATTTCTTCATCATCGACCCGAACGGTTATTGGGTCGAAATTCAAAGATTTGACCAGCCGCTGTGAAATCGGCTCAGGCTTGAGCAATCGAAAGCCAACGCCTGACAGCGATCTGGCCAAAACAAACACATTCAACACACAATCGGAGTGACATCATGACCTCTTATACCCTGCCCTATGGGCATGAACACATCAGCATTGAAGTTCCGGCGACATGGCAGGTCGACCAGCTCGAACCCCAGCCTGGTGATCCCCTGCCCAATCCTGACCGGGCGATCATCGAAGCGCTGCATTCCCCCATGGGCGCAATCGGTTGGGAAAAATTCGTTGGGGCAAAATCTGTCGGCATCGCTATCAACGATAAGACTCGCCCCGTTCCCAAACCCAACCCGATTGTTCACCTGCTCAACCACCTGGAAGGCCTCGGGTTCGCACCCGACCAGATCACCCTGTTTGTTGGCAGCGGCACCCACACACCGATGACGCCCGATGAACTGCCGCAAGTTTTAGACCAATCCATCATCGAACGGTTCAAAATTCAAGCCCATGACTGCGACCACTCGCCGTTGATCGACCTGGGTAAAAGCAACTACGGCAACCCGATCCAAATCAACGCAGATTTTTACAACTGTGACCTGAAGTTTTCCGTGGGCAATATCGAACCCCATCATTTTATGGGCTTTTCCGGCGGCATCAAAACGGCCGCCATCGGCCTGGCAGGGCGCGCCACCATTGATGCCAACCACGCCGGGCTCACCCATCCCGATGCACGCACTGGTGAATACAACATCAACCCTTTACGCCAGGAAATTGAGGAGATCGGTCACAAATCCGGCGTCCAATTTTCTCTGGGTACGGTTTTGGATGAGCGCAAACGCGTCCTTAAAGTCTTTTTCGGATCGCCCCTTGCCGTCATGGATGCCGCGATTCCCTTTGTAAGGCAGTCCTTCGGCGTGGAGGTTTCTACGCCTTATGACCTGGTGATCGCCTCACCGGGCGGCGCACCCAAGGACATCAACCTCTACCAGAGTCAAAAAGGTCTCACCCATGCTGCCCGCATCACTCGCGATGGCGGCTGGGTGTTCTTGTTGGCCGCCTGCCCGGAGGGGTCCGGCAGTGCAAGCTATGAGGACTACATTCTCAACGCAGATTCACACCCGGCTGTCATCGATCATTTTCAATCCGGCTATTTTCAAGTCGGACCGCATAAAGCCCTGCAAATTGCCCGCGAAGCCGTGCGCATCAACATCGTGCTGGTATCAGATATCCCTCCGAAAACCGTCAAAACCTGGAAACTTACCCCCAGCAAGCCCGAATTGATCAACGATTTGATCTCCTGGATCGGCAACCAGCTCCCTGCAGACGCCCGGGTAGCCATCCTGCCCGCTGCAACCCGAACAATGACCGAGGTTAGAAAATGACGAACCCTGATTTCATAAAAATCCCCCACCTTGACGGCGACGATTTTTTCTGGCAAGGCAACCGAACCGGCATCCTGTTGATCCACGGGTTCACCGCCACCACCGCTGAAGTCAGGCCCCTGGCAATCAAGCTTCATGAGGAGGGATTCACCGTTGCCGCTCCGCTGCTGCCCGGGCACGGAACTCACCCCGATGACCTGAACCGCGCCACCTGGTCGATGTGGGTTGAAAAGGTCAAACAATTCTATGAGAAACTCATCCCATACTGCGACCGGATTTATGTCGGCGGTGAATCCATGGGCGGTTTGTTAGCGCTTGAGCTGGCGCGTCAGCACCCTGAGATCCACGCTTTATTCTTGTTTGCCCCAGCACTTAAAGTGAAAAATTTATGGCTTTCCAGAATTTTATGGCCGTTCATCAAATACCTGGTAAAAGAGGATAAGGATGATGGCCTGCCCTGGAAAGGCTATACGGTTCAGCCGCTCAGAGGGGCAGCCGAGCTGCATAAACTCCAAAACCACGTCCGGCGCAACCTACCGAAAATCGCCCAGCCCGTGGTGATCTTCACCGGTGAGCATGACAACACCATCGCGCCTCAGTCCGCCGGATTGATCCTGAATAAAATCGGCTCGAAGTTAAAATATCAAATCCACCTGGAGAACTCCGGGCATTGTGTGATTCTTGATTCCGAGCTGGATGAGATTTATGGCCATATGCTGCGCCTGATCAAAACCGATTTTGCACAGGACCCAACCTCGCCCACCTTCAAGCCACCATTACCGTAATCAACAACCTGTGGACCATGAGAAAAATAATGGTTTCCCGCCAGGCGCTGCCCGGGTAATTTTTTTTGGTTTATTCAACCAGGGGGAAATCACATCCCTCGCTTAATAAATTGACAACAGCAGTACAACGCGGTAAACTTCTCCCTCGGGAACAATTCCAAGTGCAAGCCTCACTGTTTTGTGAAAAACGGTCCTGCGGTCACTGTTTCTGCGGACCGAGATATCGTTATTCTCTCAAACACCAGTTACAGCGTCGTTACCTGGCTCTGACGGAAGAACCATTACTGGAGTGAATATTTTTATGTCTGCAAATACGTATTATGACGTTGATTTAAGTCAAAACTTAACCAAAAACCGCTTTATTGGCTTAATGCGGGTCATGAAGGGCTACCGAGTTTTGTATTTAGGCGCCATCATCGCCTTGGCAATCGCAGCCACCGCCCGCACGGGGATTTACCTGGTGCTGCGCCGCTTCATCGATGAGATCGTTGTCCCTCGTAATTTCGGTTCGGATATGATCCTCATCATCGGCTTATATATCGGGATGGCTCTGCTGCAGGGAACCTTCACCTTTATCTCGGGCTGGCTGGCTGCCAGAGTTGCTGAGGGGACCACGCGCCGTTTGCGCAATTTCCTGTATGACCACCTGCAGCGACTGCCCTATGCCTACCATGCAGAAGCCAAAACCGGAGACCTGATCTCGCGCGCCACCTCAGACATCGACGCCGTCAACCGATTTTTCGCCGATCAGGCGATCGGCATCGGGCGCATCATCCTGATATTTGTGATCAATTTTATCGCCATCATGCAATTACACCCCCGCCTGGCATGGACTTCTGTGATCGCCATCCCGGCCATCATTGCTGTCTCCCTGTTCTTTTTCTCACGCGTATCCAAAGCCTATGAAGCCTACCAGGAACAGGAAGCAACCCTCAGCAACCGCTTGCAAGAAAACCTGACCGGCGTTCGGGTGGTCAAAGCCTTTGCCCGCCAGGGCTACGAATCCTACAAATTTGACCAGGAAAACTGGCACAAATTCAGTCTTGGTCGGCGTTTGCTCTCAATCGAGTCATTGTTCTGGCCGATATCCGATATTATTTGCGGTGCACAACTGCTCGCCTCCTATTTCACTGGCGCCATCATGGCATTAAACGGTGAGATCACCGTTGGCACCTACATGGCGTTTATCGCCCTGGTCATCTGGATCATCTGGCCGATGCGCAACCTGGGACGCTTGATCGTTCAGACCTCTACAGGGATGGTTTCCTATAAGCGTGTGGCTGAACTGCTGGAAGAAAAACGCGAGCCCCTCCTGGAAGGCGATTACCAGCCCGATGGCGACCTGGGCGGAGAAATTGTTTTCAAAGACGTCAGCTTTGAATACGAACCAGGCCAACTCGTGCTCAACAAAGTGAGTTTTTCCTGCAGCCCGGGCGCTGTGATCGCCCTGTTAGGCTCCACCGGTTCGGGCAAGACCACCCTGGTTAACCTGCTGCCGCGGTTTTATGACCCCACCGCCGGCTTGATCACGCTGGATGGCGTTGATATCACCAGGTATCCGCGCAAGTATTTACGCTCGCAAATCGGCATCGTGGAGCAGGAACCGTTCTTATTCTCACGCTCGATTCGTGAAAACATCACCTACGGCGTCCATCGCCAGGTTTCGGAGGAAGAAATTGTCCAGGCAGCCCAATTTGCAGCCATCCACGACGTCATCCTGGAATTCCCCAAGGGTTACGACACCCTGGTCGGCGAGCGCGGCGTGACCCTTTCAGGCGGTCAGAAACAACGGCTGGCGATCGCCCGCGCGGTATTGAAAAATCCGCGTATCCTGATCCTGGATGATTCCACCTCCAGCGTGGACACAGAAACTGAAATGCACATCCGGGCAGCCCTGGAGCGGCTGATGCAAACCCGCACCACGTTCATCATTGCCCACCGCATCCAGAGCGTGATGGATGCTGACCTGATCCTGGTCTTTGACAGGGGAGAGATCGTGCAGCTGGGCACCCATCAACAGCTGATGCAGACCAGCGGCATGTACCAGGATATTTTCAATATTCAAACCAGGATCGAACTTGAATTAGAAAAGGAAATTTCAGGTGTCAACATTTGACGAATTTGAAGAAAAAGATTATGGCAAGTTGAGCACGCCCATCCTGCGGCGTTTGCTCCTCCTTTTAAAGCCTCACTGGCGCTGGGTAGCCGGGTTCTTGCTGAGCATCGCCCTGGTCTCTGTCATTGACGCGTATACCACCTATCTGAGCTCCCAAATCATCGATGAGGGCATTCGCGCCGGCAGCCGCGATGCGATTGTGCGCATTATTCTCATCTACGGCGGCGTCATGCTGTTCCAGGCTTTGCTGTCCTTTAGTTTTATTTACTTAACCGGCGTGTTAGGAGAGCGTGTGCGCTATGACATGCGCAAACAAATGTTCAACCACCTGCAGAGCCTTTCGCTATCGTATTTCAGCAAGACGCCGGTCGGCTGGATCATGGCGCGCCTGACCTCAGATACCGAACGCCTGGCTGAGTTGATCACCTGGGGCTTGCTGGATATCACCTGGGCGATCGTCAACATCGCCACTGCCGCCGTGTTCATGTTCATCATCAATGCCAATTTGGCAGTGATTGTGCTGGCGATGCTGCCGTTTTTAGCCATCGTCGCTTACCAGTTCCGCATTCGCATCCTCTACCACTACCGTCTTTCGCGCAAGATGAATTCAAAAATCACCGGCGCATTCAACGAAGGGATCACCGGCGTGCGTGTCATCAAAGCCCTCTCACGGGAAGATGCCAACCTGGCTGAATTCAGTGAGCTGACGGATGGCATGTACAACGCCAGCTACCGGGCAGCCTGGCTTTCAGCGCTGTTTTTGCCCACCGTTCAGTTGATCAGCGCCTTCGTGCTGGGCTTCGTCCTGTGGCGCGGCGGACTCCAGGTTGAAATCGGCATGATTACCGTCGGCGGCATTCAGGCTTTTGTCTCCTATGTCACCTTCATCATGTGGCCAATTCAGGATATGGCTCGGGTTTATGCCCAGATGCAAAATGCAGTCGCCTCCGCTGAACGCATCTTTCACCTGATTGATACCGAACCGGTCGTCAAAAATCGCGCCCGAACGATCACGGCTGAAACCCTCTCAGGCGACATCCGCTTTGAGGATGTTCACTTTCATTATGAATCCGATGACCCGGTGATCAAAGGATTGACCTTTCATGTTAACCAGGGCGACACCGTGGCGCTGGTTGGACCAACGGGCGGAGGAAAGACCACCATCGTCAACCTTTTATGCCGTTTTTACGAGCCCACCTCCGGCGCCATTTACCTCAACAATATCGATTATTTAGACATGAAACTTGAGGACATTCAATCGCGCATTGGCATGGTTTTGCAAACACCGCACCTTTTTTCCGGATCGATCAGCGAGAACATCCGTTATGGGCGCTTGAACGCCACCGATGAAGATATTGAAGCCGCCGCAAAAATGGCCGGTGCGCATGACTTCATCATGACCTTCGAAAAAGGCTACCAGCAGGACGTCGGCGAGGGCGGTAATTTGCTCTCGGTCGGTCAGAAGC
>JALOAH010000023.1 GCA_023228865.1 Porticoccaceae bacterium | reverse complement strand
GCCGGAATGACCGACCTGATGGAAAAAATGGCTTCTCCAGAAGCCAAAAATCAACGAAAACGGGGATGGTTCTGACGAATTTAATGATTGCATCGCTGTATGCATCAATTGATCAGACCTTCCCTAATCTTCAGAGTATAACTATGACAACAAACAGATTGCATGACGACACACATCTGATCGAAAAACTGGTGCGCCATTACCAGCGCACAGTGGATAGTTTTGATTGGGATATATGGATTCAATGCTTCGCAGAAGATGGCATTTTTAACACGCCAAATCTTTTTGGCATGATGGTGGGTAGAGATGAAATCTACAGCACCTGCAAAAATAATGTCGACAGCGCTTATGAATTATTACAGCACCATATTACTAATTTGGATATTGAAATTCTTGATGGGGAAAATGCCCTTGCCTACGCAGATCTTATTCTGGTTGGGGTACCTGACAAATTATCGCCAGAGTCCTATGACATGTCCGGCGGCAGATACAAGTTTGTATTCAAAAAAATAAATTCTGTCTGGAAAATACTGAGGATTGATCTGGATATTCTGTGGAAAAAGTCATAGAAAAATACAATCTCAATTCTGATTGTACTTTCAACAAGGATTTCGAGAGTTGGCAGATGAACATAAATATACCGGCGACAATGAAAGCAATTCGTTTTAAAGCGCCTGGCGTCGTCAGTTGTGAATCTGTTGAAACGCCAGGGATTGGCGAGCAAGATGTGCTTGTCAAAGTTCTGGCCGCCGGATTGTGCCAGACAGATATTCATATTCGTCACGACAAATTAGGTGCTATGCCAAGGGATATTATTCTCGGTCATGAAATTGCCGGCGAAATTGTCGCTCTCGGCAGCCAGGTTGACGAATGGCATCTGGGAGACAAAATTGTCGTTCATCCCTGTTGGGGTTGTGGCGTTTGCCCCCAATGCCTGGCTGGACGGAAAAATGCCTGCCAAAAATCCGGGCAGAGATCTGTGCCGCCGCCAACCCCTGGGGTGAGCACTGACGGCGGCATGGCCAATTATGTTGCCGTTCCTGCATCGTCCCTTGTCGCCATCGGAGATTTGAATCCGGCATTTGCCGCTGTGCTCGCCGACGCCGGACTCGCCCCTTATCACTCGGTGCGCCTGACGAAAGACAGGCTTGTGCCGGGAACTTGCGCCACCGTTATAGGTGTCGGTGGTTTAGGTCAGTTTGCCGTGCAGATGCTGCGTCTTTTAACGGATGCACATATTATTGCTGTGGATATTTCCGAACACGCTCTTGGTGCTGTTGCCACCTGGGTGGATCTGCCGATAAAAGCAGATGCGGGTAGCGCCGAGAAAATTTTATCCCATACAAAAAATCGCGGTGTTGAGGTTGTTATCGACCTGGTTGGCAATGATCAAAGCCTGCGTCTCGCCAGTGCCATTGTTGCACCCTATGGCGCTGTCCAGGTTATAGGGTTAAGCGGTGGCTCAATACCCTTTGAAGCCGGGCAAAACTCCACTGTGGGTCTACCCTGGGGCGCAACATTGATGAAACCTTACAGCGGCACATATAAGGATTTGGCTGATGTCATTGACCTGGCTCAACAAGGTGCCCTGGTGGCAAATATTGAAACTTACAGTCTTGAAAATGCCGTTGCCGCTTTTGATTCTTTGCAGTGTGGTCAAGTCTGCGGCAGGGCGGTGCTGATACCATAGACATTTTTTGATAAGCATTAAGAAATTCCTGATTAATGTCGTTTCCGCATGGCGGCAGTGACGAAAACAGAATTAATCAAAGTTTCCTTAAAGCTAACATTGCTTACTTTTAATAATCATTTTCGGGGGAAATAATGGGGCGTTGGAGCGATAAATTTATTCGTGCGGAGAAAAAATGGGCTTCCTGGAGCATGCAGGACTACCCGCCTGAAGGCCGAATTCTGGCGAAGATTATTGAAGATAAAGCGAAACTAAAACCCCATCATGTGGTTTTTGAATTTGTTGATAAAAAGATAACTTTTGAACAATTAAATGCCTGCAGCAATCAAGCTGCCAACGGATTTCAGTCCCTGAGAGTAAAGCATTCTGACAATGTCGCTTTAATGCTGCCCAATTGCAGCGAATTCCTTTACAGCTGGCTTGGCCTTAATAAAATTGGCGCCGTCAACGTGCCAATCAATATTGCTCAGCGAGGGCAGACCCTGGTTCATCAACTCAACCATGCCGATTGTGTCGGCATAGTCATTGCTCAAAGCTATCTGGAATTTTTAGAGAATATTGCTGATCAGCTGACAAAGCTTCGCTTCGTCATTATTGTTGGAAATGATGGGGAAAGCAGCAATATTTCAATGGCGCCAACGGTGGAAAATCTGCACTTCGACGAACTAATGGCTCATCCGCAGTCGCCGCCACAGGCCAACATAAATTTTAATGAGCTAGCATCGATTCTCTATACTTCTGGAACTACAGGTCCCTCCAAGGGCGTGATGATGTCTCATCACTATTGGTATGATGCCTGCGCGACAGCGGTTAAACTGGGTCGCTATACGGAAGACGACATTTTTTATGACGCGCTACCTTTTTTTCATTGCGCATCCATAACCTTGAGCATTGGTCCGGCAATTCTCGCTGAAGCCAAGGCGGTTATCGTTGAACGATTTTCTGTCAGTCGTATGTTTGATGATTGCCGCAAACATAATTGCACTATCGCAAATTATGTCGGCAGTATTATTCCACTGCTAATGAAACAGGATCCCCGTGATGACGATGGCGATAATCCCCTGCGCATGATGATGGGAGCCGCCGCACCTGTTACCATCTGGAATGCTTTTGAACAAAGATTTAATACCCAATTGCTTGAGCTTTATGGTCTCACTGAATGTATTTTCAGTCTTTTTAATCCTTACGAAAACCGCCGCCCGGGTTCATGCGGCAAAGCGATCAGCGGCTATAGGGTAAAAATTGTCGACAGCAATGATCAGGAACTTCCTCCGGGAACCATAGGTGAAATTATCACTCGCCCGGAGCGCCCCTTTGTCGGCACCTCGGGATATTACAAAATGCCGGAAGCCACCCTCGAGTTAACGCAAAATCTCTGGTATCACACTGGCGATCTTGGCTATATGGACGAAGATGGCTATTTTTATTTTTCCGACAGAAAAAAACAGGCCATTCGCCGCCGGGGTGAAAACATTTCATCCTTTGAAGTGGAAGCGGCGCTTAATGGCCATGATGCCGTGCTTGAATCCTGTGTGGTGGGAGTACCCTCCGAACTGGGTGAGGAGGAGGTCAAGGCAGTTATCGTCACCAAGCCTGGTTATTCCGTCTCTGCAGAAGAATTAATTGACTGGTGCAAATCCCGTGTCGCCTATTTCGCTATTCCACGCTACATTGCCTTTCGCGATAGCTTGCCTAAAACACCCAGTGAGAGGGTTGAAAAATATAAAATAAAAAATGAGGGTATCAGTGAAGACTGCTGGGATAGAGAAAAAGCGTTGAAAATTTCAATGCCTGTAAACATTAAAAGCTAAGGAAACTCTGATTAATTATGTTTCCGTCACTCCCGCACAAGCGGGAGTCCAGAAAAATCAAGCGATTATAGATTCCCGCCTGCGAGGGAATGACATTAATCAGAGTTTCCCTAAGGTTATCGAATTTCCGGAATTATTTTAAGGATCTTCTGTTTTTTAATATTGCGCTCAAAGAAGTAGATGGGAATCATCATTGCAGTTGCTACCGCCATGCCCGCTGCCATCGTCGCGAATCCGGCAAAAAAGGATCCGGTGAGGTCATAGGTATAACCGATAAGGACAGGCCCGACAATGCCGCCAAAACCGGCAAATAAACCAATTTCCACAGCAAGGGCCACACCAATAATTTCTGGCGGGTATAGATCAAAGGTTATGACCATAAATTTACTGACCGCTGCGGCGTTAAAAAAGAACATCAAACACAGCATGGTTACGGTCATTTCAATGCTTTTAAAATAAAATAAACCCAAAATCGGCGGTATGGTAAAAATCGTCGCCAGAATAATAACCGCACTGCGGCTATTGATTTTGTCGCCAATGTAACCAGCGATAATGGCGCCTGCCGCTGCAGACAGATAGGGAACCGTCAATGACAGGCCGCTGTTGACGCTGGACAAGCCCCGCTCCATCACCAAAAAACCGGGTATCCACGCAAAACAGGTAAAATAAACCCCGAGAATAAAAAATATCGCTGTGCAGATTACCCAAAAGGTCCAGTCACTAAAAAGAATTTTGGTGCCACCAAGAAAAGACACCGGTTTTTGATCGGGTTTATTGGGGTCATAATTAACGCGATCTTTTTTCAAGGCATCCTTGAGCGCTGTTTTTTCTTCTTCGGAAATGCGGGGATGATCACTTGGGTGATCATAGACAAATCGCCAGAAGACAAAAACTCCGACAAGAGTGATACTGCCGGTGATGTAAAACATGGTTCTCCAGTCAAAGGTGCTTATCAGCCATCCCACAATTGGTATGCCAAAGGCAAGACCAATATAGCCGGATGACACATAAATGCCATTGACAAAGCCTCTTTCCTGGGGGAAAGCCCAATGGTTTTGCAATTTCGTAACCGGATTGATAACAGCGCCTTCGCCAAAGCCAAATAAAAAACGAATGATGGCGAGTTGGCCGGCGGTTCGACAAATACCGGTCAGCAATGTAGTAACGCACCAGGTGAGGTATAAAATCAGTGTCCATTTGCGAATATTGTATTTGTCCGAGACTATGCCACCGGCAACCTGACCGATCATGTAACCCCAGTAAAAAATACTCAGAATAATACCCATTTCTGTTGCAGTCAGCCCCAGCTCTGCTGATATGTAGGGTGCTGCCATGGAAATATTGGCTCTGTCTATATACAAAAAAATAATCGTTAACCAGAGCGATGCGAGAACAAAATAGCGGAAACGGGGAAGACTCTTATAGGCTTTCATGGGGTTTTATCGTGCCCGTTATTGTGTTGCCGTAACATTGTGGCAGAGGTTGTGGTTATAAAATATTTTCAGGATGGTACGCCACAACTTCGATTGAAACAAGTTCATTTATTTCTCTCAGCAATGGGGTTTTATTCTAAAATATATTTTAACCTCATGATAAATAAAAATTATATTTTTAAGTTTTTATAATTTTTTATTAAAATAAATTTATTTATTGATAATTTCCGTTGTCTGACAGGAAATAAATATCTATGATAGGAGCGTTTTCACTGACTGCAAACGCGCTTTAATTTGAATTTTTCCTCTTGAAAGCACAGCGATAATCATAAGGGTATGGCCATGACCGCAAAAGAATCAATAATGCATCTTATCAACCAGTATGCTTTTACCATTGACACTGGTGACCTGGAAGGGTTCGCTTCTTTATTTGAGCACGGCCAGCTAATTGTTGAAGGTTTTCCTGCGATGATTGGCAAGCCCGGTGTTCTCCAGTTGATGTCCACCGTTCGTCTTTATGAAGACAGCACGCCAAAGACTCGACATGTCATTACCAATATTGATATTAATCTCAACGAAGATGGCCTAACGGCTAAATGCCAGTCTTACCTCAGCGTACTTCAACAAACCAGCGAATTCCCTTTGCAAGTGATATTTTCCGGACATTATTTTGACGATTTTGAATATGTGGATAGCAGCTGGCGATTTGTAAAACGCCTCATCAGATACCCTTTGGTTGGCGATATGAGTGCTCACCTCAATGAACCTTCCGCTGTTGTTCCCGGTGGTTAACCGAAAATCCCACCAGCACCGGCTCAACCCCGGACTTGCTGGTTGACGCCCCTGCTTGAAAAACAGCGCAAATCACCGGTTTTGGCGCGGATATTCGGGTAACAGGCACAGCTGCCGGGCTAGTCTGCCACGGAGGGAGTAGGTAACTGCGCACTCCATGCTATACGCCTTTTTAGGTAGTATTCAATATTATTATGTGATGTAGAAATATTTCGAATAGGCGAAAAATCAAATTATTTTTTGGCGTTGAAGCTACAAAAAAATAACCATTCAAGACAGTATTTGTTTGCGGCATCGAAGGGGAAAAAGGTATTGGCTTTTTTGATAAGGCCAGGCGCTGGCTTTCTGCGCCTGTCGCCACCTGCTGCAATCACAGGCGGCCATTGCAGCAAACAACTGCCAATAATTGCAATAATTTTATCAATTTTTTCAAATGGTTATAACTTTATGCCACCCTGGAACGATTAATAGCCAACAGTTAATGAGCGCTTCTATCATCGCAGCCCGTTCCAGTTTCGCCGCTCGATAGCGCTAGCTGGCTATTGCAAAATACCAACATTGGCAGCAAAAAGCGCGGTTGAAAACCTTAAAAATCAGTCACCACAGTCTACAAAAATCATTGTCAGAGGGATGGTTTTCACTGTTTTCAACCCGCCACCTTGCAGTTTCCATTCTTGGCAACAACAGATGGATCAGTAATACTCCAGAGCAACAACCCCAGTGCCGAAATTTGCCAGCAGCGGTTATGCTCTGCCACAAAAGCCGCCAAGGGAAAACGGAACAATGGATTTTAAAAAGAAAATATTGAGGTCCCAGACAATGAGCGAAACCGTTTCAACATCGTCTTCCACCACTCTTGATGCCCTGGTTTTGGGCGGCGGCTTTGGCGGTATGCATATGCTCTACACCCTGCGTGAAAAAGGGCTTAAGGTGCTGGCGCTTGAAGCGGGCGCCGATGTGGGTGGCGCCTGGTATTGGAATCGCTACCCCGGAGCCCGCTGCGATGTTGAAAGCCTGGTTTATTGCTATTCGTTTTCTCCCATCATAGATGCCGAGTGGCGCTGGAGTGAGAAATATGCGGCGCAGCCCGAGATCAGCCGCTATATGCGATTTGTCTGTGACCGGCTCGATCTACGCAAGGATATTCACTTCAATTCGCGACTGGTGAAAGCGGTTTTTGACAAGGCCAGCAATCTCTGGACGTTGACAACCGAAAATGGCGATACCTATAGGGCGCGACATTTTGTCTCTTCTGCGGGACCTATTTCGGCGCCGATCTGGCCCAACATTCCCGGCCGGGAAAGCTTCAGGGGTGAGATTTACCACTCGGCGCTTTGGCCCCATGAGGAGCCGGTTTACACGGGCAAGCGCGTCGGCATTATCGGCACCGGATCTTCGGGCACGCAGATTATTCCATTGGTGGCACAGCAGGCGAAGCAACTCAATGTGTTTGTGCGCACTCCCAACCTTCATGTGCCCGCGCGCAATCGTCCCTTGACCGACGAAGACTACAGCGCCTGGGAAAAGATCAAAGTTGAAACCCGGCAAAAACTGCGAACCTTTGAAATTGTCGGTTCCGGCGATGTTTTTATGGATGAGGATTTATTCGAAATACGTCATCACCCTGGCGGCGACTTCACGCCCGAGCAACGCAGGGAAATTCTCGAACGCCGTTGGCAGCACGGTGGCGCCACCATTCCGCGGGCGTTTGCCGATGTGTTAACCAATGCAGACATCAATGAAGAGGTGTCCAATTTCCTCCGCAACAAAGTGTCTGAAGCCATCAAAGATCCCGAGCTTGCCAAAATTCTCACACCCACAGATATTGCCTACGGAACCAAACGTATTACCGTGGGAACCAATTATCTGGAAACCTTTAACCGCGACAATGTCAACGCTTTTGATGTGAAGGCCAACCCCATTCAACGTTTTACGGAAAAAGGCTTGATCGTTGGTGACGAAGAAATTGAACTGGATATGATCATTTGCGCTTCCGGTTTTGATGCCCTCACCGGGGCGCTGACGGTCATCGATATCCAGGGCATTGGCGGCAAAACCATTAAAGAGGCCTGGTCTGCAGGTTCGCCCACTTATCTGGGGCTTGGGGTTGCGGGTTTTCCCAATCTCTACCTTATCGGTGGCCCCGGCAGCCCCTCGGTTTTGACCAATGTGGTGGTGCCAAACGAATATCAGGTTGAATGGATTTCGGCCCTGATCGAGTACATGAAGACCAATGGCTATGAGCGGGTTGAGGCGAGCGCCGAGGCTCAACAGGAATGGACGCAAAAGGTTCAGGACTGTATCAAGGGCACGATTCTCGAAAAATCGAAAAGCTGGTATGTGGGCGACAATGTGCCGGGCAAGGCTCACAGCATTCTCGCCTATGCCGGAGGATTGGACAAATACATCAGCAAGCTCGACAAGGTGGCGGCAAATGGCTATGAAGGTTTTAACTTTAGCCAGGCGAAAAAATAACCGGGGCGCGGAACATGCTATCGCGACTCCTGGGCTTTTTTCTCGTCCCTACGGAGACAGGCGCTGGCAAAAAGCGCTCCGGTGATGTTCAGCCAGATACTGAAAATAGCACCGGGCAGCGCAGCGGCAGCGCCGAAAAATTTCAGTGCCAGCGTTGCGGCCAAACCTGAGTTTTGCATCCCCACCTCAATGGCAATGGTGCGACAGATGGTGCTGTCAAAGCGAAGCAGAGCCGCTGCCCAGTAACCCAGCGCCATGCCGGAAAGGTTGTGAAGCAGGGTTGCCGCAAAAATCGACAGCGCCATGGCGCCGATGCGCTCCCCGTTCAACGCCACCACAATGGCAATAATCAAAGCGATTGCCACCACCGAAAATCCCGGCAGAACCGGTCTGAGTTTTTTTATCCAGGCTTCGGCAAATACGTTCAGCGCCACCCCCAGGCTCACGGGCAGTAAAATAATCTGAAATAAACTGCCAATCATGGCGGCGGCGGGCACAGTCACTGTCGAACCCACCAGCCAGGCCATAAGCAAGGGTGTCATCACGACGCTGGCAAGAGTTGAGATTGATGTCATCGACACCGACAGAGCGACATTGCCCCTGGCGAGCAGAGTGATAACGTTGGATGCGGTGCCGCCGGCAACACTGCCAACCAGGACAAGCCCTGTGGTCAGGGCGCTGTTGAAGTAAAAGAGAGTGGCGATGAGCAGAGCCATTAACGGCATCACGGTAAATTGCAAAGCTACGCCAGCCAATGCGGCGAATCTGTAATCCCGCAGATCGTAGAAATCCCTGGGTTTCAGGGTTAGCCCCATGGCCAGCATCACCGCCATCAACAGGGGAACCACCAGAGCGCTCAAACCCGTAAATCCCTGGGGAAAAAACAGCCCCGCGAGGGCGGCAGCTATCACCCAGAGAGGAAACAGTTTAACAATCATGCTGGATTCACCATTGATACCTCGCAAAAACACCACAGGTGTTGCACGCTGTGTGCTCGCCAGTATAGCGGCGATTTTCCCCTGTGTGACACTGGCGGCTATTTGCTGTGGCAGTCATCACTGGCTAAGATGTGAACTCACTGGAGGTCATCATTGCCTGGTTCAAACCCTCAACAACTGCTGATTTGTGAAAACGAAGGCTGCGACCAGCAATTTCTCGACGAAATTGATGCGCGCTTAACGGGTGATGCCGCTTCGCTTCCCGCCGCACTAAAAGCTCATAAGGCCGGCTGGAAGATAATCCGTGGCCAAATTTTTTGTCCACGTTGCGCGGGACAACTTGCCGCACCCAATTAATAACTCTCCCACAGCAACTTTTCCAGCGGCTCCGGGCAAACAAGGCGCAGCGAGCCAGGAGCTGATTGTTTGTTAGGGAGTGGCGGGGAATTTTATTAAAATACTGAAAAAACAATAAGATGGAAAATTGTCTGTTTTAACGGAATGTTATTTACTCCCCTCAAACCTTGTGCTAAATTCTTTGGGCAGTTTGCATGCTAACGAAATCAATTAAATGTTCGCATTTATCTAGGGGAACAGCGCAAACTGGCAAACAACTTAACTGTCATCTATAAAGATACGGGGAAAGAAGCCTCATAAACTCAGGAGACACACGATGAATAAGCAACAATTCCAATTGAAACCTCAGATTGCCGCCTTGCTGGTGTGCTCTGGTGCCTTTGTGGCGTCATCAGCCCTGGCTCAGCTTGAGGAAATCATTGTAACTGCACAGAAAAGAGCCGAAAGCGCCAATGATATTGGGCTTTCCATTGCGGCGGTTTCAGGTGACAAATTGCAAGAACAGAAACTGACATCCCTGGAGGAAATCACCTCTGTGGTTCCTGGCCTGGTATTTGCGACCAGTCAGCAAAATACGCCCATTCTCACCCTGCGGGGCGTGGGTTTTAATGAAAGCTCGCTGGGTGTATACCCGGCAACCAGCCTGTATGTCGATGAAATTCCCCTACCATTTCCGGTGATGGCGGCTCACAGCGCCTACGATTTGGAACGAGTTGAGGTTCTCAAAGGGCCTCAGGGCGTACTCTTTGGGCAAAACTCCACCGGTGGCGCGGTTAACTTTATTGCTGCCAAACCCAGCCAGGAACTGGGCTACGGCGGCGATCTCAGCTACGGTCGCTTCAACAAGATAGAAGCCAACGGTTTTGTTACCGGTGGTTTGACTGACACCGTCAGTGGCCGCCTTGCCGTGCAAACCGTGAATTCCGACGATTGGCAGAAAAGCGTCACCAGCGATGACGAAAACGGCGAAGAATCCTACACTGCAGCCCGCCTGCAGATGCTGTTTGAACCCACGGATACCGCGCAAATCAACCTGAATATCAATGGCTGGCGTGACAAGTCTGACCCTCAGGCGATGCAGTTTATTGCCGCGACCCCGAAACGCTTTGACCAGGCACCGGGGCAGTCTCTTGCCCAGGCGGCAATCCCATTTTCGCCCAGAGATAACCGCTACGCGGACTGGTCCTAGATTGACAGGCCTTCAGGTGACAAGGAATTTATCCAATTCTCCTTGCGGGGAGATTTTGAGCTAAACGATACCATGACCTTGACAGGCCTGATCGCCCACAGCGATTACGAACAGGATCAGGTTCAGGATGGCGATGGCCATCACCTGGTTACCGCGGGCTTTATTCATAACAAGGGCGAAGCGAAATCCACCTTTGCCGAGATTCGTTTGGCTGGCGATCAGGACAGCCTCCGCTGGCTTTTGGGTGCCAATTACGAAGACAGCAGCACCATGGAAGACCAACTCCTGGAATTTAGCAACAACACAACCTATCGCCCACAAACCCTTTGGATCACAAGAACCGGCTCTCTCCTCGAGCAGGATATTGAATCCTACGCAGTATTTGGCAATATCGATTACGACCTCAATGAAGCGCTCACTTTGAAGCTCGGAGCCCGTTATACCGACACCACCATCGATGCCTACAGCTGTAACTATGCACCCCTCAACGCCCCTGGCTCCATAGACACTTCAGGAAATGGCGTGGCCGCAGGCAGTAATGTGGCCGGTCTGTTCAACTTCCTGGGCGGCTTGTCGGGAAGACCTTTTGACCCCATTGGCCCTGGCGACTGCTTTACTCTTGATAACTTTCCTGGCGCCGGCGTTCCTGGAACGCCCTTTATCAACGAGCTTGCTGAAGATAATATTTCCTGGCGCGCCGGTATTGACTACCAGCTAAACGAGGACACTCTGCTTTATGCCAATATTTCTCAGGGCTATAAGGCGGGCAGTTATCCAACACTGGCTGCTAACGATTTCAATCAGCTGCTGCCGGTGACTGAAGAGTCTGTGCTTGCCTATGAAATAGGCTTCAAACAGTCAATGGCTGAAGGCCGCGTCCAGTGGAATGGTGCTGTCTTCTATTATGACTACGAAGACAAACAGGAGCGGGGCAAAATTGAAATTGCGCTCTTCGGACCCCTGGATCGTCTGGTGAATGTTCCCGAGTCTACCATCTTCGGCGCGGAAACAGACATCGTTGCCCAGTTGACGGATAAGTTGACACTGACGGCTGCTCTTACCTACCTAGATTCAGAAATTGATGAATACACAGGGTTTGATGTTTATGGTGAAGTGAGGGATTTGTCGGGCAATGAGCTCCCCTATACCCCGGAACTCGCCTACAGCCTGGATCTGGACTACAGAACACCCCTGCAACAGGGTGGCACTCTGTTCATGGGTATTAATGTCGTTGGTCAGACAGATTCCGACGGTGCCTTTGACGCCGATGATTTGTCCATATACACCCACCCGTCATTCCCAGGGAACATTAACGGCGGTTTCCACAAGTCCATAACCGAGAACTACTTCACCATCGAAAGCTACGCCACAGTAGGCGCTCGCATTGGTTATGAGTCTGATGATACCCGCTGGAGAGTGATGCTGTGGGGCAAAAATATCACCGATGAGTACTACTACAACTCTGTGATTGCCTCCTCGGAAGGTGCTGCCCGTGTGGCTGGAAGGCCTCGCACCTATGGCATTACCGTCGGTTATCAATACTAGCTGGCAGACGGATAGCTGATACTTTCAGCGCTGTAATTGCAGTAAAGAACAGGGGTCATTTTGACCTCTGTTCTTTTTTGGGCGTTAACATCAATTAATTGGCTTGCTTATCCACTGGTGATTCCACAGTGAGGAAATGCCGGGGGAGTCAAGGTGTAAAGGTGTAAAGGTGTAAAGGATAATGACTGCTTTGACTAGATTTTTGTCTATAGTGATAACAGCGATCTGGCTTCTTTAAATTTAGAGATGTAGTCTATCAATTTAAGGAAGCTCTGATTAATGTCATTCCCGCGCAAGCGGGAATCTATAATCCATTGATTTTTCTGGACTCCTACCTATGCGGGAGTGACGAAAACAGAATTAATCAGAGTTTCCTTAATAATTTCCTCCATTGAAAAGGTAAGTTCCTAAATGGGCAATAACACGAAACTTAAGGTGGGCGTTCTCGGTGGCGGCAGTTGGGGTACCACAGTGGCGTCCCTGGTGTCGCGCAATGCGCCGACAACGTTGTGGGCAAGGGATGCGACCATTGTTGAAGAAATCAACCGCTGCCATACCAATGAAAAATTTCTTCCCTGCGCCAAACTCCACCATCGCCTGGTGGCGACTACAGATATTGCCGAGGTGGTTTCCCACTCCGATGTGGTGGTGATGGGTATTCCCTCCCAGTCGTTTCGCAGCGTTCTGCAAACGGTGAAAGAACATATTCGTCCCTGGGTGCCAGTGATCAGTTTGACCAAGGGTCTGGAAATGACCACCCACAAGCGGATGACGGAAATTATCAACGAAATACTGCCCGGTCACCCCGCAGGGGTGCTCAGCGGTCCCAACCTGGCGCGTGAAGTAATGGCAGGCTACGCTGCCGCCAGTGTCCTGGCCATGGAAGATCCCGTCATAACCCAGGCGCTACAACGGGTTTTTCACAGCGGCTTGTTCCGTGTCTACACCAACAAGGATGTTATTGGTTGCGAACTGGGCGGCGTTCTCAAAAATGTCATTGCTATTGCCACTGGCATGGGAGACGGTCTTGGTGCCGGTGAAAATACACGCTCGGCACTGATCAGCAGAGGTTTGGCGGAAATCACTCAGCTAGGGGTTGCCATGGGTGCTCAGGCACAAACCTTTGCTGGCCTTGCCGGCATAGGGGATCTTGTTGCCACCTGCACCAGTGAAAAAAGTCGCAACCGCCATGTGGGCTTTCAGCTTGGCCAGGGCAAAACCATTCGCGAAATTATTGATGATATGCATATGGTTGCCGAAGGGGTGAAAAGTGCCCCCGTGGTGATACAGTTGGCGGATGTCCATAAAGTGGATATGCCAATTGTCCGCGAGGTTTACCAGGTTATTCAGGGTGAGAGTAACGCCGCCAGAGCCTATCGGGGACTGCTGCGCGCCGATATTGGTTCAGAGTTTGATGACTGTTGAACCCCCTCTGAGCTGGGCTCAAGAGGGCGCTTAATAAAACCTGCCATGCCGGGACGGAACTCCCGCAAAAAATCCGCTTAAAAGTCTGTCGGTGCTGTTTTGAATTTGATGCTGTATCGCCCGATTGATCTCCAGGCATCGTCAGAGCCAGCCCCCCCCTCTGACGATACCTGATCCAGATTACCACTGGCAGCCTAAATATTCGCCAACATCAATATGCAGAATCTTCGGGGAACGGCAGCGACCACCGTCTATTCGGCGGCAACAAATCCCTGCCAGCTGTTGGCCAGATAGTTAATGAAAGCCTCGCTCAGACCTTCTTTGTGCAAATAGTCCCGACTTACAGGCAGCGGCGTTGCAGAAAAGTCTGCCTTGTTTTTTATCAGCTTGGGAAAGTCGTGGTGAAGAATGCCAGCTTTGCCAATGAGGACAAAATCCAGGCCGTTCTGCAGGCAGAAAGCCACATCTTTTGCGGACCTGATACTGCCCGCTGCCCCGAGCTTGACGCGGCCGCGATTGAGTTCCGTAAACCAGGACATCAGCAAGCGCCCCTGGTATTTTTCTTCATCCGGTTCCTTAAAAGCATCCCGCAGTGACAGGTCGAGAAAGTCGATGATTTCTTCGTCAAACAACCGCTGCACTGTTGTAATCGCTTCGGCAATGGCAATGCCAAACTTTTCCGGAGACAGGCGCGCACCAATAAGAAAGTGTTCGCCACAACGCTGGCGAATACCGGCAATGATCTCAAGCAACAGTCGCATGCGGTTTTCAAGGGAGCCGCCATAGGCGTCGGTGCGGCGATTGTATTCACCGCTCAGGAACTGGCAAATAATGTAATTGTGGGCGCCGTGCAATTCGACGCCGTCAAAGCCCGCTTTTTGTGCCCGCTGCGCGGCGATGATGAAGTCTTCCCGCAACTGGGCAACCTCCGCCAGGGACAGTTCTCGGGCGCCGCGTTCCTCGTCTTTTGAAGGCCCTACAGGTGCTTGGCCAATAACATCGGAAGGCGACCTTATGCCCGCGTGGTGGAGCTGGACAATGGCGAGACTGCCTTCTGCCCTGATAGCTTTGGCAAGGCGGCTGAGTCCGGGAATATGGTGGCCTGAGTAGATGCCGAGCTGCCCGGCAAAACCCTGGCCACAGGCCTGCACATGGCAGGCTGCCGTCATGGTTAAACCGAAGCCGCCTTTGGCTCTCATGGTGAGCCAGTGAAACTCTTCATCGGAGAGAGAGCCGTCAGCATGGCTTTGCAGATTGGTGAGTGGCGCAAGCCCAATGGAATTTTTCATTGTTTTGCCACGGAAAAAATCAACGCTGTGTTCTGACATCTGCTTGCTATTGGTTGTTAATGGGTTGGCCATCATAACAAAGTGCCTGGACGAAGGTTGGCTAACCTTCGAAAAATATTGGCCAGGCAGTTAGATTTGTTAAGCGCCAAGGGTCAAAATTTTAACGGCAGGGGGCAGTGGTTACTGAGCACATGCTCGCGATGTTCGATCAGGATGGGATCCACCGCGTCGCCAAGGTCAGCGCCCATGGCCTCGCCCATTTCTCGATAGGCTTCAGGCATGGGGCAAAATTCGTCGCGAATAGGAGCTACCAGGGTCGAGAAGGTTGTCCAGTAAATGTCCGCCGCCGTTAGCTTGTCGCCGACGAGAAAGAGGCTGCCTTTTTTCTTGTTGGCGTGCAGACGCTGCGACAGCAGACCCAAAATGGCAGCCATGCGCGCTTTGGCTTTCTCGGCGCTGCTGGAGGGGTCGCCATAACGAAATTGCATGATGGCGACTTGCTCGGCAGTGAGAAACACAGGTTCCGAAGAGCGCCCTGCCAGGGAATCTTCCCAGGCCGCCATTTTGTAGAGCCTGAAATTCCAGCCAAAGCCGTCCTCACCGCAGATGGCATTGGCCAGGCCAAACATGTCGCTGCGCTGGCTTTCATCAGCAGGGATAAGACTGGGGTTGGGGGCAAGCCGTTCCGCCAGCAGGAGAATCTCGTCCCAGCGGCAGCGGGCTCTCTCGTTATCCAAAACCGCAGCCGGTGCGGATTCCTGCCCAGTCCAATTGCGCAGAATTTTATCCGCACCGCCAATCGACTGAGCAACGGGAGTAAAATCAATGTTTTTTAGTTCGAGAATGATCCTCGCCGCAACACTCCAGGGGCCAGGAAAACCGGGGGAAAATACGACACGCAAACCTGGCATATCAACAGCTTCAGCCACAGAAATATAATTGACCATGTTCAAACTCCTCGCTGATTAAATAGGAGCTGGCGCTCCTCGTCACTGAAACTGGTTCTCGGCTTAGGGATAACGGATTCGCGAAGTGCTTCCCGTACCGCAGGGCGCGCGTCGATGCTGTGAAACCAGCGTCCAAGGTTGGGGAATTCGGCCAGATCAAGGCCGTGGTGCTCGCGAAAAAGAAGCCACGGCCAGCAGATCATATCGGCAATACTGTAATCGCCGGCAAGGTATTCCCGGTCGGACAACTGACGATCGAGAAGGCCATAAAGGCGGTGCGACTCCTTACCGAAACGCTCAATGGCATAGGGCAGTTTTTCCGGGGCATAATTGCGGAAATGCCCGAACTGCCCGAGAGTTGGACCCTGGGCAGACATTTGCCACATCACCCACTGCAAAGTAAGGGCTCTCTCTTTGGGGGTGGACGGCAGAAAGCGCCCAACCTTCTCCGCCAGATAAATCAAAATGGCGCCGGATTCGGCAACACTGATCGGTTCGCCGCCCCCTGTGGGGGCAGTATCAACAATCGCCGGAATGCGGTTGTTGGGGCTAATGGCGAGAAAGGCCGGGGAGAACTGCTCACCCTCAAAAATATTGACTGGCACCCGCTCGCTTTCAAGCCCCATTTCTTCAATGGCAATGGTAACTTTGTAGACATTGGGAGTTTCGCCGTAAAAGACTTTTATCATTAATTTGCCTCAAGTGCATTTCAGAGCAAAGTACAGGACATTTTATTTTGGGTAAATTAATGATTCCTTATGGCAGGGCATAACAGGAGATGATGGAGCAGAGGCCATTTCGGCTGTCGAACAATCTATTTTGGGGGGGGCTTAGGCTGAACTCCGCCAAGATTTAATACGGCATAGTTTATGACAAGTAATCGTAATCGTGCGGATGTTGACCCTACCCCCGAATTAGTGCCAATTCGCCGACAAGATTGTCCTATTATGCTGCTCTTTTTGCGATGACGGCAGGTGTCATGTATTTGAGCGTACTGTGTGGCCGCTCGTTGTTATGAAAATGGCGCCAGGAATCGATGAGAGATCCTGCCTCCTTGATTGAGCGAAACCAGTGCTGGCTCAGGCATTCCTCTCGAAACCGGCCATTCAGACTTTCCACAAGCGCGTTCTGGGTCGGTTTGCGCGGCTGGATAAATGCCAGCTTTACGCCCGATTCCTTTTGCCAGAAAACATCGCCTTACTCGTAAATTCCGTGCCATTGCCACAAGCAATCTGATCCGGCGCACGACACAGTTCAATCAATTGATCGAGAAATCTAGCGACTTGCTGTCCACTAATAGAGAATGCCGTCAGTTGGCCAACCAGTTCCTTTGAGTAGTCATCTTTGACGTTCAGCACACGGTATCATCGACCTTTGAAATAATTTCAAAGATGACTTGTGTTGAGTCCCCTGCGCTTGAGGAGTTTATTGAGGGGGAATATAAAACGACCCTTTCCTATTTGGAAAATAGTGTTAAGTGCAACTCCTTACGTGGCGGGACAATCTTTTACAGCCGCAGATATTATGGTTGCCTACGATTTACATTTAGCTAACGGAACTTCATTCCCTGCTATGGAACTTGGCGCCCCCATCAAGAGATATCCCCATATTTTGTCTTATTTGGAGCGCGCTGAAGGTCGTTCCGCTTATCAACTGATGCGGAAACTATGTGCTTAGCAAATGAAAATGGTGATCAATTTTGTAAGCCTAAGCTGGTTAGATTCTGACAAAAATACTGACTGAGTGTCGGTTAAGGAAATATGAGAATCAGCTGAGATTTACGGTGATAGCTATTGATCTGGGGATAAAGATGGCGAGTTTAGTCGCTCAGCATTCTGTGATGCCTGAGAAGCCAGGCTTTCGAGTAAGAGCAAGATTTATTTACCGATAACTGCTGGTGTTATCAGCCATTGAAGAGCTGTATTGGCGATCATCAAGCAAGTCATGCTGCAACTTGCTTGATGATAAAGCCGAACCTGTTACTTACTGGCCGCCATGGACAGCGCCAGATCTTCAATCATATCTTCCTGGCCGCCGACCGTGCGGCGCTTGCCCAGCTCCACCAGAATGCTGCGGGCAGAAACCCCGTAGCGCTTTTCGGCGCGTTTGGCAAACAGCAGGAAAGAGCTGTAAACCCCGGCATAACCCAGGGTGAGAGCGTCCCGGTCGATGCGAATAGGTTCTTCCAGCATGGGCACCACCAGGTCTTCGGCGACATCCATGATTTTGAAGAGATCAACGCCTGTTTTGGCACCCATTCGCTCCAGCACTGCAACGAAGACTTCCAGTGGCGTATTGCCAGCACCGGCGCCCATGCCCGCCACCGAGCCATCGATACGGTCGGCGCCCGCCGCAACCGCTGCCAGGGAGTTCATCACGCCGAGGCTGAGGTTGTTGTGGCCGTGAAAGCCGACCTGGGTTTCCGGCTGCAACTGATCCCGTAGTGCGCTGATGCGCTCTGTGACCTGATCCGGCAGCATATAACCTGCGGAGTCGGTGCAGTAGATACACTGGGCGCCGTAGGATTCCATGAGTTTTGCCTGCACCAGCAACTCTTCAGTGCTGATCATGTGCGCCATCATCAAAAAGCCGACAGTATCCAGCCCCAGTTTGCGACCAGCGGCAATGTGCTGTTCAGAGACATCGGCTTCGGTGCAGTGGGTGGCGACGCGAATGGTGCCTATGCCGCAGTCGTGCGCCATGTTGAGATCGTCAACCGTGCCGATGCCAGGCAGCAGCAGGGCGGAAATTTTTGCCTGTTTGACCACGCCGACCACGGCGCGGAGATAGTCTTCGTCGGAATGGGCGGAAAAGCCGTAGTTCACCGAGTTGCCGCCGAGGCCGTCGCCGTGGGTGACTTCAATTAGGGGAACACCGGCGGCGTCGAGGCCTGCGGCCACGGTTTTCATTTGCGCCAGGGAAATTTGATGGCGCATGGAGTGCATGCCATCGCGGAGACTCATGTCGTGGATGATGACGTTTTTGTTTGCAATGTTCACTGTGGTTGCCTCAATGGGTTGCACCTTAAATTTTTTATGCGGATTTCGCCGCCGCCAGCATTTTGTCCGCGAGCATTTCTGCTGTGCGCAGCGCTGCGGCGGTCATGATGTCGAGGTTGCCGGCATATTTGGGCAGAAAGTCACCCAGACCCTCCACTTCCATAAAAATGGAGACGCGGTTGCCGTCGAAAATCGGACCGTTCTTGAGGCGGTAACCGGGCACATAGCGCTGCACTTCTGCCACCATGGCGTGCACGGAGGCGGTGATTTTTTCCTGGTCGGGGGCATCCACAGTAAGACAGTGAATGGTATCGCGCATAATCAGCGGCGGTTCCGCGGGGTTGATGAGAATAATGGCCTTGCCGCGTTTGGCGCCGCCAACCTGCTCAACAGCGCGCGCCGTGGTGCGGGTAAATTCGTCGATGTTTTTGCGGGTGCCGGGGCCGATGGATTTTGACGCCACTGTGGCGACAATTTCACCGTATGCCACCGCTTGCACCCGGGACACCGCCGCCACCATGGGAATGGTGGCCTGGCCACCGCAGGTGACCATGTTGACGTTGCTGCCACCAGAGGCGAGCGCCGCATCCAGATTGACCGGAGGAATACAGTAGGGGCCGATGGCGGCCGGGGTCAGGTCGATCATCATGGCGCCCTGTTCAACGACCTGGCGGGAGTTTTCTGCATGCACGTAGGCGGAGGTGGCGTCAAAGCAGATTTTGATGCCATCGGCTTTCATGTGGGGAATAAGCCCTGCCACACCTTCCGAGGTGGTTTTAATGCCCATGTCCCTGGCTCTTGCCAGTCCCGGGGAGTCTGGTTCTACGCCGACCATCCACACCGGTTCTATGACATCGGAGCGCATGGCTTTCATCAGCAGATCGGTGCCAATATTGCCGGGACCAATAATGGCCGCCTTGATTTTTGCTGTGCTCATCATCTAATCACCGCCTCGAATAGGGGTTAAACAAAAATAGGGGTTAAACAAACTCTATGGCAAGGTCACCCAGGGAGGAGATCGTCAGCGACATGCTGTCTCCCGCCTTGACCGGCTCCAGGGGAACCAGGGAACCGGAGAGAATAATATCGCCGGCGTTGAGACTGACACCGTACTGCCCCATCACATTGGCCAGCCAGGCCACACAGGTTAGCGGATTGCCGAGTGCGGCAGCACCAGTGCCCTTGCTCAAAAACTGGCCGTTTTTATTGACTACCATTTCGCAGTTGATTAAATCCAGGGTTTTTGGATCCTTTGCCGCCTTGTCGTTAATGGCAAAGAGGCCGCAGGAGGCATTGTCGGCGATGGTGTCTTCAATGGTGATTTTCCAGTCGGCAATGCGCGAATCGACGATTTCAAAGCAGGGCATCACCGCTTCCGTTGCCACCAGCACATCCGCCTCAGTGACGCCGGGACCCGCGAGAGGCTTTTTCAGGAGAAAGGCGATTTCGCCTTCTGCGCGGGGCTGGATCAGCTCCTTGCTGATGGGAATCTGGTCGCTGAAGATCATTTTGTCGGTTAAAAAGCCGAAATCCGGTTGATAAACATTGAGCATGTCCTGCACGGCTTTGCTGGTGACGCCGATCTTTTTGCCGATGACTTTTTCACCGTCGGCAATGCGTTTCGCCAGCAAGTGAAGGGAAATCTGATAGGCAGAGTCGATGCTGATGGTGGGATATCTTTCTCTCAGCGGCGTTACTGTGGTTTTGTTACGCAAAGCCTGATACAGCTCATCGCTGGCGCTTAGTATCTGTTCTTGATTCATAAGGGATAACTCATTTTGTCAGCACGTATTGTCAACAACCCGGGTGGAAATGGTCAACAGCGAAAATTTGTTTGGCCGGCAAAGCCGACAACGCCGCAGGGAGCCGACTCGAAAACCGGCATCCTCTGCAGCGTTGACAACGGCAAGTTTTAAAGGATGATGCTGATCCTGCCGTGGGGTCTCAGGCCGTCCATATCGAGATGACAGCTTTTGCTGGCAATCTTGAAACTGTCGCCATCGCGCTTCAGCTTATAGGCGTAGCGACCCATGAAGGCATCGGTGGCGCCATCTTTGGTGCGATAGACGACAAAGGCGGCATCAACGCTAACAATGCCATCGCTTTCTCCGATGATGCGAATATTGCTCACCAGATGGCGAATTTTTGACCGCGGAAATTCGGAGTGCGCGGTTTTTTTCTTGATGCGAATGACCCGCTCTTCCATGCGCGCGCGATCGTCGGCGATATAAAACAGGGTTTTGTCTGGAGAGGCGTTGTCATCCACATCGGTGGGCGGCACATAATAACCGGCATCCTCTGTGAACAGCGCCAGCCAGTCGTCGAGCTGCCAGCTGTCGATGAGCGCGGCCTCTTTAAAAATCAGATCCTGCACCGCGAGAAAGTCGTCATACTTGTTTTTTGTGGCGCTATTCATTTGCCGGCCTCCTGACGAATCGTCTCAAGACGTCTGTTCCACTCCCGCCAAAATGCCCTCATCTGATGTTCGTCATCAAAGGATGGCTGCTTTTTGTGCATGCCTTTGGAGATGTCATTCCAGGGTACAGATGTGTTGGCTTTGTAGCCTGCTTGGCATTTTTCCAGGGCTTCAACATCATCCGGGGTTGCAAAACCGCCCGGGCCGAGGAATTCGAGGAAGTTGAACAGGCGAAACTTGCGGCGCCATTCGTTTTCATCACTTGCCGCCAGCGCCCAGCCATTGACCATCATGTAATCGGGTTTGACCGGGTAAAAGGTGCGGATGGTGATGGCCATGATATCGTTGATCACCAGGTTGGGGAAAATCACCATGTTGCGGTTTTTGTGGGCAACCTGTTCGGCTTTTTCAGGACCGAGGCGCTCGACAAGTTCGGCATAGACACGATCCATTTCGATCTTGCCTTCCTCTCCCCACATGGGAATCCACTGGGCTACGGGGCGCCCCCAGGGTGCCGTGTATTCGACAACGGCGTGGCCATTGCCGAGGTCGTAGGCATTGCCCTGAAGCTTGACGTTGGTCAGGCCACCGTTGGTGTTCATGAGGTAGTCGAGATAGGTGGCGTGGGTGGCTTCGGCGTGGTAGCCGTCAAAGCTGTTTTCCACCAACAGTTTCCAGTTGGCGCGAATGGCGTACTCCTGGGTGCCGCCCACCAGGGTCATGCCCGCAGGGGAGTGGTTGGCCACCAGATCCAGATATTCCTTGGCGCCCGCCAGATAGTCTGGCAGCGACTCAACCTCGTCGTTAAAGCAGACAAAATAAAAGCCCGCGTAACTGTCCAGCCTGGGCACTGGCTGCAGATTGACGCTGCCGTCGGCATTAAAATCTTTGGCATAGGAAGACTCTCCCGCCAGATGCATTAATTCGCCGGTGTCTTTGAAGACCCAGCCGTGATACATGCACTGAAAGCTTTTGGCTTTGCCTTTTTTCTCCCGGCAAACCGTTGCACCGCGGTGGGGGCAGACGTTAAAGAGCGCGCGAACAACGTCATTGCGGTCGCGAATAAAGAGCAGATCCCGGTTGGCAACGGTTCGGGCGACAAAGCTGCCGGGGCCGTCCGCGAGTTCCGATTCGTGCCCCAGGTAGAGCCAGCAGCGATTAAAAATGGCATCCCGCTCCGCCTCAAAAACCGCGTCGCTCACGAAAGCCTGGCGCGGCACGCGAAAACGGCCTGCCTCCGTGTTTTCGTCTATAGACTTGATTATTTCAGTCACAATCCAACCTCCGCCTTTTTATCCAAGTATGTCGAAACTATTTGCATACCGTGTATCTGGTTTGTTTTGCAAAATTAACAGAGTTGTTGTACCTTGTAAAGCACTTTTGCCGAACAGCCAAAACAGAGTTTAGGGGAAATCTCGAATGGATCAATTGAACGCAAAAAAAATCAACGCAGCACAAATAAAGCTGCGCATCGCCGCCAGGGCGCTTGGCCGCGCCGGGCTGGTTCACGCTTTCGGTCACTGTAGCATGCGACTGAGCGAAGATACATTTTTGGTGTGCGCTCCCGAACCCTTGGCAACCATTCGTCCCAATGAGCCGGGTACGCTGGTCAAGGTTTCCGGATCTTTGCCCGAGGGCGTACTTGGCGAGGTGCGCATTCACCAACAGATTTATGCCCGCAATCCGGCCGCGGGCGCGGTGTGCCGAATCATGCCCGCCAATGTCATGACTCTGTCAACCTTTCGCGCCACCGCCAAGCCCAGGCATGGCCTTGCGGCCTACTTTGGCGCCAGCACCCCCCTTTGGGATGATCCCCGCCTGCTGCGCAACGATGAGGCCGCGATAAAGTTGTCAGAACAGATGGGGGATTCTCCAGCCATTGTCATGCGCGGCAATGGCGCCGTGGTTACAGGGGAAACCCTGGAGCAAGCGGTGGCCTACAGCTGGTTTCTTGAAGATGCGGCCAGGGTTGAGATTCAGGCCAGAAACCTGGGAGTGAAGGATGCAGACGGGCTACTGAGTGACCAGGAAATTGTTGATCGCCAGGTGATGACGGGGCGTGTCTTTGAGCGCATGTGGCGCTACCTGACTGATGGCGATGAAGAGCTGCAGGCATTGGCCGAGTATTGCCTGCTGGAAAAAGTTGACATCTAAATCACCGTGCTTTACATTGCGTGTGAACTGTTTTTAAGTAGCGATAATTTTTACTGTAAACTAAAATAAGCGTGATTCGCAGGAGCCGCCCAGATGAACCATCCATTTCTTTATCAAAGACTCGGTTATGTCGCCCTTGGCGTTACCAATGTGGAGCGCTCTGTGGAGTTCTATCGCGATCTGGTGGGACTTGAGCTGACAACCAATGAAAGCCCGGTTCGCGCCAGTTTTCGTTGCAGTGATGGGATGACCGATGTTGCCCTTTATCAAAGCGATGAGCCCGGCCTGATCAATGTGGGCTTGATGGTGCAATCGGCGGCGGAGTATGAAAAAGCCCGCGCCCATTTCACGGCCTTGGGTTACAACATTCGCGCCATTGATCGCGACGAACGCCAGTTCCTGCAGATTGGCGACGCCTTCAGGCTGGTTGAGTCCGTAACCGGGATTACCTTTGACTTCTTCCATGCGATGACAATCCCGGCGCGACCCTTTGCCGGCCATTTGACAAAAATCCAGCGTCTGGGTCATGTGGTGATCAAAACCACCCAGTTTGAACAAGCCTGGGAGGCAATGGAAAAGCATTTCGGTTTTGTCTCCTCCGATTATGTTGAAGATAAGGCCGTATGGATGCGCTGTTTTCCCAATCCCTTCCATCACAGCTTTGCCATTCTCAAGAGCGACAGCGACGGTCTTCACCATGTCAATTTTATGGTCAGTGAAATTGACGATGTCGGCCGCGCCCGCAACCGATTGATGGCTGCCAATGTTCCCATTGTTTTTGGTCCCGGTCGCCACAAGCCATCTGGCAGTGTCTTTCTTTATTACACCGATCCCGATGATATGACCATGGAATTCAGCTTTGGTATGGAAGAGTTTCCTGCCGAAGGGGCGAGAGAACCGAGAATGCTGAAAAACTCGTCGGAAGTGATGGATCTTTGGGGCGGTTTCCCCAAGCCCGAATTTGCCAGCACAGGCGCCATCATTAAAAAATAAGCCAGGTTTTCAACGAGCGATAGAATTTATGCAAGAAGGTCTAGAAGGTAGAGTCGCCATTGTGACCGGCGCAGCCCACGGAATCGGCCTGGCCATTGCCAAGGCGCTTTATGGGCAGGGTGCAAAGGTTGTCATTACAGACCTGGATGCAGAGACGATTGCCAAGACGGCAGCAGCGTTCTTTGAACCAGAAACGGTGGCAACATTTGCGGGGGATCTTTCTGTTGAAGAAAACGCCAACGCCCTTATCGAGACAGCCCTGACCAGGTTTGGCCGCATCGATATTTTGGTCAACAATGCCGGGGGCGGCGTGATTCTGCCTTTTCTGAGTCATAGCGCAGAAACTCTGAAGCAAACCATCGACCGCAACCTGTGGACAACCCTGTGGTGCGACCGCGCGGTACTGCCGGTGATGAAGCAACAACAGTATGGCCGCATCATTCACATAGGTGCCGACTCGGTGCGCAACGGCCTGGTCGATCACGCCGCCTACAATGCTGCAAAGGGCGGTGTTCATGGTTTGACCACAGGTCTGGCACGGGAGTTTGCCCGCGACGGTATTACCGTGAATACGGTTGCACCCTGTGCGGTGCGCACAGAAATTTATGACAAGTTTGCCATTGAAAAGCCAGAGCTTATTGAAAAAATGGTTTCAGTTATTCCCATGGGCAGGGCTGGCGAATGTGAAGAAATTGCATCCATGGTACTTTACCTGGCTGGCGAGGCTGCGGCCTTTGTCACCGGCCAGGTGATAAGCGTCAATGGCGGCAGCACCATGCTTTAATTGAAATTGACAGGAGACATAACGTGACTACTGATGATTCTATTGCAACGGATACTCCCTGGGTTGAACTGGGCGACGTGAGCGCCTACCCGCCAGGCAGCATTTCTGAAGCCAAAATGCCCAGTGGCGCGACTCTGGCCATTTTTAACGTGGATGGTGAGTTTTACGCCAGCTTTGACCGCTGCACCCACGCCAAAGCCTCATTTGTTGAAGAGGGCGAACTCAACGGCCATGTGCTGGAATGTGGCTGGCACCACGGCACTTTTGATGTCAGGACAGGCGCGGCATTGACACTGCCCTGCCGCACACCACTGATCACTTTCGCGACCAAAATTGACAACAATAAACTGTTTGTTAACCCTAAACCCAACAGGCGTGCTGCACCCCCGTCTGCACAATAAATTCGGAGAAAACTATGAGCGATAATCCCGAACTTGGCAAAACCGTCAAAGTAAACGGCTACGGCGTTAACTATCAGGAGCAGGGCGAGGGTGACACGGTCATTCTGATTCACGGCTCCGGCCCCGGTGTCACCGGGTTTGCCAACTGGCGCCTGCTGATTCCTGCTCTGGCGCAAAAATTCCATGTCCTCGCTCCGGATATTGTCGGTTTTGGCTACACCGAGCATCCAAAAAACTTTGAATACAATCTCGACAACTGGATCGCATTTACCATGGGTTTTATGGATGCCCTGGGGATTGAAAAAGCCCATTTTGTTGGCAATTCCTTTGGCGGCGCCCTCAGCCTTGCCATAGCGGCCAAACACCCGAACAGAGTGGCCAAGTTTGTGATGATGGGAGCGGCGGGCATCCATTTTGATATGACCGAGGGGCTGCGCAAAGTGTGGGGATACCAGCCTTCCTTTGCAGCCATGCGCGATTTGATGAATGTATTTACCCACGAAAATTTCAAGGTCAGTGACGAGATTGTCGAATCCCGCTACCAGGCGAGTATGCGCCCCGGTTATCAGGAAGCCTATCAGTCACTGTTTCCCGAGCCCATGCAGGAAAAGCTCGATGCCCTTTGTCTGCCCGAAGAGGAAATTGCCAAAATTACCAATCCCGCCTTGGTTATTCATGGCCGCGAAGACGTTATCGTTCCCTACCAGTGCAGTATTCGCGCCCACGAATTGCTAAAGCATTCTGAACTCCATATTTATGGTGAGTGCGGCCATTGGACCATGTTTGAAAAGGCCGCACCTTTTGCCACTCTGGTTGAGAATTTTTTTCTCCAGCCCTAGGGGCTGTTAACACCCATTGGATTGCCACTATTGTGACTAAAAAAGCATCAATTTAGGCGCGAGGAGAGAATTTAGTGGTTCTAAATGAACGACGAACAACGACAAGTGACGCTTTTTTTAGCCGCAACCCGAAGGGCTGGGATCATTTTTGCCCCCAGTGTTGTTATCACTCGCTTATTTAGAATGACTAAACCTCGCTCATTCCGCCGCGCTGGAAGCAAAAATGATCTCCAGCAGTGATAATGCAATGGGTGTTAACAGACCCAAACCCGCGTCCAGAAAAAAGGAAAGCCCTTGATGACCGCGACTGCCAGTCCAGTAAAAAAAGCCCGCATTCCCCAGGCAACCAGAACTGCCGTAATGCGCGAGCGCCTATCAAAGGCCGCGTTCAATGTGATACGGGAAGTGGGTTACGTCAACTTCAGAACATCCGCTGTCTCCAAGGAGGCCGGAGTTTCTCAGGGTGCGCAGCTGCATCATTTTCCCACCAAAGACAGTCTGGCAGTAGCCGCCATGGAGTACGCCTATCAGCAGTCCAATGAGGCGTTTGAGAAAAATTACGCTGTAAAAGCAGAGAAGAATGCGCTGGTTGAGCTGATTCTGAAAGATTTTCGCGATTTCTACCTGTCGGATTATTTTATGGTGGCTCTCGACATTTTGATGGCGGGCATGAAACACGACTCCCTGCGTGCAGAGCTCACCGAAATGGCGCGCAAGAATCGCCTGAGGATTGAGCGCCTCTGGCTGGAAAGACTGGTCGATGATGGCTGGTCTCTCTCCGATGCCGAAGATTTTCTCTCCCTGTCCCACAGTATTGTCAGGGGCTTCGCAGCGCGCTCCCTGGTCAGCACCGACATGCGCGAATTCGAACATCTTCTCGGTCGCTGGCAACACATTGTTGTCAAGGCCGGACTGCCTCTTGGCAGTCCAAACTAAGAAGCGCAAGCCAAACAAACATAAAATCATTGATTGTTTAAACAGACAAGCGAGTACAGACATGGATACCAATGCAAATATAGAACTGTGGAGCGAAGCCGCAAAAGAAATTGACTGGTACAAAACCTGGGATGCTGTGCTGGATTCAAGCCAGGCGCCCCTGTATCGCTGGTTTAGCGGTGCTGTTTGTAATACTTCCTATAACTGCCTGGATCGCCATGTCGCCGCCGGACGGGGCGATCAAACGGCGCTGATCTACGACAGCCCGGTAACCGACACCGTGCAACATATCAGCTATCGGGAGCTCCTCGATCGCGTCGCCCTGCTTGCGGGTGCGCTCACGGGGCTCGGGATTGTCAAGGGCGACAGGGTCATTATTTACATGCCCATGGTGCCGGAAGCCGCCGTAGCCATGCAGGCCTGTGCCCGTATCGGCGCCGTGCACTCGGTGGTTTTTGGTGGTTTTGCCTCCAATGAACTCGCCTCGCGCATTGATGATTGCAAGCCAAAACTGATTATTTCCGCCTCCTGTGGCATCGAGCCCCATGGCATTGTTCACTACAAGCCATTGCTTGATCACGCCCTGGAATTGAGCCAGCACAAGCCCGAGCATTGCATCATTTTTCAGCGCCCCCAGGAAAAGGCAAAGATGGTTGCCCCCAGGGATCTCGACTGGCATGAGGTGCAAAAGGGCGCCCAGCCAAGTGCCTGTGTTCCCGTGGCGGCGACAGATCCGCTCTATATTATCTACACTTCCGGCACCACCGGTCAGCCCAAGGGAGTTGTGCGCGACAACGGCGGCCACATGGTCGCGCTGAACTGGAGTCTGAAAGCCATTTATGGCATAGATCCCGGCGATGTTTTTTGGGCGGCATCCGATATTGGCTGGGTGGTTGGCCATTCCTATATTGTTTACGGCCCCCTGGTGCGGGGAGCCACCGCCATCATGTTTGAAGGCAAGCCTGTCGGCACACCGGACTCTGCCACCTACTGGCGGCTTATCGAGCGCCACAAGGTCAAGGCCATGTTCACGGCGCCCACCGCCATTCGCGCCATTAAGCAGCGCGACCCCAAAGGGGAATGCCTCAAGGATTTCGACCTCAGCTCCTTGCAAACCCTGTTTCTTGCCGGTGAACGCGCCGACCCGGACACTATTCAGTGGGCCGAAAACCATGTCAAAACCCCGGTCATCGACCACTGGTGGCAGACAGAACTGGGCTGGCCCGCGGTGGCCAACTGTGCCGGACTCGGCCTTTTCCCCGTTAAATACGGCTCTTCCGGCAAACCGGTGAATGGCTTTCATGTCGAGGCGCTTGACGAAGGTGGCCACAGCCTGCCCCCCGACACCATGGGCGCGCTGGCGATAAAACTGCCGCTGCCGCCGGGAACTCTGCCGACGCTGTGGAACAACGACAAGGGTTTTATCGACAAATATCTCAAGGAGTACCCCGGCTATTACAACACCGGTGATGCCGGGTTTATCGACAGTGAAGGCTATGTTCACATCATGAGCCGCACCGATGATGTTATCAATGTGGCTGGCCACCGCTTGTCCACCGGGCAGATGGAGGAGGTCATCGCCAATCATCCCGATGTTGCCGAGTGCGCCGTATTTGGCGTTTATGACGAGCTTAAGGGACAGACGCCGTTTTCCATGCTGATTATCAATGCCGGGGTAGAGCGGCCGACGTCAGAGATTGAAGCCGAAGTCATCGCCCTGGTGCGGGAACAGATAGGACCGGTTGCAGCGTTTAAGAAGGCGGTGGTGGTGAAGCGCCTGCCGAAAACCCGCTCTGGCAAAATTCTCCGCGCCACCCTGCAGAAAATTGTCCAGGGCGAGAGCTATAAAGTCCCGGCAACCATTGACGATCCGGCTATCCTCGATGAAATCAAGGCACAGCTTGCTGCGCTGCAGGGCGGGCATTGATCAAGCCAGGTCGCGACAGTTTTTGTTGAAATGATAACCAATTAGGCTACAATGGCGCCCATTTGGGCAGAGCGGTTGCAACTTTATATTGACTAAATTTTCAATATAAAAAGAGAAGCAACTTATTTTCCTGTTTTGATGTCCAATGACAGGCGGCCTGTCAACCCGGCAATAAGGGCTGTCGATACAGCGGTTGCCTCGATGGCCGGTTGAGTGACAAGCGAGATTTTGTGGTAAATGTTGGTCGCGAAGATTTGCAGTGCCAAGTTCGACACACTGCCAGCCTGAAGCGGGATACAGAGACAGATGCAGCGAGAGTGTTCAGGTACGGTTTGTTCTCGCGGTCTGATATTTGATTTTTCTTATAACAAGTGAAGTTCAGCGTTATGTCATTTAATGGCAGGAGGTAACAATGTTTTTTGATTACTTGAGGTACTACACCTCACCTTTTATTCAGATTCTCACAGGGATAGGTGTTTATATTGGCGGCCCATACGTCTGGATTGGTATAGCGACATTGCCGGTTTTGGCGGTGCTCGAAAGCCTTTTGCCCAGGGATATGAAAGAACGAAAAATCAACAACGCCTTTTTAGCCTACATTCCCGTGTGGATCAGTGCTGTGCTTAATACACTGCTCTATGTGTTGCTTGCCTGGCGCATTGGCATGGGGGATTACACGGTCATAGAAATGATCGGAGGCACCCTTTCAGTGGCCTGGCTCGGCGTGGTCGTCGGTGTTCCCAGCCTCCACGAACTTTATCACCAGCGCGGCTATCTGGCGCAATTGGTGGGCACCTATTCCCAGGTTATCTACCTGGATTGCATGCGCAATATCGCCCATATGATCGGTCACCACCTCGATGTGGGAACCTCCAAAGACTCCGATACGGCACTGCGCGGCCGGGATTTCTATACCTTTGCCCTGGCGGCGGTGGTTCACAGCACCAAAACCGCCATGGAACTGGAAAGTGACGCCCTTGAAAAACGCGGCAAGGGGCGCTGGTCAATCCATCACCGGCTCTGGAAAGCGATTCTGGCGCAGGTGGTGTTTCAGGGTATTTTGTTTGCCATCGGCGGGCTTCCGGCCTTGATCTGCGGACTTAGCGGTGTTCTGCTGGCGCGCATCTGGGTTGAAATGTTTAACTATTTCCAGCACTACGGCCAGGTTCGCCTGGTTGGCAAACCTATCGCAAGACGCCATGTCTGGAATCACCTCAGCCCGCTGAGTCGAGTGATCACCTTTGAGATCACCAATCACGCCGATCACCATATCAACGCCTATACGCCTTTTTATAAACTGAAGCCGGATACCGCTTCGGTAAAAGTGCCCAGCGTTTTCGTGTGTTTCTGTGCAGCGCTGATTCCCCCTGTGTGGTACAAGCTGATCATTCAGCCCGCCCTCAAGGAGTGGGATTTGACCCAGGCCAGCAATGAAGAACGCGAGCTTGCGCGAGAGCAAAATCTCAGGGCAGGATGGCCGGACTGGTTTGCCAAGCAACAGGAAAGCAGCGCCGCCTGATCGGCGCGCCACTGCAATTACAGCCACGCTTAACAAGAGGGCAGCACTTTGTCTTTGCTCAATGCATTAGGTTTTGGAAAAGCATCAAGAACGGTAAATATTCAGCCGGCGGATGTGTCGTTTGAAGCCAGCAAGAACAAATCCATACTGGAGTCGGCGCTTTCCCAGGGGTTGGCCATGCCCCACAGCTGTACCGTAGGCACCTGTGGTACCTGCAAGTGCAAACTCATCAGTGGTAAAATTCGCGAACTCACCAACTTTGCGTATGTGCTCAGCGAAGAGGAGCTGCGCAATAACATCATTCTCACCTGCCAGGCGGTTGCCAAAACCGACATCACCCTTGATGTCGAGGACTTTGAACCCAAGCGCCTCAACCCTCCAGCGGATTTCACTGGCAAAATTGTTGAACAGAAAACTATTACCCACGATATCCGGGAAGTGACTCTGGAGCTTGACCGCCCCATTAAATTTGATGCCGGCCAGTATATCCAGATGTCGGTTGACGAAATTTTTGGCGCCCGCTCCTATTCCTTTGCCATGCCCCCGACGGAATCCGGAAACAAAACCATTAGCCTGTTTATCCGCCGCGTTCCCGAGGGCCAATTTACGGGCATGCTCTTTGACGGAAAACTCGACAACGTGGAATTCAAAATGCACGGCCCTGCAGGCAACTTCTGGCTGCGGGACGGCAAGGGGCCGATGATTTGCATTGCCGGTGGCAGCGGCCTGGCGCCAGTGCTGAGCATTCTCGAGGAGGCAGTGAAAAGTCCTATTGGCCGCCCCTGTGTGGTTTTGTTCGGCGCCAGAACCCAGAACGACCTCTACGGCATTGAAAGACTCAAAGCAATCGAAAAAGCCTGGGATGGCGCATTTGTCTTTGCCCCGGTATTGTCCCACGAAGACGACAGCAGTCCTTGGCAGGGTGCGCGCGGTTTTGTCAACACGGCCATTGGCGATGTGGCGGGAACCTATATTTCCGATGAAACCGATGTTTACATGTGCGGCCCGCCGCCAATGATTGATGCGGCGACGGAAACCCTGATCGAACTCGGCATCAATGAACACCGCATCCATTTTGACAAGTTCTTTGATGCCAGCCACGGTGTTATCAGGCACGAATAACAACGGCTGTGGCAGGTTGTACGCAGTAGGGGGTGTGGCGTTTCGCCACGCCCCCTACTGCTTTATGGCGGCTGCCGGTGGCCTTTTGTTTGCGTGTCGTTATAATCAAAGCCACATTATTGCCCCTGGATTAGCTATAGTTGGTGGACGCTTGGCAATGCAGTGTCCTGGCGGCAGCTATCGTTTGCCACCCTGTTCGTCGACATACTCTTGCGCGAAGTTTTCAGAATTTTCACGGTGGGCTTTTGCCAATGATTGGAAACCTGGCAGACCTTTGGCTGATTGTTGTCGGGCTGGCAAGGACAGTTTATTAAGGAAAAAACAATAGAGAATAACCATGGAAACGATTCGCTATCTAAAGGTTCCGGTCAAGGATTTGCGCATAGGTATGTATGTGGTGGATCTCGATCGCCCCTGGCTGGATACGCCTTTCTTGGTGCAGGGTTTTATTATCAAGTCTGTCGATCAGCTGGAGACCCTCACGGAAATCTGCCAGTACGTCTATGTGGATACAGGGCGCAGCCGCACCTTTCACAAGGCTGACAAAATACCAACCCCCAGCAAAGGTGCTCTAACCAAGGAAAAGCTGGAAAAACTCCTCAATGTGCGCGTCGGCTCCTACAGCGACTCCTCGGTTTTTGGTGACGAACTACAGACCGCAAAAACCGTCTATCGCGATTACGAAACCATGGTGGCGCGTTTTTATGGCGGTGTCCGCAACGATCAGAAAATCAATATGCAGGATGTGCGCGACCCCATTAATCAGATTGTCGACAGCGTTATTCGCAATCCGGACGCCTGCATGTTGCTGGCAAAATTAAAGCGCAAAGGCGACTACACCTACAACCACGCCATAGGCTCATCCATTTGGGCCGCGGCTCTCGGCCGACAACTGGGCTTGCCGAAAAAGGTCATGCTGAGTATTGCCACCGGCGCGCTGCTCAATGATGTCGGCAAAATATTGCTGTCAGATCGGCTGCTGAATAAACCGGGCAAACTGACTGCCGATGAATTGACCCTGGCCAAGTCCCATGTTGCCAAAAGCATGAAAATGCTGGAGCAGACCCAGGGCGTGGATAGTATTGCCCTGCAAATGGTGCTATGCCACCATGAGCGCCACGACGGCAAAGGTTATCCTCGAGGACTCAGGGGCGCGGATATTCCCGTCTATGGCAGAATAGCCGGGATCGTGGATTGCTACGACGCCCTTATCAATGACACCCCCTACCGCCCTGGCATGGCGGCCAGTGAGGCAATCAAAATACTCTACAACGTCAGAAATGTGGATTTCCAGGCAGAAATCGTCGAAGCCTTTATACAGGCGGTGGGCATTTATCCGGCGGGCTCTCTGGTGGAGTTGTCCAATGGTGAAGTTGGCGTTGTGGTTGCAGAACATCGCCATCGCCGCCTGCGGCCGAAGTTGCTGTTATTGATGGACGCCAATAAAAACAGGCTGTCGGAAAACATGCCGCTGGATCTCTACGAGATCACAAAAGATCAGGCGGGAAACCCCCTTGAAATTGCCAAAAGCCTTAGCCCCGGCGACTATGGAATAGATCCTGATGATATCCTCATCTGATACCGGCTCGGCAATGATGACCACCGCCATCAACTGGCATGGCTTTGTTAAAGATCTTCGCGCCCATACCCAGTCAGCGGCGGCACTGAATAGCGTTCTGGCTCTGATCATTGTTGAAGTTCGCCAGCTGGGCATCTGTAATTCCCTTTGGGGTTTTGATGCCGGAGAATTCGTTGTTGATGATGTCAAAAAACGCCTCGGCGCCATGCTTAAAAATGTGGTCACAGCCGAGCGCATTGCCCACGCCAGAATCGCCGTCATTATTAGGGATATTGCGATACCGGAACTGCTTTCCGTCAGCGCGCAAAAAATCATTAATGGCCTGTCAAAACCCGTAGTTTTCAGGGGCGAAGCCATCAAAGTGGATGTCTCACTGGGCATCGCCATTTTTCCACAACATGGCGTCAGCGCCGAGTCATTGCTGTGCGAGGCCGAGCTTGCTCTGGATAGTGCTGTCAGCAGAGCCTGCTCCTTTCATATCACCGACAGCCCCTATGCCGACAAATATTCAGCGTTATTCCGCGCCCATGACAACCTGCAGCAGGCCATTGCCAACGAAAATTTAGGGTTAAATTATCAACCCAAATTTGACCTCAAAACCCGTCTCCCGGTGGCTTCAGAAGCCTTGATGCGCTGGCATCTTCCCGATGGTGGCCGCGTTCGCCCGGAAGAGTTTATTGCCGTTGCCGAGGCGTCGGGAATCATTGAGCAATTGACAGACTGGGCCATCAACACCGCCCTGCGGGAAATTGCCGAGCTCAACGATTTAAACCTGAAAATGGGGGTTGCGGTCAATGTTTCCGCAACCTCCCTTTACGATCCTGCCTTTATCCTCACGGTGGAGTCGGCGCTGGCAATATGGGGAGTGCCGCCCCAACTGCTGACGCTGGAAATCACCGAAACCCTGTTAATGCAAAATCCCCGGCTCTGCTTTGCCCATTTGTCCAGGCTGCGGGATTTGGGAGTAAAAGTGTCCATCGATGATTTTGGTACCGGCTTTTCTTCCCTCTCTTACTTTAAAACCATTCCCGCCGACGAAATAAAAATCGACCAGTCTTTCGTAAAGTCCATGGAGAAGAATAGCGACGATGAAAAAATCGTCGAATCCATCATTGGCCTCGCCCACAATTTTGGTCATCAAGTAGTGGCCGAAGGTATTGAAAGCAGTGAGACGCTCCATAAACTTCAGGCCATGGGCTGCGATATTGGCCAGGGTTATTTTTTGGCAAAACCCATGGCTATGGATAAATACCGCCACTGGCTGATCGCTGAATACGGCTAATGGGATAAGCGGGCGAAACTAGGGATTGTGGGTAATTCTGTTGTTTGCAACGATCCCCATCAGGTCTATTCTAGGTAAAGGCACAAAGTCACAATCAAGCAGCGATAGCAAGCGCCAAAGAAGTTTTGCAGTGTAAGCACGGCATGTGCCGCGACAATGGAATAGGGCAAGGAGTCTCTCTGTGCTATGAAGCTATTCAGTAGCATTCACGGACGGTTATTGGTTCCGCTGGCATTGGCCATTCTGGTTCTCGGGGGATTGGCGAGTTACAACGCGGCTTACACCAGAAACCTGCAAAGCCAACAAACCCAGATGATCGCCCTGCGCCTTGCGCAGTATATTGCCCTCGATCAAAGCCGACGCGTCGATGATGCTCGCCAAATGTTGACATTACTGGCAACGTTGAACCCGAAAAAATTACTGGATGGCGGCGCCGACTGCAATGCCACCCTGGCCGAAATCCGCCAGCGCCAAACCCGATATGCCAACCTCGGCGTTATCGCCCCAAATGGCGAAGTGATCTGCAGCGCACTTCCTTTCGACAAGTCTATCCGTCTCGATAAACGCCAGTATTTTCGCCGCACCCTGGAAACCGGGAGCTTTGCCCTTGGCGACTACCAGATGGGCTTTATTACCGGGCGCGGCAGCCTCAATGCGGGCTATCCCCTGCTGGATGATGGCGGCAGGATGGCCGCCGTGGTTTTTGTCGCCCTCGATCTGGGCTGGCTGAGCCAGGATTTGTCGAGGATTCCTTTGCCGGACAGCACCATTGCCACACTGGTTGGTGATGACGGCACGGTTTTGATGCGCTACCCCGATGACGGTTTGATTGGCAAACCCTTTGGCCAGGGCTATTCCCTGCCCATCCTGTCGAAAACCGACGAGACCGTTGGCGATTTCAGCAACGCCAATGGCGATAGTCGCCTGTTTGCATCGACACTGTTGCCCGACTGGAATGGCGGCTCGCCGCGGGTCATCGTCAGTATTTCCAGCAAGGCCGCCTATGGCGATATAGATGAGATGTTTTTGAAACAGATTATGGGGCTGCTTTTCGTCTCACTGATGGCGCTGAGCGGCGCCTGGTTGTGGGCGCGACGGCTGGTGCTTGAACCCATCGATGTGCTCACTCGCGCCAGCCAGGAGCTGCATCGCGGCAATCTCAAAGCCCGCGTTGCCCTGAGTCTGCCGGTAAGCGAAATGGCGGAGCTGGCCACCAGCTTTGACGCCATGGCCGCCGCCCTCGACGAAAAATACCAGCAAATTGAGCGGCAGGATGGGGAGCTGCTGACAATCAACAACGCCCTGGAAACCCTCAGTGCCGGTAACCATGCCCTGTTGAGAGCGGTTGACGAAACACAGTTGCTTAAAGAAATGTGCCAGGCTGCGGTGGCTGTGGGTGGTTATCCGCTGGCGTGGGTGGGGTACCTTCAGGACAATGGCAACAGGCCCCTTGTTGTGGTGGGGCAGGCAGGCGCCAGTGGGTCTTTTAATCCAAACTGGTGCGAATCTGCCGGGGATGGCAGAGCCGCTGAACGGGCGCTCAGAACGGCTCGAACCGTTGTGTCAAAAAATCTTTGCGGCGAAACCAGCGCCAGTGAATGGCGGGAATTTGTCGACCGGTTCGGCCTGGCTTCCTGCATCGCCATGCCGCTGGTGATCAACGGCCGCGCCATGGGTGTTTTCACCATCTATTCCCACCGGGATGACGGCTTTGACAGCAAAGAACAGGCAATCCTGGAAGAGATGGCCCAGGATCTGGCATTTGGTATTAACGCCCTGCGAACCCGCCTGCAAAAGGACGAAGCGGAAGAAAAAATCCGTTACACCGCCTATCACGATCCGATTACCACCTTGCCTAACTATAACCAACTGATGAAATGGCTGGCGGAAGCCATTGTCGCCCAGGGACAAGAAAACCCTCAGTTTGCCCTGCTTAATATGGGACTGGATAGACTCCGCGACATCAGCGCGTCTCTGGGTTATGAGGTTGGCAATGAGCTTCTAAAGGAAGTCGCCACTAGGGTGGGCAAACAGCTTTTGCCAGGGGAGCGGCTGGCTCGCCTTCAAAATGATGAGCTTGCCGTATTTCTACCCGGAGCAAACGCCACTGACGCCAAGGTGAGAGCGGGAGATATTCTCGCGGTTATTGCCCAGCAGCGCTATCAGCTGCGGGATTTGAATTTGGCCATACATGCCCGGGCGGGAATTGCGCTCTACCCTAAAAGCGCGACGACCCCTGCCGAATTGATCCAGCAGGCAGTCACGGCGTTGTATCTGGCCAGGGACAACAAGGACGATTGCGCCTTTTATTCGCCGAAAGACAACAACAATAAAAAATACCTTCTTGAACTGGCGGGAAAACTCCACGAAGGTCTTGAAAAAAACCAGTTTGAGCTTTTTTATCAATCCAAAATTTGCATGACCTCCGGCCGGGTGCTCGGCCTTGAAGCGCTGGCGAGGTGGTTTCACCCCGAGGATGGTTTTATTTCGCCAGAGGTGTTTATTCCCGTTGCCGAGCAAACCGGCATGATCCATCGCCTCAGCCGTTGGGTGCTGGAAACCAGCGCCCAACAATTGCAGCGGTGGCGACAGCAGGGGATTCATCTGCCTGTGGCTGTCAACCTTTCTCCCCAGGATATTCACGACAGTGATCTCTGTGATTTTATCGAAGCACTGGTGAGCCGTTTGCAGCTGGATGCGGGTATGCTGGAGGTAGAAATTACCGAAAGCGCCATTCTTGAAGATCCCGACTTCGCCCTGCAGCAGCTGACACGGCTGCGCGCCATGGGTATCTCCCTGTATATCGATGACTTTGGTACCGGCTTTTCCTGCCTGGGGTCACTGAAAAAGCTGCCTTTTAACGCCATCAAGATCGATAAATCCTTTGTCATCGATATGCTCAAGGATGGGGATGCCAAAGTGATTGTTAACTCCACCATTGCACTTGCCCATGAGTTGAACCTGTCTGTGGTTGCCGAAGGGGTTGAAACCCCTGAAGTCTGGGAAGAATTGAAAGCATTGGGTTGCAATACCGCCCAGGGGTATTTGATGGCCAAACCCATGGCCGCCCATGCGGTCGACACCTGGCTTGGCGAATCGAGCTGGGGAGTTCATTAAAAGCCGCAGCGGAGTCCCCTGGGTGGCAAGGCGCCCTGTCGGTTCAAGACGTTAGCGCCTGCGCAGGTTCGCCATTTTCCCCAGGTTGCGTGTAAAATGCCCCGATGCAAGCCAGTGTCCTGTTATCAACGTACAATTCGCCCGCCTGGCTTGAAAAAGTCCTCTATGGCTATTTCTGTCAGCGGCGCACGGATTTTGAACTGATTATTGCCGATGACGGTTCCGGCTCGGAAACTGCGGCTTTGATCGAGCGCTTGCGACCGCTAAGCCCAGTGCCCATTCTCCATATATGGCAACATGACAACGGCTTTCGCAAATGCCGAATCCTCAACAAGGCCGTTGTTCACGCCAGGACAAACTACATTATTTTTAGTGACGGCGACTGTATTCCACGGGCGGACTTTGTCGACACCCATTTGCGCCGAGCCGCACCCGGCTACTATCTTTCCGGCAGCTATTACAAACTGCCTATGACAACCAGCCAGTTAATCACCCGCGATGATATTGAAAGTGGCCGCTGTTTTGACAAGCGCTGGCTCTATCAGCACGGGCTGCCCCGACACCGCAAAACCCTGAAGATATCCGCCAGCCCGCGCTGGGCGCCGCTATTCAATCGCCTGACCCCGGCCAAATGCAATCTCAAGGGCTCCAACGCCTCGGTGTGGCGGGATGATATTTTGCGGGTCAACGGGCTCGATGAGCGCATGCCCTGGGGCGGCGAAGACCGGGAGTTTGGCGTGCGCTTGGTAAATGCCGGCATCAAGCCCCGCCATGTGCGCTACGACGCCATTGTCATACACCTGGATCACGCGCGGGGTTATGTGGATGCCGAAAGAGTCGCCGCCAACAAGGCACTGCGGCAGGCCAGCGCCCGCAACGGGGTTACGCGCACGCCTCAGGGTATTCAGGAATTGCTGGATAGTGGCTACACCCCAGGCTCGGCGAGCAGAGCCAAAACGGTTTCGGCGTAATTCTCCGGGCGCCAGTTGTGACGGCCACTGCTCTGGGAATGAATGGTCACATAATGGCACCGCTGGCCAGACACCAGTTCGCGAAACTCGGCGCTGAGTCGCTCGATATTACTGGCGTCGTAAAGGTAGCCGATGGAGTCAATACTCTGCCACTGTACGTTGCCTGGATAATGATGGCGCAACCACGCCCGGTAGAGGCCAAATTCCGACCATTGCCGCGGCGGGCAGTCGATCAGGCTCTGCCACCAGGGCTGCTGATAACGCAGTTCCAGCCACGCCAGCATCGCCCTCACGGCGTCCCTGTCAAAGATAAAGGGCGTATCGTAATAGGCGTCAGCATTCCCTTCATTGTGCGCGGGCAGTTGCAATAAGCGGTGGGCGCTCTGTTGCCAGTGCTGAACCTTGCGGGACAGCTGCTCCTTGCTCTGCCAGTGCTCAAAGCAGCGGACTGCTTGCCCTTGCCCCAGCTCCGACGGTACCGCGACAAAATCGCTTATGTGTGCATGGGGGGTGACAATCAGGTCGGAATCCATGGCGACAATAGTCTGAGTACTGCTGGAGGCTGCGGCCGCGAGCTTGCACAGTTGCTGAGTATGCCAGCCTGTATAGCGAGCCCAGCTCGGCCAGCCTACATGGCGCGCCAGACTTCCCGCGAGGATGGTTCCCCGCCGTCCCCAGCGCCGCTGCTGGTGGCGAGCGTCGAGCCGGCGCGCCTCAACCTTCGCGGGCAACACCTCTGCGGAGGCTTGCAGGGTTAATCCAGGAGCGCGGAACTGGTTAAACAGCGGCAGATCCTCACTTTGAACGATGACAAGGTGGGGACAGTCTGCCAGTGCCGAGCGCGACAAAGACTCGCGGAGCATGGCAAAGTGACTTAAATCCCCCGACCAGGTGACGGTGAGCAGTGTTGGGGAAGCGGCCTCTGCGTTGGTCAACATTTGCGTAATTTCAGTTCGGCGCTGTTGAGCCACTTGAGCCAGCGGCTGTTCTGCAGGGGATGGTACACCCAGGGTTTTTGCAGTGACTCGCCTTTCAGGCTCAGCCAGTCTTCGGCAATGGGCAGGCGGTCAGCATTTCGGCTCATAAACTGAGTATTCTGGCTGGCATCCATAATCTCCATGGGATGAAAGCCGCAGCGGTGGCGTTTTTCACCCTGGCGCAGTGCCCAGGTGCGACGCTTGCCGCGCCAGGCCGTCGCCGCTGGCAGCCAGGCGGCAAAGGGATTGCGGAGATAGGCCATGGGAGCAAACAGGTTTCGAGCCTGTTTTTCATTGGCGGCTTCGCGGGGCAAAAAATGCCAATCCCCACGGCGCAACCGCGCCACCGAGGCAATAAAAATATCCGAATAATATTGACCCGCGCTGCTGCCGGGTCGTTCCGCGTAATAAACGCTGTTGCTGTTATCGTAATTTATAAGGGTATTGTCTCGCTCGGCACCTTTCATAAACGCGTGATGGAGGAAGCAGCGATCCGGACTGGCCGCGATAAAAGTGGCCATTGCCTCGATTTCGTCACTACCCAGAGGTCTTACTAGTTGCATGTCATCCTGCAGGGTGCAGATAAAATCGTTATCGTCGAGGGCAGACAAAGACGCTTCCATATTGGCATAAAGCCCGCCGTGCTTGCTGTCGTTGGCGGATAAGAGTGACTGGGGTGTCAGGATACGATAACGCTGCTCCAGCCCCTTCAGCACCTCGCGGGTTTGTGGATCGTCACTGTTGTCATCGAAAATGATCACTGGACACTGGGGCGCGCAACGCTCAATAGAGTCAATACAATTCGCCAAAAATTGCCCGCGGTTAAAGGCGAAGATGACAAAATGCAACCTCACCATTATTTGCCTTCCTTAAAGCGCATGGCAAAACGGCGAATGGCTCCCCGCACTTTTGTGTTGCGTGTGCTGCCGGTATAGCGGCCTTTGCTCTCATGGCGAATGCGGTAGACTCCAGGAATATCCAGAGGCGTCCCCTGGGTGCCCAGAAGCCAGCGAAACGCCCGGTCTTCCCGCGCCTTGCACCAGGTCTCCGAGGGTCGCTGGTAATAGTGAAGCCTGGCGCAGTAACCCACAGCTCGCGCCACATCGCCGTGGGTGATCTGCAGGGGGCCGGTCGCCCGGTCTCGGGGCAGTTCAGTAAATCGGGTGTCGTCCACATCCGCCAGCCGTTGTGTTTGCAGATTTGGATTGAGCATCACATCCTGATCCGCCAGCAGCGGCGTAACTCGCTCAATACGGGGATAGACAAGGGCGTCCCTGCGCCCCTGCAGTTGCGTCACAAGGCCGTCGAGACAGCCTTCGCGAAACATCAGATCGCAGTCGGTAAACCAGATCCAGTCCGCCGGGGTTGCCAGCGCCGCTTCGTTGCGGCCAATGCCCCGGCGAAACAGCGCCCGGCGCGGCAGGGAGCGCCACTGCCAGCGCACATTGCTGACCTTCATGGCGCCGAAATACGCCAGCAGCGCAGCGGTTTCCTCATCTTCTTCGCAATAGTAGACGGTCATTGTGACTTGCGCCCGCTGCGGCGGAAAGCGCACCAATGAACTGAGTTGATAGACGAGAAAGTGCGCATATTGCCAGCAGTGGCTGACAATCTCGATATTGAGATTGCCGCTATGGGCGGTGCGGCTGTGGATTTCTGGCAGCGGCGGACGAAACCAGCTTGGCGGCGCCCAGCCGCTGGCAGCCACACGCAGCAACAGGCTGACCAGTGGATCGCGCCAGCGCTTGACGGCAGGCGGGTAGTCCCGATTCATAAGCTATTCACGGTTATATCACCAAATAATTGTTTCGCGCATGATAGCGAAGTACAATCGGGTCAGCTAGTTCCAGAACAGGAATAGGAATAGGAACAGGAACAGGAACAGGAACAGGAACAGGAACAGGAATACACCATCGCCCAACTAAACAATAGAAGCTGCCACTTGTCCTATAAAGTTTATAACAAAAACAATATCTGCATTCTTTACAACAATGAATTGCTGGATAGACCGGAAGCCCTCTTTGAGACAGGCTGCCAATCAAACGCCGACACCGCCGATACTGCGCGGGGCAGCGCCCTGTTCTTTGAATATAGAGACACCGAGCTGGCGTTTAAACATTATTATCGCGGCGGCCTGATTGGTCGCCTGGTGCGCGATACCTACGCCCGCCTTCCCGGCAGCTCACCGCGCATGCTCGCTGAGTTTCGCCTACTGAACGAACTCCACAAACAAAAACTGCCCGTGCCCGCACCCGTTGCCGCCCGCTGTGAACATGGCGGCATCCTGAGCTATCGCGGCGACTTGGTGAGCAAGCGGATTCCCGACGCCAAAACCCTGTACCAGCACCTTTGCCTGAAGCCTCTCAGTACTTCGCAATGGCAAAGCATTGGCAAAACCATTTCCCGCTTCCATGGCGCCAATGTTTGCCATGCGGATCTCAACGCATCCAATATTCTTCTCGACGCCCATTATCACCCCTGGCTGATTGATTTTGACAAAAGCGCAATTCGGCCGGATGGCGGCTGGAAGCTGGACAACATCAAACGACTGCGGCGATCTTTGGATAAACTAAAGCGCAAAACCCCTGGCATGCATTTCTGCGAGGCTGACTGGCAGGCTCTGCTGGCTGGCTACGATGCCCCTGTAGTCAGCCGTCAACCCATGTATGCCAAACTGGGCTTGATTGTTCTGGCGCTGCTGGCTTAGAGCCTGTTCAAAGTTTTTCCATAGTATTGAAGGGGTGCAACGACTATTTTTCAGACGGACTCTGGTGAATTGCGCTTTTAGCTTTTTTAGCACTGCATTCGAACATTGCAGGACGGCAAACCCAAAATATGCAGTCCCTATGCTGGCGGCCAGACTTTGGCCAGGGTAGCCGCTAAACGCCTTAAGGCGATTGCCGTCCTTGAGCACATATATTTGTGGCCAGGAACAGCATCCCGTCGCCCTCTTACGACAATATTCTGAAATAGCTGCGCCAGCTCTAGGAGTTTGTCCTGGTCGCCGCAATGAAGGGTTATGGAAATTGATAGTTGGGGCTGTTCTGCAAAGTTACAGTCATTTTCTCTGACCCAGCGCCGAATCTTGTCGTCGACGGGTGCTCCCCCCGCCAGGGTGACGGTGATTTCGTCGTTTGATTTGACATCGACAGCGATCACGCAGAACCAGGGCAACAACTGCATTTCGGCGCCATAGTCGCCAGCGCCGCGATCATCGACAATCAGCGTTGAACCGGGCGCCAGTCTTTTGACCACGTCACCGGAGAACCCACTGTATTCGTCAACCAGGATTCTTTTGAGCTGCATTGGCTATGCCTCCCGACTTTGCGACTGCGCTGTAGTGCGCCATTAGCACCTATTTAAAGCAATTTTTATGGCACTCGTGCTGCCTCAATTTGATATTGTCCACCTCGCAAAATCTTCAGGCAAAATCAAATTGAAAGGGTACCAGTTCGCTTTAAAAAATAGCCTGACTCGAACCTTGCGGCCAACAGTGTAATACTCCCCCCGAAAAAGAAAAACCCCGCCGAGGAGGGCGGGGTTTGAGTTAGAGTCTTGCAGTTATTGTTTAAACTTTTTTGCAACCGCTGATTTTGGCGCCGCTTTCGATCAACTTGCTGCGACGATCACCTTCTTTTTCAGCGTAGTCGATCCACTGCCGTGCATATTTGGCGCTGCGGTCATCCTTGGCGGCATTGCGAAATGCATCAATGGCATCGCTGTAACAGTGAAGGTTAATCAGGGCATTGCCAAGATTCATATAGACCATGTCCTTGCGCTTGGCGCCACCTTTGTTGATGGCATTGCGCGCCGCGAGAACGGCTTTTTCGTTTTGATCCAGATCCAGATAGACTCCGGAAAGACGCTCATAAAGACTGCCTTTGCCAGAGGCCTTGGCCGCTTCTTCAAGAATAGGCAGGGCTTTTTTGGAATCGGCGCCCTGCTGCCAGGCAAGACCCAGTACCTCCAGGTTTTCACCACTGCGAGCGATTTTTCCTTCTTTCATGCCTTTTTCAATGATTCGCGCGCCCATGAACGGCGCGTCGGCACCTATATACATGTAAGCAAGGCTAATCAGCTGCTTTTCCTGATCCAGATTTCCGGCAAGGTAGGTCAGCTCGGTGGCAACCAGTTGATTGACGCTCTGGTTAAGCTCGGAATACATGCCGCCCAGTTGGCGCCAGTAACTGAAACTCGGATAGTGCACAATCAGTTTCTTAAGAATATCCACCACGCGCTTGTAATCATTGCGCTCGTAATAATGACCCGCTGCAAACTCCACCAGCCTTCTTTGGGAAGGTTGCCTTTGGCTTCCTGCTCTTTGATGGCTTCTTCCACCAGTCTCAAAGCGTCGCTCTTGCGATCCATCTGGTAGTAGGCCTGGCCGAGAAGAACCTTGGCATCAGAACCGACGATGGGGGAAACTTTCATCCAGGCCTCAAGTTCACGGGCGGCAGCAGGATAATCTTCCAGCACAAGGTAAAGCTGAGCCACGGTGTAGCGCGTATTAATCGCCTGGCGCTCATCAACCTCGGGTTCATTGATCATCTTTTTATAGGTGTTAACTGCATCCTGATAACGATCAAGAGAGTAGTAAACATAACCTAAAAAGTTGTACACCTGAGATTTTTCATAGCTGGTGGTACAGGAGCCGAGAGCACCTTCAAGAGCTCGCTGTGCCTGAGCCCAGTTTTCGGCTTCAGTCAATTCCTGAACACCTTCCAGAACCTTGCCGCACTTCTGCCCAACAGCCTGGCGCTGCTGGGTTTTTACGTCATCGTATTTCCGCTCTTCTTTTTCTTCAGCGCCAAATACGGAACCAGAAGCAATCGCAAGGGGAAGGAGCAATGTCGCCATTGCTTTTTGTGCAAGCCTCTTTTTGCCGAGGGTATTTTTTTGCATATCCAAACCCTAAAATCAATTTATCGTTACAGCGGTCAGACAATCATTATGTCAACGCTTGGCTATTAGGTTCTCACTCAATCTGGAATGAGAATTTATACAGTACACCTGGAACTTCCTGGGGAACACCGTCGACAACCCTGGGGTTGTATTTCAGTTTTTCAGCAGCTCTCACCGCCGCAGCGCCAAAACCGTAATTCTCTGGCGACTCTTCCAGCAGTACAGGATCGCGCACCGAACCCGTTGTTGTAATAATCACTCGAACTACGGCGTAGCCGCTAACCCCACGGGATTGAGCGCGACGGGGATATTGGGGCTGGGGCACGTAGACAGGAATATAGTCGCTATCCCGGGCAAAACCACCGCCAAGACCAATATCCAGACCACCCATCAAATTGGGAGCAGCCATGCTCACCGCATTTTCAGGAACGTCAAATTTTTCATTAACATCGGGAAGATCCGGCGGTGGCTCTTCGGCGTCTTCCGGCTTCTCAGGCTTGACTTCTTTTTCGTTGACAGTCACTTCACGTTCCGGCTGGAAGATGTCAGCAATTTTGCGCGCTGGCTGCTCATCCAACTTTTGGCTACCGGTTGCGACCAGTGTGTACATCAACACCAGCAGCGCAAAGGTAATCAAAACACCGGGAATAAAGGAAATGCCAATTCTCGACGTAACATTCATGCTGTTATTTACTCCGTCAGTGTGGAGACTGCAATGTCTACAAGACCGATCTCCAAAGCCGCATCCGCCACAACGCCAAGGGTTTCGACACTGGAGGCGTTATCTGCCTGAATAACGAGGCCACCCTTGGGGTTTTCGGTATGTAAACGGATAAGCTGCAGCTTCACTTCATCAGGTTCTACCAGGTTTTTATCAATCCAGATTTCGTTGTTGCTGTTGATAGCAACGAGAATAGCCGCCTTTTTGCTGTCTGCGCTGAGAGCTTCAGTACGGCTGACATCTACGCCTGGGGTCTTGATAAAAGATGCTGTCACAATAAAGAAGATCAGCATAATGAACACCACGTCGAGCATAGGTGTCAGGTCAATGGCCTGCGCCTGCTCTTCCGCTCGCGCTTGTCTGTTACGCATAGTCAGTTCTCATCCGCATACATTAGTGATCCATCGTTAGATGGTCTTCGAGAAGTTGTTTCTCTCTGTTGGATATCCGCTCAAGGTAAGTGTAGGCAAAGACACCGGAAATCGCCGCGACCATTCCCGACATGGTGGGAATGGTTGCCTTGGAGACCCCCGCCGACATGGATTTGGCATCGCCACCACCGGTAATGGCCATAATTTCAAACACGGAGATCATGCCAGTCACGGTGCCCAACAATCCAAACAACGGAGCCATGGCAACCATGGTGTTGATGAGCGGCATGGACTGGTCAATTTTCTCACTGACTTTTGAAATCAGAGCCTCGCGCACCTGGTGAGCTCTCTTGGACTTGCGTTCCTTGCGAGCTTCCCAGGCATTGAGCGCCTCGTCGATATCTTTATTGAGCACAACCTTGTAGTACCAGATTCGCTCGAAAATAAATGTCCACATGACAAAGATGAGGATGGCGATGACGTAGAGAACTACGCCACCTTGATCCATAAAGTCACGGACACCTTCCCAAGCATCATACAGTGCATACATAGATTAACCCTCTGCATTCTCCGCAATGATGCCAGCACTTTGCTCTTCAAGCACGTGCAGAACATGCTGAGCCCTACCATTTATCAGGGTATGCAACAGCACGACAGGAATAGCCACACAAAGACCCTCAACGGTTGTTACGAGAGCCTGGGAAATACCGCCGGCCATGGCCTTGGGATCGCCCGCACCAAAGATGGTGATTTGCTGGAAGGTCACGATCATACCGGTTACGGTACCGAGCAGACCCAGCAGCGGCGCCACCATGGCAATGATTTTCAGCAGGTTGAGACCAGCTTCAATGGCAGGGCGCTCTTTGAGTACAGCCTCGTGGAGTTTCAGCTCCAGAGACTCGGCATCCATACTGGCGTTGTCTTTGCCCACTTTGAGAACACGACCCAGAGGGTTGTTTTCATTGGGGGCATTGGTATTTTTGAGCTGGCTGCTGACTTTGCTGGAAATGCCAGCCAGTACCAGGAAGCGCCACAGCGCAAGCAGCAGACCAATCACACCGACACCGGTAATGATGTAGCCAACCAGACCGCCCTGATGCCATTTTTCAACCAGCGTCGGGGTGTCGATCAGCGCTTTCAGCAGGTTACCGCCGCTTGGGCCTGAAGGGTCGATACCGACAGCGGTAAAGCCTTCGCTGGCGCCCTGCAGGGCTGCAGCGCCGGCGGTTCCGGCAGGCTGGCGCGCCAACTCTGAGATAATGCCGTTTTTGGCGCTGTAATCCAGGTAGGCGCCGTCAGACACCAGGTTGAAAACACCTATACGAACCACTTCCTGCTCCGCCTGCTCGCCATCGGCTTTGACGACTGTGGCAGGGAATTTCACCACTTTGCCGCTTTCAACCATTTCCCGGCTCATCTCGGCCCAGAGGCGTTCGATTTCAGCAAGGCTTGGCAACTTGGTGTCGCTGCTCATTTTGGCGATCAAGCCATCAAGAAAATCGGTGCGGCCAGGAATCTGGGCGCTGACGATGGACTGATTGAGGTTGGCGCGAACATCACCGGCGGTTGAGGTGAGGTGGCCAAAGAGTTCTTTCAGAGAACCCAGGCGTTCATCCAACTGTTTTCTCAGCGCCTCGATTTGAAGATCGTTCTCATCAAAGGTTTTTTCCAGCTGGTCACTGCGGGCTTCTTCATTGCTCATAGTCGCCTTGGCTTGCGCCAGAATCGCCTGCTGGCTGGATTGCGCCTTCAAAAACTCAGCTTCGCGCTGCTTGTGCTCTTTGGACTCGTTGATCTTGGCGCTGTTGATCAGTTTCATCAGTTCGTCGACCGACGCGGCCTTCTCGACGGCAAATGCCGGGGCGGCCATCATGAGGCTGCCTGCAACCAGGGTCAGGCACCGTTTACGAAATGTCATTTTCATTGTGCTGCCTCCGGAGCCGGAATGGGTAGGGTAAGGATATCGATAGCAGCCTGTTTCTTGGCAATGCGAATGCCTTTGG
>JALOAH010000128.1 GCA_023228865.1 Porticoccaceae bacterium | reverse complement strand
TGATAGAGTCACGGTTGTCCACCACGATTTTCGCGCCAGTAATTTCTTATTTGATCCAAGCAGCTATGAAATCAACGCGGTGCTGGACTGGGAATTGGCTCATTTGGGTGATTACCATGAAGACCTTGCCTGGACATTGCAAAGAAGCTATGGCTACTACGATGACGCCGGTCGCTTTTATGTCTGCGGGCTTATGGAGGAAAACGAATTTCTCAATCTTTATGAGTCTCTTACTGGCTTCAAGGTGGATCGCCAGAAGCTGGCCTATTACTCTATTATGAATGCCTGGAAAGCGGCCATTATTGTCCTCGGCACCGCTGTGCGCTGCACCATTGGTGCCAAAACCCATCAGGATATTTTGTTGAGCTGGATTACAGGAATAGGGCCAACCTGTGTTGACGAACTCAATCAGCTATTGAAAAAAGCCCTGTTTAATTGACAGGCCTATTAATGAAGCCACGAGATTTACGCGATGATTAATTATCCAAAGAAAAAAAACCTTGAGTCGATTCTTGTTTTTGGCGCCAGCGCCCACATTGGTAAACCTCTGGCGCGCTATGTCACTGACAACGCGCCAGGCATAAGGCTGCGGCTGGCGACATCCTCAACGGAAAAAGCCATTGTCCTCAAGAAAGAATTCCCCCATGCCGAAGTGGTTGTGGCGGATTATTATGATCTCCCTTCGATGCGGGCGGCAACCAAAGAAATGGAAGGTATCTTTCTGGTTTCGCCGGATTTTCTCGACGAACATATCGCCATGGCTGTTTTTCGCAGGGCAGTGACAGAAAACAAGGCCTTGGTGCATGCGGTGAGAATTCTTGCCGATCCCCCCGGCGTCACATTGAAGCGGGTACCCAAAGAAATGCACGCCTTTGGTGGTGGCACAGCCATTCAAAATCTGATTGCCAAAGATTTTCTTGAAGCCTCTGAATTGCCAGTCACTTTCCTTAACTCTGCAGGCTGGTATTTTGATAATTATCTCAGCTGGCTTGCTCCGCCCATATTGAAGAAAAGAACCCTCACCATGTCGTCTCCCCGGCAGGTGCTTTATTTTGACCCAGGTGAATTGGGTGAAGTTGCTGCGAGAATTCTTCTTTCCGATGATGCGCGTCACATTGGTGGCAGCTATCAATGCGACAATGGTCAGGATTTACTCACTTTTGAAGACGCCGCCAACCTTATGACAGAGGTGTTCGGCATCGAAATAGCTTACGACGGCAGTGAAGAAGGTTTTATGAGGGAGATAGGCGAACCCGCTCGTGCCTATTGGGCAAACGTCGGCGGCTTTGCCAGTGGCCAGGATCCCGCTGAGTATTTTCTCACCTATTGGCGGTTTGAGCAGGCCAACGAGCACGCCTGGCGCCGCACCGATTTTGCCGGCCGCATACTGCAAAGGCAACCCAAAACGTTGAAGCAATGGCTAATCGAAAATCGTGACTTTTTTATAAAGAATATAACTGCCTAAGGGTTGCAGCTGAGTGCAACCCTGACCGTAAAAAGCAGTTTTTGGCTATTTTTAAACCCATTTCTACAGGAGGCGTCTCATGGTGCCTAACACAACAATGCGTCTGGGAGCGGTTCTCAAAACCATTGACGACATCGTTATTCCAGCGATTCCGGAAGATAAAAAGTTTGCCAGAGAGCAGCTTGCATTAATTCAAAAATCCATCGCCCTGGTGAAAGATCAGATCATAAACGAATACGGTTTTATGATAAGGGATGCCCTCGACTGCTTTCGCCTCGCCGACGAATTGGCGGCCATCATGCCTGAGAACGAACCAATGCGGGCAAACCTTTTGGCTCAAAAACAGCAGGGGGCAGAGTTCATTCCCACTCAGATTCCCAATCGTCAGGCAACTGAGGACTTTCTGAGAAGTTTCAAAAAAGTCCTGGAAGATACTGTGGATGCTTCCCTGTCAGCAGAGCCGCAATCTTCAGATGAGCAGGAGCGCCGCCGGAAAATAATCCGCGCAGTTCTCGAACACAGTGAACGCCAGACCATCCGCGAGCGCGCCTGGGTGGTAGACACCGGCTTTGATACGGATCCCGATAGCTTGCCATCTATTGAGGCCATTCTTTTCAAAGCCTAGTCGTCAGCCTATTCACCAGCTACAAACAACGGCAGCAAGTTTTTTATTCGTGCTCGCTGCCGTTGCCTGCGGGCGCTGTCAATCAGCGATCAATAAAAACAATAAATGCCAGATACTGGTATTGATAGGAGTCCTCAATGCAAACAAAAAAGGCCACAGCCACGACTGTTGACCCCGAGGCGATCGAGCCGCGGTTGCTGGAGCTGTTGCTGCAAAAACAGCAGCGGCGAAAGCTTGGCCCATACCGACCGAAAACCGCGGCAGAAATTGCCACAGGCCTTGAGCGCTTGTTCCATTTGCGTGGCGTCGAGGCGCGTGCCGTCAACGTTCGCCGCATGGGCGGTGGCGCATCCAAAGAGCAGTTTGTTTTCGAGCTGGTTGGCGCTGAATTTCCGCCTGGTTACTGCGGCGTACTGCGCATGGATCCCCGCGAGGGTATCATCGAAACCTGCCGCCGTCGCGAAGCGCAGATATTGCGCGCGGTGGCCGGTCGCGTGCCTGTGCCGCCCATGCTTTGGGTTGATGGCGATGGCGAGGCCATGGGGCAGCCACTGATGATCACCGGTTTTGTTCCCGGTGTTACCAAACCTTCATCGGGAAGTGGCGGTCCGTCCGGTCTCGGCGCTAATCTGGGCGATCGCATTGGCAGGGCTTTGACGCCGCAGTTTATCGGCTGTATGGCCGAGGTGCACAAAACGGATCTCGCCAATTCAGGATTGGATGATTATGCCATTCCTCGCCCCGGCACCACTGACGCTGCACTTTGGCAGGTCAATTACTGGACGAAGGTGCGCGAGCTTGATACTACCGATTGCTCGCCACTGCTGACCCTGGCGGAAACCTGGTTGTACGATCATTTGCCTGTCTGTGAAGAGCCGGTGCTGCTCCATGGCGATCACCGCTTGGGGAATTTCCTCTTTGATGAAGACAGCCTGCAAATCACTGCAATACTGGATTGGGAACTGTCCCACGTGGGGGATTTTCACGAAGATCTGGCCTACAGCTTTGACCCTCTGTTTGGTTCGCGGGACACGGATGGCACTTTTCTGGTGGGCAGTATGTTCACCACCGACTACCTGTTGGAGCATTACCAGCAGATCAGTGGCCGAACGGTGAATGCCGATACCCTGCACTGGTACCGTGTGCTCACCAGCTACAAGCTGATCACCATGAACCATACCTCGTCGATTCTGGCGGCGCGGGACGGCACCAATCATCAAAATGCACTGCTGGCCTATCTGGCTTCCTGCACCGCAGGAATGTCTGATACTCTGTGTAATCTACTGGAGGGGAAATTGCGATGACACCCAATCCTTCGATACGCCTGGGCAGCGTTATGCAGACCCTGGAACAGGTTGTTTTTCCGGCAGTCGACCCGTCGAACTCCCTGGCAGTTGAGCAATGCGGGGTTATTGCCGCTCAGCTCAAAATGTTTCTCCACCATTTGCCGGTGATCGCTATTTATGATAGCCTCTGTCGCGATGACCTGGTCGACACTGTCAGCAACTTGCCTTCCGCTGTTGGCGGTGCCTTGACAATGGATGCTGCAAGCAAGCTGCAATCGGTTCTCGACGGCGCTGCCAGCGATAGCGACGCAGCTGCGGCTTTCCATCGCCTGGGTTTTGCCCTGGAGGATCTTTTGCGCGCGGCAGCTCGAGACGGCGCCCCGGACTATCGTCGCGCCATGAATGAAAGCGTTTTTCTGTTTACACAAAGGCAGACCCGGCGCGAACGGGTCTGGTTTAAAGAGGCGGGTTTTGACCCGCGCCCGCAAGAGCTGCCAGATCTTGAAACCATGCTGGCAGGAAATTAAGGAGTGTTGCTGTGATTTTGAAAGAACATGCAGATTTTCAGTTCAATGAAGACTCGCCCTTTGATTGGTGCGAAACCAATTTCTTCCCTTTTGCTGTGCCCGAACACCGTATTTCGGGCAGCATCTATGTACTGACGCGCCCCAAGCTGGGGGTGGCTATGTCGGACGTACTGGTGCAGGATCGTATCAACCCCGCCTGGGAGGCGCAGGCCTATGTGGATAACCAGCAGCATCTCCCTTGCCCCGAGTCGCTGCTTGACTACCGCCTCGCCAATGGCGTGGCGGTGACGGCAGTCAAACCCCTTGAACACTACCATTTGCAATATGAAGGGATTGAGGATACATCTCTGGAGCTGGATTTCCACGCCTTGATGCCGCCGTTTGACATGAATGATCCCGAAATGGACCCCATGGCGGCTGGCCGTATTGGTGCAGGCTGGGGCGGCGCGGCATTTTCTGGCCACTACGAAATCACTGGGCGCATTACCGGCTGTCTGCGCTTGCGGGGCAGGGAATATAAGGTGGACTGTATCGACACCCTGGATCGCAGCTGGGGAGTGCGCAAAGAGCGCGCCAACGGCAATGCAACCTGGATTCACGGCTCATTTGGCGAGAGGCTCACCATTCATGCTCTTATTGGCCTCGACCCCGCCAACGAGCAGGGCTTTGGCGCCCTGATCAGCGGCTATGTACTGGAAGACGGCGACATGAATGGCCTGGTTGCCGTGGAAGGGGAAGTCGAGCGCCAGGGGCTGCTGCCCATGTCCGCGCGGCTGCGGGTGACCGACAAAAGGGGCAAATCATTTGATCTCACCGCTGCGGCCATCAATGGCTGCATTTGGGCGCCGTTTCCTTCCATGGTCTATGCGCAAAGCTTTATGCGCTGGAATCATCGCGGTGAAATCGGCTATGGCGTTCAGCAGGATGTAATCAGCAGAACCTATCTGACCCGCCATCGGGATGCGATTGCGGCCATCTGATTCCGTGCCCCGCAGCGAACCTGCCACTGGGGGCAGGTTCGCCTTTTTACCCTGAAGCCAGCATTGCTTGTGCGCGGTTTTCGAGCAGGCGAAACTTGGTGGATTCGCTCCCGTGGTGCTTATGTGCCGCACATGCGTCCAGCAAAAATGCCAGCAAGATCCCCTAGGGGCTAGTCAGGAGTGAGCCAATTTAAGACCGACAATACCCGTGCAAATCAGCCCCACACTCACCAGCTTGAGAGCATCAGCTGATTCGCCGAACAATAATATGCCCAGAACAGCCGTGCCTACAGCACCTATACCCACCCATATTCCATAGGCGGTGCCCACAGGCAATGCTTTCAGAGCCAAACCTAGCAAGAGAAAACTCGCAATCATCGAAAATACCGTGCCCACAGTAGGCCAGAGCTTCGTAAAGCCGTCCGTGTATTTCAAACCGATGGCCCAGCCAACCTCCAAAAGGCCGGCTACAAACAAAATAATCCAACTCATATACAGCGCTCAGTTAATTTTGGGGTCGTCCCCTGACGAAATCGAGAGGTGAGGTCGTCCCCACTTCAGAATGGCTAAGGATGCTGTGGGAAAACTCCACGAAAAATCCAGATCTTTCATGGCAACTAAAAATGGCTTGTTGGACTAAATTCGTTGCCATGCCTGTGCCACTTTACCAATTCTCGTTGTTGAATTGCGGGTGGCGGGCTATTCGGCCAATCTGCTTTAATTCTTCAGCTTTTCGATATTATGAAATATAGTTGCCACTGTCCCTGCACCTTGCCCTTGCCCAGTAAATTGAAGTGCTTTAACCACATATTGTGTCGTAATTGGGCTAGCACAGATAATTGGAACAAAGCAGTAAATACGTCAGTCGAAAATCTCGACACTACTGGCAGTTAATCAATCCTGGAAAATGGAGTGCAAACATGATTGTTGCGTTTGAAGTTGTTATCACACTGATATTCCTGGGTTTGCTGGTCTGGTCGGTGAAATATGGCTCTACAGCCTGTCTTGGCTCACTGCTTGGAGGATATTTTCTCTCCGGCTTCGACTGGCTGTGGTGTACAGCCGGTTTCTGGAATGCGACTTTCAATTCTGAGTTGACCATGATTCCCGGATTGAATATTCAAGGGATTACCTACCCCTATACCATTGGTTTTCTGTGGGCGATCGGATTCGGTTTACTGCCGCTAATTGTGTCCAAATATTATGAAACCCTCAGAATGTATCTTGGGCGCCTGCACTTCCCTGTAATTTTTGCAGGTGCTGTGTTGACAGATATGGTGGTAGAAATTATTTGTGTGCACTGGCTGGGCTTGTGGACTTATCACCAGAGTCCGAAGTTTTTGTTGTTCAGCTGGAATTGGTCAAACGCCTGGTTTCTCGGCGGCATTTTAACGGCCAGTTATTATGGCATGGCGTACGCCAGGAAGTGGGGCGTGCTTTCAGATGCTGCGGGTTTTTCATTGTCGAGTGAAACAATCTGGAAAGGTCTGTTCGTACCTACAGCACTGATTTTAACACCGGCAGCAATTATCACGCCTTTACAATTATTCTGGTTTTCAGCAATGACACCGTGGATTACTTCAGGCCGTCCTTTTTGAGGCCGTTTAGAAAATACCCTGATGATCTTCGATCTCGTGCTTCCTTCTCCATTCGCTTGGGTAACATCCTGTCCGTTTCCTGAAACTGCGCCTGAAGACGGCTGCGTCGCTGAATCCCGGATGCAGGGCTAAATCGGTAATTGTCATTGCCCCCTGGCTCAAATATTGTTCTGCAATGGTCAGTCGCGTTTGCGTCAGGAGTGTCTACCTATCCGGGGCAAGTCCAGTTTATTCGCCCCTTGCCTTAGCTATGCGCAATTCTGCCAGTGCTGATGAAATCACGCGAATCGCCGAGCGCAGCAACAGTACTGCAAGTCCGAGGGCAACCAGGATGTCTGGCCATCCAGAGGCGAAAAACCACACGGCACCTGCGGCAATAAAAACTGACAGGTTGGAGGCAATGTCGTTGCGGGAGCACTCCCATACGGAGCTCATGTTGACGTCTTCATGGCGGTGGCGCCACAGCAGCAACAGGCAGGTGGAGTTGGCAGCAAGTCCGAGCAGGCTGAAGATGCCCATCACTTCAAATACCGGCACGCTGGGCACAAAGAGTTTGTAGACAATCTGCCCGGCAACCACGCAAGCGGCGAGAAAAATAAGCCCGCCTTTAAAAAGCGCGACTCTGGCTTTTACGGCGGTTCCCCGGCTGACGGCGTAGAGGCTCAAGCCATAGGTGAGAGCGTCGCCAAGGTTGTCCAGGCTGTCTGCCAGCAATGCGGTGGAGTTGCCGTAGAGGGCAGCGGTCACGATCACCACAAACATCACCGCATTGATGATCAGCACCGTGTTCAGTGTTCCCCGCTGGCGTTGGTGCAGGGCATCGATGGTACAGCTGTTGTCGCAGCAACCGCTCATGGCACCTTCCTTACTGTATTGATGGAGCTGTATTGATGGATAGTGGCAAAAGAGCATTCTAGCCTATTGGCTGTAAAGCGGGGTATATCCTGTGGGAGTCGGGTTCCCCAGCAATGGTTGGCGAGGAGTTCTGGATTGGCAAACCTTCGCCTGCAGGGCAGGCTCCTACAGAACGCACCGAGCCAGACTTGCACTGCGCCTTGTTGTAGTGATTGATGCCCTGCCATGCCTCACGCAGGCGCGTGGGAACCAGAAGCAAAACACACCGAACCAGATTTGCACTGCGGTTACCTTGTTGTAGTGTGGGAGCTTGCCTGCAAGCGATATTGACGCCCGGCCATCGCCGCTCCTTCGCCAGCAGCTTGGCCAAACTGCCAGCTCAGTTATGGGTCGAAAAGCCTGCCTGATAAATATAAAGCTATTGATAGTTGTTATCATTTGCGATAAGGTGGCGGCTATTCAGTTGTTGCTTGCCGCAAGCCCTCTGTCCCTGACAACAGACACATCAAGGAAAGCCCATGAATTCCCCAAAAACAGCTGGCTATACCCTGCTGGCGCTGAGTTTTTGCCTGCCACTCTCGGTGCAGGCGGAAAAAATTGCCGAGGAGGTGGTGGTTACCGCCAACCGGGTCGAACGCCCTCTAAGCACCATTCCCAACACCATCACCATTATCAATGAGGCCGAGCTGGCGCAGCAGTTGGCAGTGAATAACGATATTTCCACGGTGCTGGGCAATCTGATTCCCGGTTTTTCCCCCAGTCGCCAGAAGATGACCAACGCCGGTGAGAGCCTGCGCGGCCGCAAGCCGCTGTATATGATCGATGGCGTTCCCCAGTCGAACCCGTTGCGCAACGGTGGCCGCGATGGCCATACCATTGACCCCGCAGTGGTGGAGCGCATTGAGGTGCTGCACGGCGCCAACGCAATTCACGGCCTCGGCGCTTCCGGCGGCATTATTAACCTCATCACCAAAAAGCCCAGCAAAGAACTGACCCAGAGCATTCGTGTCGACACCACATTTCAGGACGAGGATGTGGCTGAAAGCGCCGATTATGGTGTGACTTACAGTGTTTCCAACAGCTTTGGCAACGCCGATGTGCTGGCCAGCCTCAGTTACCGCGACACCGGCGTGGCCTACGATGCCAATGGCGATATTGTCGGCGCCGATAATACCCAGGGCGACACCATGGATTCGGAAACCCTCAATGGTTTTGTCAAAACCGGCTACAACTGGGACGACCAGCGCCTTGAGCTGACCTTTAACCGCTACGATATTGAAGGCAATAACCGCTGGATTTCGGTGCCTGGGGATGTCTCTGAAGGCATTGCCAGCAGTGCGGTCAAAGGTGATATCAATGGCGATGCCGCCAGCAACGAAGTGACCACCATCAGTATCAATTACAGCAATGAGGTGTTTTTCGGCCACAGTTTGCGGGTGCAGGCATTCAGTCAGGATTTTGCCGCCACCTACGGCGCTGAAGCCATTCCCCTCGCCACCTTTCAAGACCCGGCCTATGGCGCCAATCTACTTGATCAGTCCCAGAACAATTCGGAAAAACTGGGGGTTAAAATCACCCTGGCCAAGGATCAGGTAGCGGGCTTGCCCCTCAATCTGGTTTACGGTATCGATGTGCTTGAGGATGAAACCTGGCAGGAGCTGATTCAGACGGGGCGCAGCTGGGTTCCCAAATCCCGTTACGAAAATTACGCCCCCTATATTCAGGCGGAGTTTACCG
>JALOAH010000022.1 GCA_023228865.1 Porticoccaceae bacterium | reverse complement strand
CCGAGGCGGTGCCCACCAGCACAGGGGCGCCCATACGGTGAATGGTGCGCAGATGTTCGATCACCGCGTCAAATTTTTCCCGCTGGGTGAGGTAGATAAGATCGTTGAGATCGCGGCGCTGAATCGTCCTGTTGGTGGGAATCACCACCACCTGAAGACCGTAAATCTGATGAAATTCATAGGCTTCGGTATCGGCGGTGCCGGTCATGCCCGCCAGCTTGCCGTAAATACGGAAGTAATTCTGAAACGTGGTCGACGCCAGGGTCTGACTTTCGCTCTGAATGGTGACGCCCTCTTTGGCCTCAATGGCCTGGTGCAAACCTTCGGAGAGGCGGCGACCGGGCATGGTGCGACCGGTGTGCTCGTCGATGAGCACCACATCGTTGCCGTTGACGATATATTCCACATCGCGATGAAAAAGGTAATGGGCGCGCAGCGCCGTGTGCAAATGGTGCAACAGACCGAGATTGGCGGCCTGGTACAGGCTTTCATCCTCCTGCAACAAACCCGCTCGAATCAACAGGTCTTCCGCTTTCTGGTGTCCGGCTTCAGTGAGTTCCACCTGGCGGGTTTTTTCATCAACGGTGAAATCGCCGGGCTGTTCCGGTTCGGTCTCCGGGCTTTCACTGTCAATTTGCTGATCCAGGGATTGCACCAGTATATTCATGCGCTTGTACAGGGAGGAGCTGTCCTGGGCGGCACCGGAAATAATCAGCGGCGTTCGGGCTTCATCGATAAGAATGGAATCCACTTCGTCGACGATGGCAAAGGCGTGGCCGCGCTGGCTTTTGTCCTCGCGGCGCAACGCCATGTTGTCGCGCAGGTAATCAAAGCCGAACTCATTGTTGGTGCCGTAGGTAATGTCTGCGGCATAGGCCTGCTGGCGGGAGGTGGAGACCAGCTTGCTGCCCTCTTCCGCGTTGGGATCAAAGAGAAACGAGTTGTTGGTGCCAGCGCCGCGAAACGACTGGATAACCCCGACACTGATACCCAGGGCGTGGTAAATGGGCCCCATCCACTGGGCGTCCCGGCTGGCCAGGTAATCGTTGACGGTGATGACATGCACCCCTTTTCCCGGCAGGGCGTTGAGGTAGGCGGCCAGGGTGGCGACCAGGGTTTTACCCTCACCAGTGCGCATTTCGGCAATCTTACCCTGATGAAGGGTGAGGCCGCCAATCAGCTGAACGTCGAAGTGGCGCAAACCCAAAGTGCGCTTGGCCGCCTCGCGGACAACCGCAAAAGCCTCTGCCAGCAACTGGTCGAGGGTTTCGCCTTTGTCGAGACGCTGGCGAAACTCCACCGTTTTAGCTTTTAACTCTTCGTCACTGAGTTTTTGCAGGGACTCCTCAAAACCATTTATGGCCGGGATTATTTTGCGCATGGTTTTAACCACGCGGTCATTTTTACTGCCAAAAACCTTTTTCAGCACCTTAGCTACCATGGGAAAAATCTCTTCAACGTTATGCAATACAAATTCATCCGCACCGGGCGGAACCTGTCATCGAGGGGATTTGCCAATGTTAGCGAAGGGTTTTGCGGATATAGGATGAGGGGTCAACGGCGCGACCGTTTTTGTAGACTTCGAAATGGAGATGGGGTCCCGTGGAGCGACCCGTGCTGCCCATGGCGGCAATAACCTGACCGCGCTGGACGAGATCGCCCACTTTGACTTTGTTGTCCTGGTTGTGGGCGTAACGGGTAACAAAACCTTCGCCGTGGTCAATTTCAACCATATTGCCGTATTGGTTATAGCTGCCAGACCAGGTGACCACACCGGAACCCACCGCCACCACGTTGGCGCCAAGGGCACTGGCGAAATCCACGCCCTTGTGCCAGCTTTTGCTGCCGTTGAAGGGGTCTGTTCTCATGCCGTAGGACGAAGACACCCAGCCTTTTTCCACAGGCATACCGGCAATACTGCTGTCTTCACTGAACTGGCGATTGACCAGCAAAGATTCGAGAATGTTGAGCTGGTGCTCGCGACTATCGATCTGGAATTCAAGCTCGCTGAACAACAGATGAATATCCTGACCCGGAGCCCCCTCCAGCGCCGCCTCGGGGCCGCCCATGGGGGGCTGTTTGCGAAAATCGAATTCACCATCGTCGATATCCGCCATGGTGGTAAGGCGTTCACCGAGGGCATCGAGGCGCACCAGGCGGGCTTGCATCTCAGCCAGTTTCAGGGACAGCGCCTGAACCTGGCGGTCGGCGAAGGTTTTGGTCTGTTCTAATTCTTCGCGCTGGCTGACCAGCTCATCCTGAAGGTTGTCGATATTCTGTTCCAGCAAAAGGCCAATCTTGCCGCCACTGAGCTGAACACCCAAAAACAACCCGGCGCTCAGGGGTACGCCCAGCAGGCACAGGGAAACAGCCATTTTCGCCCATCCCTGCAGACGAATGGTTTTTCTCAGTCCTTTGCGATTGTGGATAAGAACAATCTTCACAGGGGAAGTCTCACATTGATGCAGCTTGGGCATAGGCGATGGGGGCTTTTGAGTCTTCATCCTCAAAGGTCACCATCTCCCAGGCATCTTTATCGGCCATCAGCGCTCTCAGCGCCGCATTATTCAAGCCGTGCCCTGACTTGTACGCAATAAATTCGCCAATCAGGCTGTAACCCAGCTGGTAGAGGTCGCCGATGGCATCGAGAATTTTATGTTTGACGAATTCGTCCTTGTAGCGCAGGCCATCTTCGTTAAGGATTTGCGACTGATCGACGACGATGGCGTTGTCGAGGCTGCCGCCCCGGGCGAGGCCAATGGAGCGCAGATATTCGATTTCGTGCATAAAGCCAAAGGTACGGGCGCGGCTGACTTCCTTGACAAAAGAGGCACTGGAAAAGTCAACGCTGGCATTGAGAATTTCGCTGGAGAACGCGGGGTGGTTAAAGTCGATGGTAAAGCTGACCTTGAAACCCTCGTAGGGCTTGAATGACGCCCGTTTGTCCCCGTCTTCAACGCTGACTTCCCGTTTGATACGGATAAATTTCTTGGCCGCATCCTGCTCGACAATGCCCGCAGACTGAATCAGAAAGACAAAGGGTCCGGAGCTGCCATCCATAATCGGCACTTCCGGCGCGGTCAGTTCAACCAGGGCGTTATCGATGCCCAACCCAGCCATGGCCGACAGCAGATGCTCCACGGTGGAAACCCGGGCGGCACCATTGACAAGGGTGGTGGACAGGGTGGTTTCGCCAACATTGACGGCCTGGGCTTTGACATCAACCGGGGGATCAAGATCAACACGCCTGAAGACAATGCCCGTATCGACCGCTGCGGGCTTGAGGGTGAGATAAACTTTTTCACCCGTATGAAGCCCCACACCCGTGGCGCGAATCGAGTTTTTCAGTGTTCTCTGTCTAATCACAGTTTGGTCACGCAGTCATAATTCCGTACGGCAGCCCCCAGTGGTGGGCACAAGGAGGCGAATAGTACCAGAGTTGTGCAACCGGCTCCATATGGTAGCGACAGCGGTGAACAAAAATTGATCAACGGAGTGGCATTTGCGACGCACGCTGTTTTCGCCGCGACAGTCTTTGTAGCTCTACCTTCATATAGAGCGCTCCAGAAGACAAAATCAAATTGAAAGGGTAGTGGCACTTTTCAATGGGATTTTGTATCGCCTGGGTTGGCCCGAAAGGCGTAGCCCCGCCAGGGCTCACACCCCGTAAATCTGGGCTTAATTCTGGTTTCAGCATCATAAATGGGGACGACAATAAAAATATAACGTCTAGACTTAGGTGGAACGTCGACTATTTATTGATGGCAAAGGAGTAATCGCGATGTCCATTTTCGCCCACTATCAATCGCGTTATGAATCAACCCAGCAGGAGGAATACAGTCTTCAGGAGTACCTGGATATGTGCAGGGATGACACCTTGGCATACGCCACTGCAGCAGAGCGGCTGTTAATGGCTATTGGCGAACCGGAGATGGTGGATACGGCGAAAGATCCCCGCCTCAGCAGGATTTTTTCCAACAAGATGATCAAGCGCTACCAAGCCTTCAGTGAATTTTACGGCCTGGAAGAGTGCATTCAGAAAATCGTCGGTTTTTTCAAGCACTCCGCTCAGGGACTTGAAGAACGCAAACAGATTCTCTACTTACTGGGCCCCGTGGGCGGCGGCAAATCATCCCTTGCCGACAAGATCAAAGGGTTGATGGAAAAATACCCCATCTACTGCCTCAAGGGTTCACCGATATTCGAATCCCCCCTGGTACTGTTCAACCCCCGGGAAGACAGTCATATCCTGGAGGAGGAGTACGGCATCCCACGCCGTTATCTGAAGGGCATCATGTCGCCCTGGGCTGTGAAACGGCTCCACGAACACGGCGGGGATATTTCCAAATTCCGGGTGGTGAAGGTGTGGCCATCCGTCCTCAACCAGGTGGCGATCTCCAAAACCGAACCCGGCGACGAGAATAATCAGGATATTTCTGCCCTGGTGGGCAAGGTGGATATCCGCAAGCTTGAGGAGTTTCCCCAGCACGATGCCGACGCCTACAGCTTTTCCGGGAGCCTGTGCCGAGCCAACCAGGGCGTGATGGAGTTCGTCGAGATGTTCAAGGCGCCCATCAAGGTACTGCACCCGTTGCTGACGGCCACCCAGGAAGGCAGCTATAACGCCACAGAGGGCATTGGCGCCATCCCCTTCGATGGCATTATTCTCGCCCACTCCAACGAGGCGGAGTGGCACAATTTCAGGAACAACAAGAACAACGAGGCCTTTATCGACCGGGTTTCCATCATCAAGGTGCCCTACTGCCTGCGGGCGACAGAGGAGATGGAAATCTACAACAAGCTGTTGCACAACAGCTCTCTGGCCGAAGCCCCCTGCGCGCCGGACACCCTCGCCATGCTGGCTCAATTCAGTGTTCTATCCCGGCTCAGGGAGCCAGAGAACTCCAGCATCTATTCCAAGTTGCGGGTCTACGATGGTGAAAACCTCAAGGATCGCGACCCCAAGGCCAAATCGATACAGGAATACCGGGACGCCGCCGGGGTCAATGAAGGCATGACCGGCCTGTCCACCCGCTTCGCGTTCAAGGTGATTTCGAAAGTGTTCAACTTTGACCCCACCGAAGTGGCCGCCAACCCCGTGCACCTGCTTTATGTCCTGGAGAGGGAAATCGAACAGGAGCAGTTTCCCCAGGAAGTACACGACCGCTACCTCAAATACATCAAGGAATTTCTCGCCCCCAATTACGTGGAGTTTATTGGCAAAGAGATCCAGACCGCCTATCTGGAGTCCTACTCCGAATACGGACAGAATCTCTTCGATCGCTATGTCACCTATGCGGATTTGTGGGTTCAGGATCAGGAGTACCGGGATCCGGACACCGGCGAGATACTCGACCGCGCGGCGCTCAACGACGAGCTGGAAAAAATGGAAAAACCCTCCGGCATCAGCAATCCAAAGGACTTCCGCAGCGAAATCGTCAATTTCGTGCTGCGCGCTCGAGCCAATAACGAGGGTCGCAATCCGAAATGGACAAGCTATGAAAAACTGCGCAGCGTGATCGAGAAGAAAATGTTCGCCAGCACCGAAGATCTGCTTCCAGTGATCTCCTTCAATCCCAAGGCGTCTGCGGAAGACCGCCAGAAGCACCAGGATTTCATCCAGCGCATGGTTGAACGGGGCTACACCGAGAAACAGGTGAGATTGCTGTCGGAGTGGTATCTGCGAGTCCGCAAGTCCCAGTGATTCGCCTTTCTCCCGTCTCCCATTTCACAGGGGAGGCGGGAGACCGGAGAAGTGAGACGTCGAACGAACCCGGAATCCACCCCATGGCTTATCTCATCGACAGAAGACCCAACGGCAAAAACAAGAGCGCGGTGAACCGCCAGCGCTTTATCCAGCGCCATCGCGCGCAGATTCGCAAAGCGGTGCAGGACAATCTGCGCAACCGCGGTATCACCGACACCAGCGGTGGTGAGAAAATCAGCATCCCCGCCAAGGACACCAACGAACCCGTATTTCGCCACGGCCGAGGCGGCAAGGTGACCCATGTGCTGCCCGGTAACCGGGAATTCATGCCTGGCGACACCATTCCCCGTCCAGCCGGGGGTGGCGGCAATGGCAACCGTGGCGGTCGCCCTGACGGTGAGGGGCTGGATGATTTTGTCTTCGAGATCAGCCAGCAGGAATTCCTCGATTTCCTCTTTGAGGATATGGCGCTGCCCAATTTGACCAAGCGACAACTGAGCGGGGTCGAAGAGTTCAAGTCCCGGCGCGCCGGTTTCAGCCCCGTGGGCAACCCCAGCAACATCGACGTGCCCCGCTCCATGCGCGCCGCCATCTCCCGGCGGATAGCGCTGACGGCGGGAAAGCGTCGCCAGCTCCACGAGCTTGAGATCCAGCTGGCGGCACTGGAAGAAGGTGACGACCGATTCACCCGGGATCGGCGCGCCGATCTGGCGGCGCGCATAGGGGAACTGCAACGGAGCATCGAGCGAATCTCCTTTATCGATGATTTCGACATTCGCTACCGGCGCTACGAAAAAGTGCCTGTGCCCAGCGCCCAGGCAGTGATGTTCTGCCTGATGGATGTTTCCGGCTCCATGGATCAGACCACCAAGGATCTGGCCAAGCGTTTCTTTATCCTGCTCTACCTATTCCTGTCCCGCAATTACGACAAAATCGAGGTGGTGTTCATTCGCCACCACACCAGCGCCAAGGAAGTGGACGAGGAGGAGTTCTTCTATTCCAGGGAAACCGGCGGCACCGTGGTTTCGAGCGCCCTGCAATTGATGGCCAATATCATCGAAACCCGCTATTCACCAAGCCAGTGGAACATCTACGGGGCTCAGGCCTCGGATGGCGACAACTGGCCGGAGGACGCTGATCGCTGTATCGAGATCATGAAACAGCTGATCCCCCAGGTGCAGTATTACGCCTATATCGAGATAGCGCAGTCCGGCGAACATCCCCTGTGGCAGACCTACGATAGAATTCGCCCCCATTTTGCCGACCGCTTTGCCATGCAGCATATTGTCGGTCCGACGGATATCTACCCGGTGTTCCATGAACTGTTCCGGAAACAGCAACCATGAGCGCGACCAAAATGGCCAGAACCCCCATCGACAATGGTTCGGAATGGACCTTCGCCATTCTCGAGGACTACGAACGGGAGATTTCCCGCATCGCGGCGAACTTCCACCTGGACACCTACCCCAACCAGATCGAGGTAATCAGTTCGGAACAGATGATGGACGCCTATGCTTCATCGGGTATGCCCATCAACTATCACCACTGGTCCTTCGGCAAGCGTTTCATCCAGGTGGCAAACAGTTACCGCCGCGGCCACCTCGGGCTCGCCTACGAAATCGTCATCAACTCCAACCCCTGCATCGCTTACCTGATGGAGGAAAATACCAGCACCCTCCAGGCTCTGGTGATCGCCCATGCCTGCTTCGGTCACAATTCATTTTTCAAGAATAATTATTTGTTCCGCACCTGGACCGATGCGGGCTCCATCGTCGACTACCTGGTGTTTTCACGAAATTTTATTCGCGATTGCGAGGAGCGCTACGGCGTAGAGGCGGTGGAATTGACGCTGGACGCATGCCACACCCTGATGGATCACGGCGTCGACCGTTACATGCGCCCCTACCCTATCTCCATGGAGGAGGAGGAACGTCGCCAACTGGAGCGGGAGGAGCATCTCCAGCGCCAGGTCAATGACCTGTGGCGCACCATTCCCGCTTCAGCCAAAAGCAGCCAGCCACCGGAAGATGAACAAAGGTTCCCGGCGGAACCCCAGGAAAATCTGCTGTATTTCATTGAGAAAAACGCGCCCTTGATGGAGCCCTGGCAGCGGGAAATTCTGCGCATCGTGCGCAAGTTTTCCCAGTACATCTACCCCCAGCGTCAGACCAAGGTGATGAACGAGGGCTGGGCCACCTTCTGGCATTTCACCATCCTCCAGCAAATGTATCAGGAGGGTCTGGTGAGCGACGGCTTTATGCTGGAGTTTCTCCAGCACCACACCAATGTCATCTATCAGCCACCTTTCGACTCGCCCCACTATTCCGGTATTAACCCCTACACCCTTGGCTTCGCCATCTTCAAGGACATTCGCCGTATCTGCGAACAGCCCACCGCTGAGGATCGGCTCTGGTTCCCCGATCTGGTTGACAGCGACTGGCTGGAAGCGCTGCACTTCGCCATGGAAAACTTCAAGGACGAGAGCTTTATCCTTCAATACTTGTCGCCGCAGGTCATTCGCGAACTGAAACTGTTCTCCGTCTTCGACGACAGCGACGCCGACAAACTGCTGATAACCGCCATCCATAACAACGATGGCTACCAGGCTATCCGCGAGGAACTCGCCAGTCTTTATAATCTCGGCGATAACCAGCCCAACATTCAGATTCACCGCGTCAATATCCGCGGCGATCGCGCCCTGATTCTCCATCACGACATGCATAACGGCCGCCCCCTGCTGGCGGAGGAAGCCATGGAAGTGCTTAAACACCTTCATCAATTGTGGGGGTTTGACGTCCACCTGGAGTCGGTGCTTGACGGTAACGTGGTCGCCAGCTACCGCTGTCCGGCATTGCCGAATAATGATGACTGAAACCGTACCGGCGCTGAACAAAATCCCGCCAAGGCGCTGCTTCCATTTGATCTTGCCTGCCATGAAGAATCTTCAGACATCGCCAGCAGAGCTGGCTTCTTGTATGTTTAAAACCGAGGAGCCAACCCTGCTGGCGATGGCAGCGTTTACGCTCACGAGCACACTCAAATCCAACGATCTCGGCGCGAAAATTCAGGCAACTGATCCAACTTCCGGGCTAGACTCAAAGTGTCTCTAGAAAAAATGTTTTCCGGGTCGACACACCATGACAGAGGTAAGCGAACTGGTAATGACCAAACCCACGGCCTTCGAGGTGGCTTACGTCATTAATCCCTGGATGCGGCCGACGCTGTGGCGGGAATCCCCCGCCGCACTTCGTGCCCGGGCAAATCTGTGCTGGCAGCAATTGCACGACGACCTCTGTGCCCGCGGCACACGGGTACACCTCGTGGCGGCTGTCCCCGGCCTGCCCGACCTGGTGTTTCCCGCCAATGCCGCCGTAGTGCTGGAGCGGCGCGTTCTCCTGTCCCGCTTTGCCCATGCCGAGCGCCGTGGCGAGGAACCGGTTTTCAACGCTTTCTTTCAAAGCTTGCGCCGCGACGGGATTGTCGAGTCCGTAGCCACCATGCCCTCCGGGATTGTCCAGGAAGGAGCTGGGGATTGTCTCTGGGATGCGCACCGCCAGCTGTTCTGGGTCGGTTATGGCCAGCGCTCCTGCCGCGCCGCGGCGGAGGTCATTGCAGATTACTTTGCCTGCGATATCCAGCCCCTGGAACTGGTGGATTCCCGTTTTTACCATCTCGATATCGCTCTGGCGGCACTGGAATCGGGAGAGTTGCTGTATTGTCCGCGAGCATTTTCACCGGCAGGCCTGGCGGCAATCCACAGCCGCGTACCCGCAGCGCTCCGTATCGAGGTGACAGAAGAGGAAGCGGCACAGTTCTGTATCAACACCGTCAGTGTCCATAGTTGTCTCTATATGACCCCTCCAGGCAAGCGCCTCGCTGGGCTGTTGGCGGCTCGCGGTTACCACCTCTATCAAACTGACCTGACACCCTTCCTGTTGGCTGGCGGCGGCGCCGCATGCCTGACTTTGCGTCTGGATCACCGCCGCCGTCAGGAGACAGTATCTGCAAATGGGGATATCCCGCATGAGCATCGCAACTGATTTTATCGCCAGCGAAGAGCAGCTCGGCGCCCATAACTATCACCCACTGGATGTGGTTCTGACCCGGGGCTCCGGGGTCTGGGTATGGGACGTCGATGACAACCGCTACCTGGACTGCCTGTCGGCCTATTCCGCGGTAAACCAGGGTCATTGCCACCCCCGCATCCTGGCCGCACTGCAAGAACAGGCCGCACGCCTGACACTCACCTCCCGCGCCTTTCGCAACGACCAACTGGCGCATTTTTACCGGGAGCTGTGCGAACTCACCGGCGCCCACAAGGTGTTGCCCATGAATAGCGGCGCCGAGGCGGTAGAGACCGCCATCAAGGCAGTGCGCAAATGGGGCTACGAGGTCAAGGGCGTCGCGGAAAACCAGGCTGAAATCATTGTTTGCGCCAACAACTTTCACGGCCGCACCCTGGCGATCATCAGTTTCAGTACCGACCCCCTGGCGCGCCGTCATTTTGGCCCCTATGCCCCCGGTTTTCGCATCGTTCCCTTTGGCGATGCCGGGGCAGTGGAAACCGCGATTACCGCCAATACCGTTGCGGTGCTGGTGGAGCCGATCCAGGGCGAGGCCGGTGTCATCATCCCCCCGGACGACTTCCTGCCCAGGGTAAGACAGCTGTGCACAGAGCATAGGGTGCAGCTGATTCTGGACGAAATTCAGACCGGGCTGGGTCGCACCGGCCGATTGCTTGCGGAGCAGCACTGGGGCGTCGAGGCGGATGTGACGCTGATCGGCAAAGCGCTATCCGGCGGCTATTACCCGGTGTCTGCGGTACTGTCAAACGCTGAGGTTCTCGGAGTTTTCAACCCCGGAGAACACGGCAGTACCTTCGGCGGCAATCCCCTGGCCTGCGCCGTATCCCGGGCAGCTCTTCGAGTTTTGCGGGAAGAGGGCATGGTGGAAAACGCTGCCGCCATGGGTGAATACATGCAGGCGCAACTGCGCAGTCTTGCCAGCCCGATCATCCGTGAGGTGCGCGGGAAAGGCCTGCTGATTGCCCTGGAATTGCACCGGGATGCCGGCGGCGCGCGACAATACGCAGAACTCCTTCGGCGGCGCGGTATCCTTGTCAAGGAGACCCACGACCACATCCTGCGCTTTGCCCCGCCACTGATCATTACCAGACAACAGATCGACTGGGCGATGGAACGCATCGCAGACAGCTTGGGCGAAGGATGAGGCCGCCACGGCATGACGTCTGACGGCATTGAACGGATAACCAATCCCGATGAGAGTCTGGACAACTTGCGGCAGCGTATTCGCAACCACGCCCTGGCTGATGAAACCTCTGTCCTCGACGCCTTGCTGCCCCTCGCCGATCTGGACCATGCCTGTTCCAGCAGGGCGCAAAGGACTGCGGGGCAGTTGATTGAGGTCATTCGTCAAAGGCAGGCTCACAAGTCAGGCGTCGACGCCCTGCTCAATGAATTTTCCCTGTCCAGTGCCGAAGGTGTGGTATTGATGCGTCTTGCCGAAGCCTTGCTTCGCGTGCCTGACACAGCAACCGCCGACCTACTGATCGCGGACCTGCTGGCAGAGGGCGACTGGGCTGCCCACATCGGTAGGGATCAGGGGCTGTTCGTGAACACCAGCGCTGGCGCCCTGCTCTTAACTGCCCGGCTGGCGGCCTGTGGGGACAACAACCGGCACGCGAGGCATGCCCTGATCAAGCGCCTGACAGGCCGTCTCGGGCAGCCGCTAATTCGCGCGGCGCTGCGCTTTGCCATGGGTCTGATGGGCGATAACTTTGTCATGGCCGGCAACATTGATGACGCCCTGATCCGCGCCCGCAGGCTGGAATCCAGGGGTTACCGCTATTCCTATGACATGCTCGGCGAGGGCGCCCGCACCGCGGCGGATGCCAGGCGCTATCTGGACAATTACCTGATCGCCATCGCCGCCATTGGCGCGGCCTCCCGAGGACTGGGGGCAGCGGCCAGCCCCGGAATTTCCGTCAAATTGTCGGCTCTGCATCCGCGCTACGAGTTTTTACAGCGACCGCGGGTGATGAGCGAACTCGTGGCACGACTGGAGCAACTCGCCGTGGCGGCCAAAGCCCAGGGCATCGGCCTCACCGTGGACGCAGAGGAGGCGCGACGGCTGGAGCTGTCCCTGGATGTGATCGAGGCGGTTTTCTCCTCCACGGCACTCGCTGAATGGGAGGGTTTCGGTATTGCTGTCCAGGCCTACCAGAAGCGTGCGCTACCTGTCATCGACTGGTGTCGAGACCTTGCCAGGGCCAGGGGTCGCCGCCTGGCTGTGCGCCTGGTAAAAGGGGCATACTGGGATACGGAAATCAAGCTGGCGCAGATACAGGGTCTGGACGACTACCCGGTGTTCACCCGCAAGATTGCCACCGATGTTTCCTACCAGGCCTGCGCCCGCCGTCTGCTCGCGTGCAGGGACTGGCTGTACCCGCAATTTGCCACCCACAATGCAAGCACCGTTGCCACTATTCTCGCGCTGGACGACAACCGCGAGGGCTACGAATTCCAGCGTTTATACGGCATGGGCGAGGCGCTGTACGAAGAAGTCAGCAACAGATTTGCTATGCCCTGCCGCATCTATGCCCCCATAGGCAAACATGACGATCTCCTCTCCTATCTGGTGCGCCGCCTGTTGGAAAACGGCGCCAACAGTTCTTTTGTCAGCAGGGTTCTCGACACCAGCATTCCCGATTCCGACCTGACCCGGGATCCAGTGGCGCGGCTTCGTTCCCTGTCCTGCCGGCGCAGTGCCACCATTGTTCTGCCCAAAGATTTGTATGGCTGCGGTCGGCGCAATGCCCGGGGCGCTGATCTCAGTGACCCGCGGGTGGTCGCGGAGCTGCAGCTGGCCGTGGCTCGCTACCGCAATCAAGGGAATGCGACGACCTGCCCAGGGAGCATTGCCGTGCTCAATCCCGCCAACCTCAGCGAGCAGGTGGGTAGCCACCAGAGCTATGCGAGCGACGCAGATATAAAGGTGGCCGTCCAGGCGGCCTCGGCAGCGTTGGGCAATTGGTGCCACTGGCCCGTGGCAGAGCGGGCGCGCCTGATTAACCGTTTCGCGGACACCCTCGAAGAACACCGTGACGAGTTGCTGTCGCTCTGTGTCAGGGAGGCTGGCAAGACCCTGGCCGACAGCATTGCCGAGGTTCGCGAGGCGGTGGACTTCTGTCGCTACTACGCTCAGCAGGCAGAGCAGTTATTGACTTCAGGCACTTATCGGCCGCGGGGTGTTCTCCTTTGCATCAGCCCGTGGAATTTTCCCCTGGCGATATTTGTCGGCCAGATGATTGCCGCCCTGGTCGTGGGCAACACCGTTGTGGCAAAGCCCGCAGAGCAGACTTCACTGCTGGCCAGGCGCGCACTGGCCATGCTTTACCAGTGCGGACTGCCGAAGGGAGCGGTGCAGCTGTTGATCTCCCCGGGGCGGCCAGTGGGCGAGCTGCTGGTTCCAGACCCGAGGATTCGGGGGGTGCTTTTTACCGGATCCTGCGCCACGGCTCAGTGGCTCAACCGGGCGCTGGCCGAGCGCCCCGATAGTCCGCTGCCACTGGTGGCGGAGACCGGTGGCCAGAATGCCATGATCGTGGATTCCAGCGCGTTGCCGGAGCAGGTGGTGGACGATGTCATACGCTCCGGCTTTCACAGCGCCGGACAGCGCTGTTCATCATTGCGGGTTCTATTTCTGCAAGCGGAGATCGCCTCTCGAGTGATCGACATGCTGAAGGGGGCAATGGCTGAACTTGGCATTGGCGACCCTGCCCTGCCCAGTACCGACGTGGGTCCCCTGATCGATGCCCGGGCGCTGGCCAGGCTCAACGAACACGGGGACTACATGGAGAAGCACGGGAAATTATTGCACCGCTGCGAGCTGCCCCCGAAGTGCGGCCAGGGTTATTTTTTCTCCCCGACACTCTATGAAATCAGCAACCTGGCGGTGCTGCGGGACGAGGTTTTCGGCCCTGTTATCCATGTGATTCGCTACCCGGCAGAAGATCTGGACAAGGTAATCGCACAGATCAATGCCTCAGGTTATGGCCTGACCCTGGGAGTCCACACACGCAACCCGGCGCGCGCAGACCACATCGCCCGCAGCGTCAGGGTGGGCAATGTCTACGTCAACCGCGACATGATCGGCGCTGTTGTCGGGGTACAGCCATTTGGTGGTCGCGGTCTGTCGGGTACTGGTCCCAAGGCCGGTGGCCCCCACTACCTGCCACACCTGGTGGCACCGCGCCACCAGGAGGCGGCTCCGGCTCGGCAACCTTCGCCCTCGCCCTCGCCAGTGAACACCGCTTTCCCGATGGCAACCCCGCAGCCAACCCTGGTCGCCGATCTCCATGGGGCGGGAGCGGTCTGGGAGTCCACTCCCGCCGCAATCCGCAGAGACAGGCTTAGATCCGTGCTCGACGACCTCCACCAGCAGCGGCTGGTATCGACGCAGTGGCTGGCGACCATGACCGACGTCCTCGACCAAGCCGTGACGCTGATGGGCGAAGCAACGGTCATGCCGGGTCCCACTGGAGAGAGCAATCGCCTGTTGCTGGAGAGTCGCGGCGTTACTCTGAACCTGTTGACGGAATCCGCCGGACTACAAAATGGACAACAACAAGGACTACAACACGAACTACAGCAGTGGCTTGGCGGAATGATTGCGGCGCTGGCAGCAGGTAACCCTGTGTTGATGCTGGTTCCACAGCCATTGCAGGCGGTGGTGGCGGATTGTCAGCAGATTGTGACGAATATGAAACTGTCCGGAACGCCCTACAGGATGGCCGTACTAGCTCACCCCGAAGAACTCGGGGTTGTTGTCGATGCTCCCGACACAGCGGCTCTCATCCTCTCAGCTGCCAGCTCGTGGCGAACTGCTCTGGCTCGCATCCTGGCGGCTCGGCGCGGAGCCATCCTGCCCATGATTTGTGAACCCCCGGGCAGGGCACAGCTGATGCGGCTGGTCAGCGAAAAAACCGTCACTATCAATACCACCGCAGCTGGCGGTAACCCCGCGTTGATGATGGATGATACTGACTAAAATGGAGGTTCTTGAAAATAGAGAGAACCTACGTTGGTAGCAAAAACAGCGGCGAGGTGGCAGGAAAATCAGAGGGGCGCAAGCCCTGCCCGCACGGAGGGGGTGCCGACTTCGCGAGTTTTGTCAGGGTTCGCCAAGTGCTGGCGTGGCTGAACGACCCGCGCTTCGCAACCTGTGCCACATCTGCCAGATTAGCCAACCTCGCCCCAGCCATGCCCCCCTGAGGGAAGGGCGAAGGGTCAGAAGCAGCAGCCCCGCCCCCACGACCAGGGCGGGACGACGCTGAACATAACGAAGAATGCCCAGCCCCTGATCAACCCGAGCCAGGGGAACCCGCCAGGGTTCCATGCACTCGCCAATGAGGGTTCTTTGCGTTGCAATTCGCGTAACCAGCCGGTCACGACGTTCGGCGATGACTAACAGTTTGTTGTTCACCGGCGCGACACAAGCTGTTCCCGGTCTTTGCCCAGCTCCGCAAGGCTGGCGGCAAACAGACGCGGTCTTTTTTTCATGTTGTTACGAACCCTCGCCCACAGCGCGCCCCCTGTTGCCAGGAAAATGCCGGTAAGTATGGCCAGCACCAGAAGCCGGTGCTCGTTCCAGAATAACATCACCACAAGAATGGTCGCCAGTACCACGCCCACACCGAAGCAAAACAGAGAGACCAAGGCCGTTATCAGTTGGGCGAGGAAATGCTCGCGGTCTTCTTCCAGGTCTGCAAAAAACAGCTCGAGGCGGGTATGGGCAACGGCCACCAGAGTCGCCGCCAGGATTGTCAGAGATTCCAGCAGACTCTTGCTTTGACGGGGCGTATCATTCGTCATGACTTTAGCGTCGGCACACCAGAAAACCGACCACCAGACCGATCCCGGCCGCGACACCAATGGATTGCCAGGGGTTGGCATGAACGTAGACATCGGTAGCTTTTGCAGCTTCCTGGGTGTTGAAAACCAGCGCTTTCTGCATATCCGCCATTCTGGCCTTGGCAGCCTTGAGAGATTCCTCCGCTTTGGTACGAATTTCCGCCAGCTTTTCGTCACCCTGGTTGGCGGTTGCCTTAATCAACGCCTCCGCATCGGCCACGACCACCTTGAAATCGGCAATCAGTTGCTCGCCAGTCATGTCATCGTATGTTTTGTGCATTCGCTACTCCAGTTCAGTTGCTTGGTGGGGACTTTGTTTGGGTTTTGCGGCTCAGGCAGAGGATTCCACCAGGCGCAGGACAAAAGCTTTTTGACAAGGGGCAAGAATCGCCTTTTTCCGCCAGCCGCTCTGTGCGCTATCGAACCTATAGGCTGCTAAAGCCTCATTTAAATTCATGCCGCTTGCTACAGCCAGTACTCACCAAGCCTCGCTATCCGCTCCTTGATCCGCAGCAGAGGTGAACGCCGCTGCCATTGGCGAAGGCCGATGGCGTTCGACTGGGACAGATCCCCGGCGAACATCACCGTCATTTCCCGTGCAAAATTGCCTCCCAGGATCACGGCATTGAGTTCGTCATTGTGGAGAAAGCTGCGCCAGTCCAGGTTGGTTGAGCCGATGGTGGACCAGACGCCGTCGATGATGGCTGTCTTCGAGTGCATGACCGCGTCGCGGCGCTCAAAAATCTTCACTCCAGCTTTCAACAGTTCGGTGTAATGGGAGCGCCCGGCATGGAATGTGGCCCAGGAGTCCGTGTGACTTGGCAACACCAGAATAACTTCCACGCCCCGCCCAGCCGCATCCGTCAGCGCCGCCAGCAATTGGGGATCCGGCACAAAATAGGCGTTGGTGATATGGATGGTTTGTCGAGCGCTGGCGATGGCCGACAACAGAGTGAGATAAATCAGGCTGTGGGGCTCATCGGATGCGCTGCCAATGGCGCGGACAATCTCGCCCCCCTCTCTCTCAAGGACTGGAAAGTAGTTCCTGTCTCCCAGGTGTTTTCCTGTTTGCCGAGCCCAGGTATTCATAAACAACGCTTGGAATTCCGCCACCACCGGCCCTTCCAGCTGAAGATGGGTATCGCGCCAGCCCATGGAGGCTTTGCCGCTTTTTTTCACTGCCCGAGTGAAGGGACTGCTGGAATAAACCTCGCTGATATTGATGCCGCCGAGAAATGCCGTGCGGCCATCCACCACAATCAGCTTGCGGTGATCCCGGTTATTAACGAGCCAGGTTTTGCTGTTTTTCGCCAGGGGATTTACCGGATTGAATTCCACCACGCGGATACCTGCGGCCTCCAGACGGTCAAAAAATGCCACTGGCGTAGCAAGGCAGCCGACGCTGTCGTAAACAAGATTGACCTGCACCCCTTGCGCCTGTTTTTTCAGTAACAGATCGGCAAACTTCCTGCCAATGTCGTCATCTGCAAAGATATAGGTTTCCACATTGATGTTATCTTTGGCTGCATCAATGGCAGTAATAATGGCCTCGTACGTTGCCGGCCCATCCTCAAGCAGGATCAGTTTGTTGCCCAGCACCAGGGGGCTGGCGGCATTGATGGATTGCTCCACCGCCAGGTGTGTTTCAAGGATATCGGTGTCGCCGGATCTGGTCTTGAGGTAATCGATAATGGCGGCACTTTTCCCCGCTGATACGGCGCCATCCGCATTGTTGAAACTCACCGATCCGGAACCTGGTGCGCCCTGCCCACTTCTCGCCTGCGGCAGGGTCGCGCAACCGGCGGCAAGCAGCAGACAGAGTGCGGCAAAGCCGTGCATCAGGGCAGTGAAAGGGCGGGTGGGAATTACGCCAAGCAGCAACACAACAATAATCAGCAAAATTGCGCCTATACCCATGATCTGTCTCCAGGGAATTATTATGGTGGCAGCAAGCGCTGACGCCCACTTCAGGCCAACAGTATTCGTTACCCGGCAATGCCTCTGTACGCTGGCGCACACAACCCTGTGGCAGTCTCCGCAACCTGCATACCTTTTACTGCTGACGTGAAATTATCTGCACACCCCCTCGCGCCATATGTTCTCTACCGCACAGATGGCGCGACGCAAGTCACCCATAGTTCGATACTGAACAAACGATGGGAAAGCAGTGTTGCTTTTCCATTTCCAGTGTCATTCGACGGGAACAACCCTATGAAAATCAGATTTTTGAGTACCTGTATACTGTCTGCGGCCATTGTTGTCGCACCCATTACCCTCCAGGCCGAGATGGTCAACACCACCCAGCTCCTCGCCAGTGAAGAGCGCAGCCTTCAGATGGAACTGGTGGAAACCTTTATAGCTCGGGAAGAAGTGCGCAACCAGATGGAATCCCTTGGCGTTGATCCCGCACTGGCCGCCGAGCGCGTGGCTGGCATGACCGACAGCCAGCTTCAACAACTGGCGCTCAACATCCAGAATATGCCTGCGGGCAGCGGTGCCCTTGGCGTTGTCGTGGCGGTGCTGGTGATTGTGCTTTTGCTGGAAATCCTCGGCATTACCAACATTTCATCTAAAGTCTGAAACTACTGCTCGCCATGCTTGCCCTGAGCCTGATTGTTGGGCTTGAGGGCTGCGCCAATGGATCTTCCATTCGGGAATATAGCCTTCCTGTGGCGAGTATCGAACTCGGCGCCACGCCTTTCTTCCCCCAGGCCGAATACCAGTGCGGCCCGGCAGCACTGGCGACGGTGCTGGTGGCGGACGGCGCAGCGGTAACCCCCGAGGCGCTGACGCCCTATATCTATCTGCCCGGCAGAAAGGGCAGCCTGCAAGCGGAAATCGTGGCGGCAACCCGCCGCCACGGCCGCGTTCCCTATGTAATACAACCCATTTTTGACAATTTGCTCGCGGAAGTCGCCTCCGGCACACCTGTGCTGGTCATGCAAAATCTGGGGTTGCGAATGATGCCGAGATGGCATTACGCCGTGGTGATCGGTTATGACGCAGACTCCGACTCTCTGCTTTTGCGATCCGGCACCAGGGAGCGCCTGGCCATGAACCGTGTCCGCTTTCAGGCCACCTGGGCGCGAGCCAACAACTGGGCGCTGGTTGCAGTATCGCCGCACAAACCACCAGCAACAGCCCAGGTTAACAACTGGCTGCTGGCCGCGAGCGCCTTTGAGGAGCTGAACCAAGCCAAACTCGCAGCGCAAGCCTATGAAGTTGCAACCAGCCGTTGGCCGCAACAGCCCCTGGCCTGGCAGGCACTGGCAAATGCCCGCTACGGCCTCAAAGATCTGGCGGGAGCAGAGACTGCCTTGCGCCGCGCCCTGCAACTGGCGCCCTCCGCCGTCGCCAGCAATAATCTGGCTCATGTGCTCCATGAACAGGGATGTTCGACCCAGGCGCTGGCGGAAATCAGCCGCGCCCAAGCCATGGCGGATGCCAACAAGCTCAGAGCCGTGCTGGCAAAAACCAGAGCCGGAATTGAAGCGCATGCGGGGGAAACCGCCAGTGGCTGCTCCCAATAAATAGAGGTGTTCTTAAGGTCAAAAGTGCCCTCTTTGTCGAATGCTCTCCAGCGGGGACGGCGGGTTGGCGTTTCGAGGTTGCCGGATTCAGGTTTTGCCCATTGCGCTGCCCCCTATGTGTCCTACCGCACAGAGGACTGTCGGCAAGGGTGGGAGACTCAGTGGGAATTGTCTTCAGGTTCAGCGTATCCTTCAGCTCTCCCTGAGGATACACCCCATATTGTTACCCCTATTGCTATTGTTACCCACATTGCACGGAGATCACTATCAATCAGCAAAAGAGCAATCTCGTCAACGCCATTGATGGCGCCGTTGAAAAACTGCATCGGGAAGCGTTGCTGAAAACCGGGGCTCTCCAGAGAGCCATCCTCACCAGCGGTAATTTTTCAATTATCGCCACCGACGAAAAAGGCATTATTCAGTTATTTAATGTCGGCGCCGAGCGCATGCTTGGCTATAAGGCCGAAGAAGTGGTCAACAAGATCACCCCCAGCGACATCCATGATCCCCAGGAAGTGATTTTGCGCGCCCAGGCACTGAGCCTTGAACTGGCAACCCCCATTGAACCAGGCTTTCAGGCTCTGGCATTTAAGGCTTCCCGGGAGATCGAGGACATTTATGAACTGACCCATATCCGCAAGGATGGCAGCCGTTTTCCCGCCATCGTGTCAGTCACAGGGCTGCGGGATGATGACGGCAACATTATCGGTTACCTGCTCATCAGCACCGATAATTCCGTGCGCAAGAAAGCCGAGGTGGAATTGCAACGGGCAAAGATCGAAGCGGAGCGAGCCAGCCACGCAAAATCCGATTTCCTCTCCAGCATGAGCCACGAGTTGCGCACCCCCCTCAGCGCCATTCTCGGCTTTGCCCAGTTGATGGAATCCGCGTCACCACCACCCAGTTCATCCCAGAAACGCAGTATCGACCAGATTCTCAAGGCTGGCTGGTACCTGCTGGAACTGATCAACGAGATTCTCGATCTCGCTCTGATTGAGTCTGGCAAGCTTCCCCTGTCCATCGAGCCTGTATCCCTGGCGGAGGTGGTGCTCGAATGCCATGCGATGATTGAGCCCCAGGCGCAAGCGCGAGGCATCACCATGACCTTTCCCCGTTTTGAAACAGCCTACTACGTCAAGGCGGATCGAACACGGTTAAAACAGGTTCTGATCAACCTGCTGTCCAACGCCATCAAATACAACACCATGCCGGGGGCGGTTGGCGTTTACTGCGAAGTACGCAGCGGCGAAAACCCACCGGGAAGCATCCGCATCTGCATCAGGGACACCGGCGACGGTCTGTCTGCGGAAAAAATATCAGAGCTGTTCCAGCCCTTCAATCGGCTGGGGAAAGAGGCTGGTGCTGAGGAAGGCACCGGTATCGGCCTGGTGGTGAGCAAGCAGCTGGTGGAATTGATGCACGGCGAAATTGGCGTTGAAAGCACCGTCGGCGTCGGCAGCATGTTCTGGGTCGAACTCAAATTGACGGCTGCTTCCCAGGTGACATTCAGTGCGGCTGAGCTCAATACACTCCCCGCTATCCAGGTACAGGCCGCAGTGCCGTTGCGCACGGTACTCCATGTGGAGGACAATCCAGCCAACCTGCTGCTGGTGGAGCATCTTATGGCTCGCCGTCCAGATATTCGCCTGTTGAGCGCGAAAGATGGCATCAGTGGTGTCGAGATGGCGCGAGCCACGCTGCCTAATATGATCCTCATGGATATCAATCTGCCCGGCATCAGCGGCATCCAGGCGCTGGAAATACTCCAGTCTGATCCGGCAACATCGCATATTCCTGTGGTTGCCCTGAGCGCCAATGCCATCCCGAGAGATATAGAGAAAGGCCTGGCAGCGGGGTTTTTCCTCTATCTCACCAAACCCATCAAAGTCAACGAGTTTATGACTGCCCTGGACACTGTGCTGAAATTTTCAGAAACAGCGTCAGTAATTGCGAGTCCGTCCCGCTAGTAAGAGAAAACCCATAATGAATCACACCCCCGATATTCTCGGCGCCAGCATCCTGATTGTTGATGACCAGGAAGTTAATATCAGCCTCCTTGAGCAGTTGCTGGCCGAGGCCGGCTACCGCCGGGTTAGCGCCACCATGAAGCCGGAAGAGGTGTGCTCGCTGCATCGAAAAAACGGCTACGACCTGATTCTGCTTGATCTCCAAATGCCCGTCATGGATGGCTTTCAGGTTATGGAAGGACTCAAAACCAACGCTGCCGACCCCTACCTTCCAGTGATTGTGCTCACTGCCCAGCCTGGGCACAAATTGCGGGCATTGCAGGCCGGAGCAAAGGATTTCATCAGCAAGCCCTTTGATCTGGTGGAAGTCAAAACCCGCATCCACAACATGCTGGAAGTGAGGCTGCTCTACAAACAGCTGGACAACTACAACGCAACCCTGGAACAAAAAATAGAGGAACGCACCGCCGAGTTGCGGGAAAGCGAAGCCCGCTATCGCAGCCTCACCGAGCTGTCCTCCGACTGGTACTGGGAGCAGGACGAGCACGGCAATTTCACCAAGGTTTCCGGCCCAGTGCTGGAGATGCTCGGTATCCGCGTCGAGCCTTTCAGTGGTGACAGCGAGCCCCGGCGGGATGACTGGATGACGGGCTGGAACGAGGCGGAGCGCGCAGTGCTCCGGCAAACCATTGACGCGCGACAGCCCTTTCTCGACTTCACCTTCAGCCGCACCAACAGCGATGGCTCCAAACAGCAGTTTCGAGTGAGTGGGGAGCCCATGTTCAACCGAGCCTGTGGCTACATCGGTTACCGCGGTATCGGCGTGGAGATTACCAAAAGCCAATGAATACGCTTTCCAGCCCAGCAGTGCTGTTATCAACCCATGGTCTGCGTCAAAACCTTCTTCTCGCCGCCCTGCCTGCCAAAGACCTCGAACGCCTGGCGCCGCAGTTGGAACTGGTTCAATTGCGCCTGGGTCAGGTTATCTATCAACCCGGCGAACGTTTGCACCATGTCTATTTTCCCACCAGCGCCATCATCTCCCTGCACTATGTGATGGCATCGGGTTCCTCTGCGGAAATTGCGTCAGTGGGCAATGACGGCATGGTCGGTATCTCCCTGTTCATGGGCGGAGATACCACCCCCAGTTCCGCCACCGTGCCTATTGGTGGCCACAGTTACCGGCTGGAGAGCCGTGTCCTGAAGCAGGAATTCAATCGCGGCGGCCTGATGCGGAATGTGCTGCTGCGCTACACCCAGGCGCTGATAACCCAGATTACCCAGACCGGCGCTTGTAATCGCCATCACTCCATCATCCAGCAATTGTGTCGCTGGTTATTGGTGACCCTGGATCGAAGCTGCTCCCAGGATCTGGTCATCACCCAGGAATTGATCGCCAGCATGCTGGGGGTACGTCGGGAAGGCATTACGGAGGCTGCGGGAAATTTGCAGCGCGCCGGCCTTATCAGCTACCGCAGGGGTCACATTTCGGTACTTGATCGTCCCGGACTGGAAGCCATGGCCTGTGAATGCTACGCCGTGGTGAGAAAAGAAGTGGGTCGCCTGGGGTCGGCCACTTTAGACTCCCCGGCTCACTACCACCATTAGCTGCTGGCAACAGCGCGCACCTTGCTTGCCCTCACACTCCTGCACTCACCTCTGGCAATTTACCTGGACACTTACTCCACCTCGTAATAAGAAGCGAATACTGCATGGTTTGGCCGGGTTTCAGGTAACACATAGACAACGCCATCGGTGTTTTTGAAAGTTTCGGCGACAACTGCCGTGAAGAACTCTGCGGGGACATTGATACAGCCGTAGGAAATGCGTTTGTCGTGGATATTGGCTGAGGCCAAACGCTCCGCCCGACGCTCCCTGGGGTTGCTGGTAACAACGGGGTGCAGGGAAAGAGCGCCCTCATAATCCACCCAGAGAATTTCCTTGCCATGGATATTGCGACCGAGGGACGCCACAAACCGACCCGCAGGGGTGGTGCGCTCTTCCGGGCGAATACTCGACAACGGCCGCTCGCCAATGCCTGGTGTCGAGTCGTCACCCACTGCCAGGCCAAGCAGTGCTGATGAGGTGCCGCTGAGCTGGCCATTGGCATCGAACATCAGGACTTGCGCCCGCTGCTTGTCCACCAGCATAAACGGCATACCAAGATTGTCACCGGAGTCAATAATCCAATTTGCCGCAGCGCGCGCGGCCTCTGATACCTGCTCATCTTTGAAGTTTGCCCGCCTGGACGGCTGTATGGATAAGGCCGACTGCGCCTGTGCAAGTGGTACTTGTTCAGGCGGTCTGCTGGCGATCTCTGCCAGCGCCAGTTGCGGCAACACCGCAGCAAGTATCAGCAGCCACAAAGCAATGGCTTTTGCTGCTCTCACGGGGTTGATCTCACAGCGTTTGACTCCGAATAAATAAGAAGAATAGTTCCAAAACAAGGATAAATCCCGTGGCACAGATTCTTTCACCGTGGGCAGAAACTGCAGGCAATTGAATAGCGCGCCAATCATTGTCATTGAACCGTTCAGAAAGCCAGACGCTATAAACGCTGCTGCCAGAACTCCGGGAGCCTGGCAGCAGCGTTCATCCTTAGGCAAAACAGCGGTTTAGTTGCGATCCTGCCTTGGCGCATACACTGGCCGAGTATAGGGCTTAGACTGCTCAACAGGTGGCGGCAGGCTGAGACGACTCAACTGCGCTGGGGGAACATTGCTCCCTGTACCTACCACGACCAAGTCGACATCATTGGGCTTGAGCAAGGGTGGCCACTCAAAATCCACGCCGTTTTGGTCAAGCGCCGTGGTGTCAGGCCGCATGGCCTCAGTGGGCAGATTCGGCACTAACAATACTGGCGGTTCGGGATCTACGGGATCTACGGGATCTACGGGATCGACAGGATCGACAGGATCGACAGGATCTACGGGATCAACGGGATCAACGGGATCTACGGGATCTACGGGATCAACGGGATCCACAGGATCGACAGGATCTACGGGATCCACGGGATCGACGGGATCGACGGGATCGACGGGATCGACAGGATCTACGGGATCCACGGGATCCACGGGATCCACGGGATCTACGGGATCTACGGGATCGACAGGATCTACGGGATCAACGGGATCTACGGGATCTACGGGATCTACGGGATCAACGGGATCCACAGGATCTACGGGATCCACGGGATCGACAGGATCTACGGGATCCACGGGATCGACGGGATCTACGGGATCCACGGGATCGACGGGATCGACAGGATCTACGGGATCCACGGGATCTACGGGATCTACGGGATCTACGGGATCGACAGGATCGACAGGATCGACAGGATCGACAGGATCGACAGGATCAACGGGAACCGGGGTGATCAGCAAGGTTCCTTCAACATAGTCGATCTCATAGTTGCCGGCATCGAATGTGCCCCCCGTCGCGTCACTTGGCGTAATCGGGTAAGGACTGCTATCAACAGCAGCAGTGGCTGGCGCGCCCTCGCTTTCCAGGGTGACGCTACCAACAGTTTCATTGTTGACCAGTCCTTGCGACGTGAACGCGGTCGGTTCCAGGACAAATGTCTCACCAAAAACCTTTTCGCCATCGTCGGCGGTGATCACCAGCGGCGCCGGGGTGATATCCGCCCTGGTGACATAGGTGCCGGGGGTTGTACCGTAGGGGGCAAAGAGTGCGAAAACCGGGCTGGTAAAGTCTGTTTCAAAAGTAATCAGCTTTTCGGTGCCGACATTTTTGGTATCGAAAAGCGCGTTGCGTACCGTACTCAGTGTCATCGGGGGCAACATGGCCGTCACATCGGGTTCAAGACCGCTGACAGTTGCGTCCCGCAGGCCGTCGTAGACCTTGTCATCTCCCAGGCCGAATACCCAGGCCTTCGCATCCAGCTCGCCGCCACCGGTAAGATTGTCGCCATAGGCGAGAATCTCGGCATTGGTGGTGCCATAGCTTGCGGGATTGAAGCGAATCATCAGATCGCCGGTGCCGATGGTTATGCAGTTACTGCCGCAGGTAATCGACACAGTGCCGCCAGTAATGGCGCCAGGTCCGGTACCATTGTTGTCGGCAATGAGTATGAGGTCGCCGGTAGTTACCGTCACATCGGCACCTACATTGACATTCTGCCCGGCAATCGCCGTCAGGTTGCCGGTGGTGATGGTTGTCGCCGCAACCAGGGAGACATCGTTCGCCGCATTGAAGGTGAGGGCGCCGGTGGTGGTGGTAATGGCCGCATTGACGTTGATATCGCGCAAGGCGTTTGCCACCAGACTGCCATCGGTGCCGGTCACTGCTGCATTGATGTTCACATCGCGGTCGGCATTGAGGGTGAGCGTGGTGGTTCCCGTCCAGGTAACGGCATCGTTGACGTCGATATCGCCGTTGCCGGTACCGCTGGCACCGCTATTGGTGGTGGTAACCGTGATATTGGCGCCACCCAGGGCAGTCACCAGATCGCTGACATTGACATTGGCGCTGTTGACACCGGAATTGGGTGCGAATACATTGCCGGTTTCTGTCACGCCCGAGGATGCCGCGCTGGAAATGGTGACATCGGCGGGATCAAGCAACCACATGCCGGTGGAGCCGTTTGGGGCGCTGGCATTGATACCGATGCCAGCGACATCCAGCGAGCGGCCGGAAGTTTCAATGAGGCCACCGTTGCCGGACTGATCGCCACCGCGTGCCGAGATGATGCCATAGGCGCGGGTTGAGCCGTCGGCCCACAGCACCACAGTGCCGCCGTCACCACTGGCGATGGCATCGGCATTGATGGTGCTGTCGGCGCTCATGTAGGTGGCGCTGGCATTTTGTACCGCGGGATTATTGCCCTGGTAGCCACCGCCAATCAGCACAGTGCCACCGCCGGCAGTGCCGACGGCGTCAATATCCGCATCAAACAGACCCACTTGATAACCGGTTGCCGTCACACTACCGCCGGCTTGCCCGTCATCAACCCCGGATACATCGAGGCTACCTGAGATACTGACCGTGCCACTCGCTATATTCCCCGCCAATGTAATGACGCCATTGTGGTTTTCAATACTGCGGGCGCGAATCACCCCGGTATTGTTGACCACGGTTTGCAATAGTGCGCTGGCAGAGTGAGCCGTCATCACCACACTGCCGCCATCGGCCTGAATCATGCCGCCATTGTGCACCAGGGCATCGACCGCCCCTTCGTTGACTGCCACATTGAGCAGTCCGTCACCGGCAACATCCAGGGTGATGGCATTGCCCGCCGCCAGCGCCACTGTCCCCAGAGCAGCCTGGATAACGCCCTGGTTGCTGACGTTGGCACCGAGTAGTGCTACCGAGCCGCCATCCGCCCGGATCACTCCCTGATTGATGATGCTGCCCTCACCGGCACCGGCAAAATGGTGCAGGCCTGCGACAAAATCGCTGTCGCTGATGGCCAGGGTGGAGGCTACGAGGCCGCCGACATTGACCGATGCGCCAGAACCAAAGAGCACACCGTTGGGATTCACCAAAAATACCCGGCCATTGGCGGAGAGACTGCCCAGTATACTGGAGGGATCGGAACCCAATACCCGATTGAGGGCAATGGCACTGCTGCCAGGTTGCAGAAAATTAACCGCTTCGCCGTTGGCAATATTGAATGCCTGCCAGTTGATGGCAACATTCTGGCTGGTCTGGGTAATAGTCAGGGCACCTGCGCCTGAGTCAATCGTTGCGTTGCCGACGGATACTGTGCCCCCCGCTGGCAAGGCCCAGGCATTGAACCCGGATGCCAGTAGAATGGACACCGCCAAGGATTTGAGCGCAACAATGGCTCCCCCGGCCGCGCTTTTGTTGTTGCCGCCCGACATTTTTTTGCCGCCGCTTTTGGCAAACTCACAGACAGCTACAAAAGTGCCCAGAGCCTGGTTCCAAACTGACTTATAAATCCTGTTCATACGTTATTCCTGATCTATGGCAGGCTTTGGCAAGCCTGTTTTGCCGATGTATCGAAAGGGAGCGATCAAAAATACTTGACCAGCTGTACCCAGAATTGGCCACTGGAATCCGGTGCCGACGTTGCCTTTTCGTTGCCCAGTTTGTGGGCGTAATAGGCCTTGACCGAAAAATTGTTGTACTCGATCCAGTTGACGCCAACCCCGGCGCCGCTGAGGGTTCTGTGGTTGTCCGCGTTATCCCAGGGGTCGTGATTGATTCGTACCGTGCCGCTATCGGCAAAGCCAATCAGGTGAACCTGTCCCGGCAGCCGTTCAGACAGGGCTGGCAACAACACCCTGGCTTCCAAGGTTGCCAGGTAGCCTTCATCCGCAAAGGCTTCACCCTGGGGATAGGCGCGCACACCGTACATGCCGCCGAGGGACATCTTTTCTGATATATCGAGATTTTCAGACGCCCACTGGCCGCTGACCGAGCCATACAGCGACACAATATCGTTGAGCTGCTGCACCCGCATGAGATTGATGCCCAGCTTGTCGTAATGACCATGACTGCCCGCGGTCAGCGCATCCACTGCGCGCACCGAGTCCGTTTCTATATCGATTTCGCCGCTGTACCAGGTCAGTGACGCCGCACTGAGGCCACCCGCTCCCAGTTCATCGCGGTGGTTGCCGTGCAAACTTGCCATCACAACCTTGGCATTTTTTTCGGTTACCATCGGGACAAAATTAAAGCGGTCTTCGAAGGTTTTGTAGTCGTAGCCAAGCTGGGCGTAGAGGTTGGTCTGACGCGAGCGTATCAGCGGGTAGCTGGCAAAAACACTGGCAATATCCGCAGTGCCCTCGGCACCAAGACCGGCAAATTCCTTGCCCAGTTCATATTCAAGGCGGCTGTAGGCAACTCCGGCTGTGGCTCTGCCGAGCTGCAACTGGTAGGCGGCGCGGCCATAATCGAGGCCGTCAAAGCTACTCAGCACGCGAAATGTCGCCACATCCCCCAGACCTGCCAGATTATTAACATGCAGGGTGCCACCCAGACGATACTCGCCGGTGTAATGGTTGCCCGCGTTGTCGGCGTCGATACTGCCGGTTATTCGTCGTCCCGGAGTAACATCCACGATCAGATCCGCAGCACCCACCGAGGCGCCGGGCACCAGCGTCGACTTGACGTTGACACCGGGAAGATCGGAAAGCAGCAACAGGCGGTTTTCCAGCGGTTTGCGGTCGATCACACCGTCGCGGTTGAGGCCGCCGAGTAATCCGTTAGCCAGCCCGCTGGAGAGATTGGTCTGGTTGCGCAGGGTGATATCGCCGTAACGGCCTTCGACCACCGCAATGGTTACTGCGCCATCCTCAATGGTCTGTGCCGGCAGATAGGCCTGGGCGACAACATAGCCATTGGCGTGATAAAAGTCGGCAATGCGCGCGGCCATCATCTGTAATTCACCGAGATTGAATTGTCCCCCGGGAGTAAAGCCCGTAAGGGCAAGTAGTTCCGCCTCGGAGTACAGGCTCTGCCCGGTGAATCTGAGGGAATTGACCTCAATCCTCGCCGCATTTGACGCGGCAGTGGCCGGTACCTGTCCGTGCTGAACGTCAATTGCCGGAGCAATTTTTTCCAGCGTTGGCGACGGTGGAATCTGCTGAATCTGGCCACCGGCGCTGGGCGGTTGTGCGGCAAACACCCCCGCACTCAATGTCAGTAGCACCAATGTCAGTGGCGCTAATCTCAACGGTGATAGGGGTACGAAAGTTTTCTGCACAGTATTCACCTTGGCATTCTCTGCCTGATTCAAGAGCCTGCATGAATTCGCAGTGGCTCGTTTTGTGTTTGGTCAAGAAGTATTCTGTTGCTGTCTGGTATTCGCCATCACTGATGGTTCTGGCGAGGTCGCAGGATTGTTAAAATCAAAGTCGCCTTACATTTCGAATAATAACCACAGACAGCGTCAGTGACTGTTCGACAGCGTACACAGATTGATTGATTTATTTTCCACATCGAGTTGCGGGAAACAGCCTTTGGGGAAACTCGAGAAGTCAGCAATGGCACCAGCGCCGATGAATAAAAGGTGCCCACAACTGGCAAAGTGATGTTATGTCAGACCCAGGGCCATGCTCAGCAACGACCAGGATGTGACCGGCGCCCGTCCATTGCTTAGGGATAATTGGCGGCGAGCAACAGCACACTGAACCGTCTTGAACTTGAACTGATGCCACGGAATTCATCCGCGTCAGCGTGCGCAGGGTCTGGTTATCACCCAGGAATTGATCGCTAGCCCACCAATCAGACAGACAAAAAAACCCACGCAAGACAACTGCGTGGGGCTCGGTATACAACAGACCACGGTCAGTAACCTGGCCTAAATCCTACCTGAATGACTGTTTCCTGCTTCTCAATCCAATACCTGTGAAAACTAGCTGGGATTGACGATAATCACCTCGACCCGGCGGTTCTGCTGCCGACCCGTATCTGTATCATTGCCCGCCACGGGAACGCCTTCACCCATGCCCGCCGAGGTCATGCGATTGGCTGCAATGCCCTGGTTCGCCAGATAGTTCCTGACCGCATCGGCGCGACGCTGGGAGAGGCTGAAGTTCGCGCTCTCACTACCCACGTTGTCGGTATGGCCTTCTATTGCCGCTGTGCGGTCGGGGTACTGGTTAAAGAATGCCGCAAGCTTGGCCAGGTTGCTGATGGCGCCGCCATTGAGCTCGGCGCGGCCGGTGGCAAAGAGAACATCTCCCAGAGTTAACACTATGCCCCGGTCAGTTTCCCGTGCATTGAGTTCAGCAAGTTCACGCTTCAGTGCTTCGTTCTGCAGCCTTGTCACTTCCGCAGCATCGCGGGCGGCATCGGCATCATCGCGAGCACTAGCAGCGTCATCGCGGGCGATGTTGGCGTCCATATGAGCCATGTCCGCTTCCCGTGTGCGGGATGCGAGACGGGCACTTTCGCTTGCCTTGGCAAGTCCTACACGCTGGTCTTCGTAAAGCCGGCCCTGCGCCCTGGCGGCGGCAATATCCACTTTCTGGTCGGCTATATAGACTCGATGCTGAGCCAGTTTCTTGTCCTTTTCAGGAACCTCGGCGGCGCGCACGGCCATCTCTGCTTCCTTGATCGCCACCGGGGCGCGGCTGGCCAGATCCTGGTCTGCCTGAAGGCGGGTGAGTTTATTGCGCACGTTGGCGGAACCTTCCGGCGCAGATAAAGGGGCGCAGGCGGTGAGCATCATTGATGCCACGACGGCGGCAATCGCCAGTTTCAAATTATGGCCTTGGGTTTTCATTGTTGTGTTCCTGTGTTGCGATCCATTTCCTGCTTCAATACGCTGGTGCTTTCCTGCATATCCACATTGACTTTTTTGGCCTTGATTTCACCGGCCTTGGCGGTGGCGAGTTGGGCGTCCACCAGGGATTCGTCGGCAAGCCGTTTCGCCAGCATCATTTCTTCCGTCTGCACCGCAGCCTTGGCGGCGGCGAGTTTGTCCCGTGCTCGGCTCAGCTCCAGGGAGGCGTAATCCGCAACCCGTGCCTGCTCTGCACTACTTATAGCCTGTTCAGCGGCCTGAAGGGACGCTGTGGGAGCCACGGGCGCCGAGGCGCAACCACCCAAGACAAGCAGCCCCGCCATCGCGGTTACCAAGGCCAGTGACTGGCCAGGGTATTTTGCTGTTTTCAGTATCTGTAATTTGCGAATCATTTTGATATTCCTCATTGGAATCGCCACCATTAATGCAGGCTCTGTTGTATTGCTTCTAGGAAAACGTTTTGTTGTCCCTAATGCTGCTTCTTTTTCCATGGCAATGCTGTCCATGGCAATCATTTTTTTCGCCACACCAGAAGAACCCCGCCAAGCACCATGGCGCCAACACCAGCCCACATCGGCACATTGACATATTCTTTTTCATCGACAGATATCTGCAGGGGTCCCATATCCAGATCATGGGTATCTTTTGTAAAACTGAATCCACCGTAGGCAAGACCCAGAGCACCCATCACTATCAGTACGATTGCGGCAATTCTTTGCACGTCCATTTATTTTTCCTTCCTCTAAATCGTATTTATGTTGAAGTTCAAATTCCCCTGCCGCGAATAACTCGCACCAGCAGAACCACTACCGCGATAACAATGAGTATGTGAATAAATCCACCCATCGTGGTCGAAGAAACCAGACCCAGAACCCAAAGAATCACCAATAACACAATGATGGTTTCAAGCATTTTCTTATCTCCGGCAAATTTAGATTTGTGCTTTGTATACAGGCAGATTGCGCCATCGGCGCCTTCATGGTCTGTGCGATGGCACACACAGGATGTAAAAGTTTCTGTTATTCATAAAGCGCGGGAGATGTTAGCTAAAAGCTAAAAGCTAAAAGCTAAAAGCTAAAAGCTAAAAGCTAAAAGCTAAAAGCTAAAAGCTAAAAGCTAAAAGCTAAAAGCTAAAAGCTAAAAGCTAAAAGCTATCAGGGTACCTGACTGATTGCGGGATTTGGCAAATAACCGTAGGACAGTGATGCAGCTTTCTTGAAATACCCTCAGGCCGGGGGATCTTTCTGGCGAGTAATTTTCACACCGCTCAAAATCGACAGTCCCAGCATGATAAAAGTGCCGACGGCAATCCACTGGTTTGGAATTTCCAGCAGCACAGCACCATAAATCAATCCGCTAATAAAAATCACAACGCCAACAATGTACATTGCAAAAGACATGGTGTTACTCCGGTTTACTGTTCAGGGAATTTTCACGCCTCAGTCGCGGATAGCTGCTTTATAAAGCGGCATCACGGTGGGCAACAACTTTTCAATCTCGCGAACCCGGCTGGCTTCAGCGGGATGGGAGCTGAGGAACTCCGGCGGTCTGCCACCCTGATTGGCGCTGATCATTTTCTGCCACAGGGTAATACCGCCGCGGGGGTCATAACCTGCCCGAGCACTGAGTTCGAGACCGATGCGATCCGCTTCGGATTCATGGCTGCGGCTGAAGCGGGTGGCGATCAGCGCTCGGTAACCGCTGGCGGCCATATTCGCCCCGGCATCACCGATACCAAGCACCGTGGCGCCAACCCCTATTGCCGTCTGGGCGGCCATAGCCTGGGAAACCTGTTCGCGGGAATGTTCCCGCAGGGCGTGGGCAATTTCGTGGCCGAGCACCACAGCCAGCTCGCTGTCAGTCATATTGAGCTTGGTGATCAGCCCCGAATACACCATGATCTTGCCGCCGGGCATGCAGAAGGCGTTGAGTTCATTACTTTTAATGACGTTGACCTCCCACTGCCAGCCGGGCGCATCCCTGCGGAACACACCGGTTTGACCCTGAAGGCGACTGGACACCGCGCGCACCCGTTTGAGCATGGCCTGGTCTTTATTCAACACGCCCCTGGCGGTTGAATCTGCTTTCAGCTTGAAATAGGCCTCTACCGCCATCTGGTCAAGCTGCGCCGACGAAACCAGCAGGAGCTGGGATCGATCAGCACCCACATCGCTGCCGGAGGTGGTGGTTTCGCAGCCGCCGAGATTCAGCAATGACAGCCCCAGACAACATGCGACGATAGTTCTGGCATTAATTTTCATTTTCAAACACCTGTGCTGCAGAAATTGTTTTGGCTGCGGGAACATTGTCTGCGGAATCAACTGGCAGCGAGACTGTCTTCGCTGTCGGCTTTGAAGGCGGCCGCATCCACAGCTTTGACACCACGCACGTTGCCGGCCTGCTCTATGGCCAGCGCTCTCTCGGCGCCACTGGCGGCGCGGCCATTGAGGGTGACGATGCCGTTGTTGGTACTGACGGAAATATTTCCACTGTCAATGGTGGCGGAATAGAGGAACGCAAATTTCACCCTGAGGGTAACCCAGGTGTCCGCACTCCATCCGTTTTGCTCGCTGTTGTCAGTAGCGCCAATGTCTCTCTGTACTTCCAGCATAGCTTCATTTTCGGCGGCGGATTTCATTTGCGCTGCCATCTCGGTGTAGCTTCTTTGGGAAGCAAGTTGGGGTGAACGATAAGCGGCGTCCACCACAATGCGGTTATCCACAGAATTGATGCCATCGACGCCAAGGGCAATCTGTTTCGCCAAATCCCGATTGACCGCGGTCTCAACTTTGCCTAGCAGGGTGACGTTGCCCTCATACACAGCAATTCTGATCTCATTGCCGTAGAGAAAGTCGCTGCGCGCGAGAATCCTGGCGATCTCCACTTTCTGCCCCGCTTCAATTTGGTGCTTCGCCACCTCGTGACCGCTCGCTCCAGAGCTAGCCGCAAGCAACCACAGCGCGATGAACGAGACCGGTAACCATTGAGCATATTGGGTGTACATTTTCATGGCCTGATTAAAAAAACTGACAGGCACCGAGCCGGCGCCAATATCAGACAATATCTCAGAGCAATATCGCCATCCGTTCGATGGAACGCATAGTGGGGAAATAAATGCTTTTTCGGGGAATAGGGGGTAACCAACCGACGCGAAGTACCACTCCCCCGCAACAGGGTTTAGTGGGTTAACGAACAGATAGACCATGGCACTTGCAACCATACTCTGTAGTCGGAAGGCTACAGCACCGCTCCGCCCCATGCCTGGAAGAATTATGCTGAAGGAGAGTTCGGTTGATGCCACAGGCAAATGCCCAAACGCCCCTGGTTCCGCTGACCGCGGTCAATCGCCTGATCGCCAGGCTGCCCCAGAAGGAGCGCACCAGAATCACGACTCAGTGCGAGGCGGTGGAACTGGTTGTCGGTGACATCCTCTGCGAAGCTGGAGAACCGTTCAAATCTGTGTATTTTCCGGTCACCGGAATAATTTCCCTGGTCAAAATCCTTGTCGGTCATGAACCCCTGGAAACCGAACTCATTGGCAACGAAGGCATGCTGGGGGTAACTCTGGTTCTGGGCGTGGGCAGCGCACCCCAGCGCGGCCTGGTGCAGGGCGCCGGAACTGCACTGCGCATGCAGGCTCCCCATCTCCTGGAAATATTGAAAAGCTGCCCCACTGCCCGGCGTATTCTCAATCGGTATCTTTATGTGGTGATGTTGCAGCTGTCACAAACGGCGGGGTGCTCGCGGTTCCACAACCTTGGCCCGCGACTGGCTCGTTGCCTGCTGATGGCTCACGACCGCATCCACAGCAACCATTTCCATCTCACCCACCAGTTTCTTGCCAACATGCTGGGCGTCCAGCGCGGCGGAGTCACTATCGCTGCGGGCATTCTGCAAAAGAAAAAAATCATTCGCTACAGCCGCGGAGAAATCACCATTCTCAACCGCCAGGGACTGGAAGCCGTATCCTGCGAGTGCTATCAGAGTATTTCCGATGACTACAGGCGACTGTTTTCATGACACTGGTCACGGGCAGCGGCAACAGATATTACTCACAACAATTTGCGCAACGCACGGCAGGAGGCTCGAAGCGATGACGGAATCCACTCACAGCGCCATGATCATCACCTGTGAGCACGGCGGAAACCGTATTCCTGAACAGTATCGGCACTTGTTTCTCTCCTGCTCCGAATTGCTGAAAAGTCATCGCGGCTTTGACCCCGGAGCCCTGGTTCTGGCGCGAGGGTTCGCCAAGGCTTTCGAGGCACCGCTGCTTAGCGCCACCGTCAGCCGCCTGCTGGTGGATCTGAACCGCTCCATCAGCCACCCTCGTCTCCATTCTCACGTAATTCGCAGCTTGCCCGAACCGATCCGACAGGGCATTGTGGAACGCCATTACCTACCCTATTGGCGCGCAGCAGAGCGCATGGTGAGCCAGGGAATTGCCGAGCGACGTCAGGTGGTACACATCTCCTGCCACAGTTTCACTCCGGAGCTCAACGCAGTGGTGCGCAGCGCCGATATCGGTTTGCTCTATAACCCCACCCGTGCCGGGGAGAAGGTGCTTTGCGGCCGCTGGAAAGCGGCGCTCAAGCTTATCGCCCCCGACATTCAGGTTCGCCGCAATTACCCCTATGAAGGTCGCAACGATGGCCTGACCTCCAGGCTCCGAAAACAGTGGCCGCCCGAGGCGTATCTGGGTATTGAGGTGGAAATCAACCAGAAATTTGTCACCGGTTCCGGGCGACGATGGGCTGCTCTGCAGCAAGAACTTGCCCGTTCCCTGCAGTTGGCTCTGGCAAACCAAAGCACATGAATATTACCCTTTCGCAGGAGCAGCACCATGAAAATCCGTCTTGGCTACGAACTCATCTATGACTGTCCCCAGCTCACACCGATGATTCTCACCCTTAACGTGCATCGCAGCCGGGTCAACGACTTTCTCGTTCCCGACCGCATGATCAGCGACCCACCCGTAGCCACGACTACCTATCACGACAGCTACGGCAACCATTGCTACCGCATTGTCGCCCCCCAGGGCCTGCTGAAATTATCCACGGATGCGGTTATCCGTGATTCTGGCATGTGCGATGTTGTGGCTCCTGAGGCACGGCAAACGCCCGTGGAGCAACTTCCGGATGACACCCTGCTTTATCTTCTCGGCAGCCGCTACTGCGAGACCGATCCCCTTCTGAACATCGCCTGGCAACTGTTTGGCAATAATGCCACTGGCTGGGCGCGGGTGCAGGCCATTTGTGACTATGTCCATGGCCATATTGCCTTCGGTTACCAACATGCCCGGCACACCAAGACCGCATGGGAAGTTTTCAACGAACGCGAAGGGGTGTGCCGTGACTATGCCCACCTGGCCATTGCCTTGTGCCGCTGCATGAACATCCCCGCCCGCTACTGTACCGGCTACCTGGGAGACATGGGCATTCCCCCACCCTACGGCGAGATGGATTTCGCCGGCTGGTTCGAGGCTTATCTCGATGGCCACTGGTACACCTTCGACCCGCGCAACAACATACCGCGTATCGGCCGCATCCTCATAGCACGGGGTCGCGACGCCGCCGATGTTGCCATCAGCACCGCCTTCGGACCCAACACCCTCAAACATTTTATGGTTCGCACCGACGATGTCAGTTATTAACCCGGCAACAATGAATTGGCATAAGGGAGAATGACACTCCCCGGCAAGAGCCTCTCCGTACGCCGTGTAACACAAGCGGAGCCAGTGCCTGGGATAAAGGAAGGAAACTTTTTTTCCTGTGTTGGTACGCCATCGCTCCCATAGCCTTCCACAGAGGGTATACTGGCTCCTGTAGAGGCGCCACTACAGGAGCGACAGGCAATCACAACTTCTCAGCCCACCTCAGTGACACCATCGCCGATCCAGAACCATCTTCTGGGCGTTTTGTCAGCGGATGTGCAGGCACGGATATTTCCCTATCTGGAAGAAATCCCCATGCCCCTTGGCAAGGTTATGTATGAATCCGGAGATAAATTGCGTCATGTCTATTTCCCCACCGACTCCATAGTTTCCCTGCTGTATGTCATGGAAAGTGGCGCATCGGCGGAAATCTCCGTGGTGGGCAATGAGGGCATTGTGGGAGTTTCACTTTTTATGGGCGGCGAAAGCACACCCAGCCGGGCAATCGTGCAGAGCGCGGGCACCGCCTACCGGCTACCAGGGCAAAGGCTAAAGGACGAATTCAATCGCCACGGAGAACTGCTGGTACTGATGCTGCGCTACACCCAGTCTCTCATCACCCAGATGTCTCAGACTGCCGTGTGCAACCGCCACCATTCCATCGACCAGCAACTGTGCCGCTGGCTGCTGTTATCCCTCGACCGGCTGCCCGCTAATCAGTTGACCATGACCCAGGAACTTATCGCCAATATGCTGGGTGTGCGCCGCGAGGGCGTTACCGAGGCGGCGGGAAAATTACAGAAGCTGGGCGTCATCGAATACAACCGGGGTCACATCACCGTACTGGATCGACCAAAACTTGAGCAGCTCAGTTGCGAGTGCTATGGGGTGGTCAAAACGGAAACGGATCGGCTGCTGCCCTTCCCTTTCCCGGCACCAAAAAGCCATTAATGTTCCCGATTCTGTAGATCCTGGTAAATCGCCCGAAACCACCGCAATGGCCGAGCGATATTTTTATCTGGCGAGCAATGCCAGATCAACAATAAGCCATCACTTATAAATGACTGAGGTTTTTGTCTTCGACACGAACTACGCCGCTGACATTGTTGGCAAGTTCAACCGCCAGAGCGTGTTCGGCACCGCTATTGACCTTGCCGCTAAGAGTGACTACGCCGTCTGTGGTAGTAACTGCAATATTGGAGCTGTTCACATTGCTTGAATACATCAGGGTGGATTTCACCTTGGTGGTGATCCAGCCATCCGAGAATGTCTGACCTGCTTCGTCGGACTTTTGCTTGACGGTTTCGCTCACTGTGGATTTTGTTTCATCAACCAGCAGCTTGTTGTCCACCGACACCACACCGGGCGTGTTCAATGCCAAAAGGGCTGCCAGCTCCCTTGCCGCAGCGCTGTTGGCGGTGCCATGCAAGGTGACTTTGCCGTAATTTGTTTCCACATTGGCGGACAGCCCCTGAGCATGCTTGCTCCACAGCAATTTTGATTTCACTGCAGCAGTGATGGAGGCATCCTCCACTATCTCGCCATAACTGCGATCGGCGGAACGCTTGGGTGCAACGTAATTGGCCACAACCACGATCTGGTTGTCCACGTCCTTGATACCCGCGACCCCCAGGGCAAGCTGCTTGGCCAGCTCCTTGCTGACCTCTTCGTCGACCTTGCCGGTGAGAACAGCCTTGCCGTCGTTCACGTCCACGCCAATGTCATGGGCTCGCAGATAAGGGCTGAGGGCATAGGTTGTCCAGATCTGACTTTCCTGGCGGGCTTCCCTTTCGTTCTGGGGCATTTCCTCGGCCATGGCGCCGCCACTGCCGACGCCGATCAGCGCCATGGTAATGGCTGTTGCCAGCGCCAGTTTACGGGCTTGTCTTGTATTGCTGATTTTTTTGTAAGTATTCATATCGATTCTCTGTAAAAACTTCCCATGTACGAAACAATCAGGTGACTGTTCCGGGTAAAAATTTTGGTGTGGTATCAGGCTATCAACTGGAGCACTCAACGGGCTGCCAGAAAATTTCTCACCCGCCGACTGGCTTCATCGCGGGTGATCGCATAACGCTCCTGAACCAGGCCGACCAGCTTGTCCACTTGCCCTTCGGATTCCAGTAATTCGTCGTCAGTCAACTTGGCCCACGCAATTTTGGCGTAACCGACCTGGCGCTTCCACCGGGCTTTAATTTGATCCGCGCTTGCTATGCCCATGATTTTTTATTGCCTCTGCGTAAGTACCCCTGGGACTTTTTGCCCGGCTCCATGGAGGGCATGGCGGGCTGTGGAACATGCTGTTTTCCGTTTACGTCTGACTGCACTGCTGTCATCAATGAAAGACAACTGAAAGGCGGTTCGATAATGTTTACCGGGGTAAATCTCAACTGCCTGCTGTCAGAAGGGGCTTTGACCTTGGCGGCAACTTTTTCCTGTTCCTGGACTTTTTCCATAACGACCTCTAAAGGGCTCCGCCATCCTGCGATATTGCCGATCAACGGTGAAGATTGAGATCCATATTAGCGGATGTCCGCACCGCCGTCGGTGCGCCAGCACACTGACGGACGAGAAACTAGGACATGACATTTCAACAGTTGCCGGAATTTTCGCGCCGATATCGGTGGATTTGAGCGAGCTCTCGAAGGAAACACTGCCATCGCAACGTCGAAGTGGGTTGGTGCGCTCAAGCCGGGCGAGGCGGTGACAAAAAACAGTGGCGAGGTGGCAGGAAAAACAGAGGGGCGCAAGCCCTGCCCGCACGGAGGGGGTGCGCGGGCAGGGAGAGGCCGACAGTTGCAGCTACGGGGCTAAGCCCGCAAACATTACAACTGCTTCAGTGCATTTGCAGCGACAGTTTTAGTCTGCCTGGCGGCGCAGAAAGGCCGGAATATCCAGGTAGTCCATGTCTTTGTCGTGCTGCTGGTCAACTTTTCTTGCCGTGTTGCCCTCAACCGGAGCTGGCGACGGCCGACGATTAATGGTCGGTCTGTCCAGTCCGCGGTAATCGGGTTGAGCACCACGAGTAACCTGGGGCTGGTCGTTGCGCTGCTGGGGAATCGGAGCTCGCATTTCCGCCGGATTGCCCAAGCCAGTGGCGACCACAGTGACCCGCACCTGATCGCCCATTTCGGGATCAAGCACCGTACCGACAATGACATTGGCGTCGCTGGAAGCAAATTCTTCAATGGTTTCGCCCACATCGGAGAACTCACCCAGGGACAGATCCATACCCGCGGTAATGCTCACCAGAATACCGCGCGCGCCCTGGAGATTGATGTCTTCCAGCAGCGGGCTGTGGATGGCGGCTTCGGCGGCAATGCGGGCGCGGTCTTCGCCGGAGGCGACACCGGAACCCATCATCGCCATGCCCATTTCCGACATCACGGTTCTGACGTCGGCAAAGTCGACGTTGATCATGCCGGGGCGAATAATCAGGTCGGCAATACCCTGAACGGCGCCGAGAAGAACGTCGTTGGCGGCCTTGAAGGCATCGAGCAGGCTGGTGGTTTTGCCGAGAACACTGAGCAGTTTCTCATTGGGAATGGTGATCAGGGAGTCGACGCGATCCTTGAGGTTTTGGATGCCGAGCTCCGCCACCGCCATGCGCTTGCGGCCTTCAAAGGCAAATGGCCGCGTCACCACCGCCACGGTGAGAATGCCCAGCTCCTTGGCGACGTCGGCGACAATGGGCGCAGCCCCGGTGCCGGTGCCGCCGCCCATGCCGGCGGTAACAAACACCATATCTGCCCCCTTGAGAACATCGGCAATGCGATCCCGATCTTCCATGGCGGCCTGGCGCCCGACATCGGGGTTGGCGCCAGCGCCAAGGCCGCGAGTCACCCCGTTGCCCAGTTGCAGCAACGTTGCGCCACTGAAATTGCGCAGTGCCTGGGCATCGGTGTTGGCGCAGATAAACTCCACCCCTTCCACCTGGCTGTCGATCATGTGCCTGATGGCATTGCCGCCGCCGCCACCGACGCCGACGACTTTAATTTCAGCACTTTCCGGTATGCTATCGATAATGTGAAACATAGTATTTACCCCTCGCTTTACTGTGTGAAAAACCCTGTAAAAAAATAAACAACATGGAAACGACTATCTTTATTACAAACTACCTTCGAACCAGCCTTTAATGCGGCTGACCCAGGCATCCCAAAAACGGCTTTTGTCGTGACTGGAACGCAATGGCATGCGACTGCCATTGAGGTGCTGCTTGAGTCCGTACAACAACAGGCCAACCCCGGTGGAATGAATGGGGTTGGTCACTATGTCGGTAAGGCCGCGAATATTGTGGGGAGCGCCGAGGCGCACCGGCATGTGAAAAATCTCTTCGGCGAGATCCACCACACCTTCCATTTTTGACGTGCCCCCCGTGAGCACCACGCCGGCGGCAACCAGATCTTCATAACCACTGCGGCGCAATTCCGCCTGCACCAGGGTGAAGAGTTCGTCGTAGCGGGGCTCCACCACTTCGGCGAGCGCCTGGCGGGACAAATCCCGAGGCTGGCGGTCGCCCACACTGGGCACCTTGATGGTTTCGTCAGCACCGGCCATTTTCGCCAGCGCGCAGGCGTAACGGATTTTGAGTTCCTCCGCCCGCGGCGTCGGTGTCCGCAAGGCCATGGCGATGTCATTGGTTACCTGATCGCCGGCGATGGGAATCACCCCGGTGTGACGAATGGCGCCGTCGGCAAAGATGGCAATATCTGTGGTGCCGCCGCCGATGTCCACCAGGCAGACGCCCAGCTGCTTTTCATCTTCGGTGAGCACCGAATAACTGGACGCCAGCTGTTCGAGAATGATGTCTTCCACTTCGAGGCCGCAGCGACGAATGCATTTTTTAATGTTTTGCGCCGCATTGGCGGCACAGGTGACCAGATGAACCTTGGCTTCCAGGCGCACTCCCGACATACCCAGGGGCTCCTTGACGCCCTCCTGATTGTCGATAATAAATTCCTGGGGCAGGACGTGAAGGATTTCCTGATCGGCGGGAATGGCAACCGCCCGCGCCGCATCAATGACCCGATCGATGTCCGCCTGCTGCACTTCGCGATCCTTGATGGCGACGATGCCGTGGGAATTGAGGCTGCGAATATGGCTGCCGGCAATGCCCGCATAGACGGAGTGAATATGGCAGCCCGCCATCAGCTCGGCCTCTTCCACGGCGCGCTGAATGGCGTGAACCGTGGACTCAATATTGATGACCACGCCCTTTTTCATGCCGCTGGATCTGTGCATACCGGTGCCGATAATCTCAAGACCACCGTCAGCACCTGCGACGCCGACAATAGCCACCACCTTTGAGGTGCCTATGTCCAGTCCCACGATCATCTGTTCGTTACCAGTATTTGCCATTCATCATCCTCTGTTCAGCTTTTAGCTCTTTGTTTACTTGTTGCGCTCTCATCGAGAAGCGTTTCGCTGTCTTTGCGCCAGCGCACGGCGACACCATTGCCGTAGCGAATATCCACACTTTCAATACTTTCGACCCGGTCGTGGAGGGACTTGTCCCAAACCTTGAGAAAGCGTTGCAACTTGGCAGCCACCGGCTCCTTGCCCACCACCAGCAACAATCCCGGCGCGAATTTCACTTCCCAGTTACCTCGGGGGGCAAGGCGAAACTCCGCCACGTCGAGCCCGGTGTCCTGCAACACCTGGGAAAAATTTCTGTACTGCTGCATCACCCGCCGTTCAAAACCCTCGGGGCCGTCCAGCAACGGCAGCGATTGCGGCAGCTCGACAGTGCCCACGTCGAGAATCTGCCCCTTGTTGTTGAGAAAATCGCTCTGCCCCCAGCGGGCAATGGCAATCTCCTCTTCCAGGGTAATCACCACCTCGTCTGGCCACTTGCGCCGGGCACTGGCGCTGGCAACCCAGGGATGGGTTTCAAGGGCGGAGCAAATACCGTCCAGATCCAGGCTCAGAAACCCGCCGCCGAGGTTGTCGGCAACAATGGCCTCGACATCCTCGGCAGCCACTTTTTTGAGTTCGCCATCAACGCCAATAACGGCAACCGGCACATCGTATTTGCGATACAGATAAACCGTACTCCACGCCAGCCCGGCGGCCACGGCCAGCAGCATCACCAGCCGCAGGGCGGACGCAATTTTCTGCCCCCGCGACAGGGGTTCTGCGCCATCGCGACGGTCGCTGTCGACAGCATCAAAGCCCACAGCCGTCACCCAGGGTCGCTGCCAAAATGGTCATGACCAGATCTTCAAAATTCATTCCCACCGCCTTTGCCGCCATGGGTACCAGGCTGTGGGTGGTCATGCCCGGCACGGTATTGATTTCTAGAAGCTGGAAATTGCCGAAACTGTCCACCATGGCGTCCACCCGCCCCCAGCCGCGACAGCCAAGGCTGTTAAAGGCCTCAACACACAGCGCCTTAAGCGCCTCTTCGCGCTCTGGCGAGAGCCCGCAGGGGCAGAGATAGCGGGTGTCGTCGCGAATGTATTTGGCTTCGTAATCGTAGAAACCCCGGTCGGTTTCCAGCTTGATCACCGGCAACGCCTTGCCATTGAGGATGGCAATCGTATATTCGTCGCCACTCAGCCAGGCCTCGGCAATCACCCCGCCGCCGTGGCGATCCGCCGCCAGCCAAGCCGCCTCAAGCTCTGCCGCGGTGCTGGCCTTGGCCATACCGATACTGGAACCCTCCCGCGAGGGTTTCACCATGGCCACACCACCGAGCGCCGCCAATACCTGTTGCCAGTCGCTGTCAGCCCTGAGCACGGCAAAGGGCGCCGTCGCTATGCCCATGCCCTTCCACAGCAGTTTGGTGCGGAGTTTGTCCATGGCCAGTGCCGACGCCAGAACGCCGCTACCGGTATAGGGCAAACCGAGAAACTCCAGGGCGCCCTGCAAAGTGCCGTCTTCGCCGCCGGGGCCGTGAAGGGCGATAAAGACACGGTCGGGCGCCAGTGCTTCGAGCTGGGGAATGATGCCTGCCCCCACGTCGATCCCCAGGGCGTCGACACCCCGGTTTTTCAGGGCGGTGAGAACCGCATTGCCGCTGATCAGGGAAATTTCCCGCTCCGCCGAAGTGCCGCCAAAGAGCACCGCCACCCTGCCGAACTCAGAGGGAGAATGATTGCCTGCTGTCATCACTGTATCGACCATTTACCTCAATGCCCTCGCCGCCAGCATTTTCACCAGCTTGCTGACGCTGCCAGCTCCCTGGGTAATCACAATATCGCCACCTCTGACAAGGTCGCGAACGATATCGGGGATTTCCTCGATGGTTTGCGCATAGATAGGATCCACCCGCCCGCGCCGGCGAATGCTGCCGCACAATTGTTTGCTGGTCGCCCCAGGAATTTCCTCTTCTCCCGCCGGATAAACTTCGTTGACGATCAACAGATCACAGCCGCTGAGCACCTGGACAAAATCCTCGTACAAATCCCTGGTGCGGCTGTAGCGGTGGGGCTGAAACACCATCAGCAGGCGGCGATCGGGCCAGCCGTCGCGAACCGCGCGAATGGTGGCCGCCACTTCGACGGGGTGATGGCCGTAGTCGTCCACCAGCATGGCGGTGCCGCCCTCGACAGCATATTCGCCGTAAATCTCGAAGCGGCGACCGACACCCTGAAAGCCCTCGAGGCCGCCCAAGATGGCGGCATCGCTAATTTTTTCGTCGGTGGCCACGGCGATGGCGGCAGTGGCGTTAAGAACATTGTGAACGCCGGGAATATTCAGTTTTACCGGCAGCGACGCCAGCCCTTCCGGGCGACACACGGTGAACGCAGAACTTTTCTCCTTGAGACTGACGCCCTCGATGCGGAAATCCGCGTCATCGCTAAAGCCGTAGGTCAGGATGGGCCGGGAAATTCTGGGAATAAGTTCGCGAATATTGGCATCGTCAATGCAGAGCACCGCCAAACCGTAAAACGGCAGATTGTGAAGAAACTCGACAAAGGTGCCGGTGAGTCGGGAAAAATCAAAGCCGTAGGTTTCCATATGATCGGCATCGATATTGGTGACCACAGACACCATGGGCTGCAGGTGTAGAAACGAGGCGTCGCTCTCATCGGCTTCCGCCACCAGGTAGCGGCTTTCCCCCAGGGCAGCGTTGGTGCCGGCGCTGTTAACCCGGCCACCGACGACAAAGGTTGGCGCCTTGCCGCCTTCGGCGAGAATAGCGGTGATCAGACTGGTGGTTGTGGTTTTGCCGTGGGTGCCGGCGACGGCAATACCGTGGCGGTAGCGCATCAACTCCGCCAGCATTTGCGCGCGCTGCACAATGGGCACCCGCAATTCCCGCGCAGTGGTGACTTCAATATTTTCCTCGCGCACCGCTGAGGATTGCACAACCACGCTGGCACCCTCGATATTTTCCGCCCGATGGCCGATAAAAATGTGCGCACCCATCGCCGCCAGACGCTGGGTATTGGCGTTTTCCTGAATGTCGGAACCGGAAATATCGTAGCCCTGATTGAGGAGCACTTCGGCAATGCCGCACATGCCGCTGCCGCCGATGCCAATAAAATGGATACGACGAATTCGGCGCATTTCCGGCACTTGATAGAAATCACTCACTTCATCACCTCCACACAGACATTGGCCACGCGCCGTGCAGCATCTGTGCTTGCCAGGCGACGGGCATTTTCCGCCATGGTTATCATGGTTTTGGGGTTGTCCTCTATTTCTTTGAGCATGGCCGCCAGTTTGTCGGCACTCAGTTCCCGCTGCTGAGCCAGCAGTGCCGCGCCACCCTTTGCCAGCCAGTCGCCATTTTTGGTCTGGTGATCGTCAATGGCGGCGGGAAACGGTATCAACAGGGCGCCGACACCGGCGGTGGCGAGTTCAGACACCGTCAGCGCGCCAGCGCGACAAATCACAAAATCCGCCCAGGTATAGGCTGCGGCCATATCGGCAATAAAGGGCTCGACACTGGCCGCGACCCCTGCCTGGGTATAGGCCTCTTGAGTGGTCTGCTCGTGTTTGCGACCACATTGGTGACGCACCTCAAAGCCGCGACCCTGATTGAGTTGCGCCAGGGCGGCGGGCACCAGTTGATTGATGGCGCTGGCGCCGAGGCTGCCACCGAGAATCAGCAGGCGCACAGGCCGGTGCTGGCCGACCCCGCGCTGCGACGGCGGCGCCAGTTCCGCGATTTCCCTGCGCACCGGATTGCCAGTGACTTCAGCGCCGGCAAAAGCTCCCGGAAACGCCTGTAATACTCTGCTGGCAAAGCGGGACAGAATGCGATTGGTGGTACCGGCCACAGCATTCTGTTCGTGGATCACCAGGGGAATGGCCAACAGTTTTGCCGCCAGTCCACCGGGGCCGGAGGCATAGCCACCCAGACCAATAACCGCGTGGGGCGCCAATCGCCTGAGGATTTTTAACGCCTGAAAAACGGCGCGCACTACCTGGAAAGGCGCCAGCAGGCGCGCGCCCACACTTTTGCCGCGCACGCCCTTGACCTCGATGCAGTGGAGAGGAAAAAGATTGGCGGGCACCAATTCCGCCTCAATGCCATTGCGCGTGCCGAGCCAGTCTATTTGCACGCCGCGGCGGCGCAACTCTTCGGCAACGGCGAGAGCGGGAAAAACATGGCCGCCGGTGCCTCCAGCCATCACCACCACTCTGCGGTTTTCGAGGATTCCACTTTCGCCGCCACCCTGCGGCTTGCTGATTTTGGTTGCGGCGCTGATCATGCGCCCCCCTTGCCGAGGCTGACTTTTTTCGCCGCCCAGAAGGCATCGTCCATTTCCGCGCCTATGCGCAGCACCAGGGCAATCATGGCGCAGCTGACTATCAGGCTGCTGCCGCCGTAGCTGATAAAAGGCAGCGTCAGCCCCTTGGTGGGCAGCAATCCCGAGGTTACGCCGATATTGATAAATGCCTGTCCGGCGATCATGATGCCAATGCCAAATACCGCATAGGCGGCAAACCAGTCCTGACGATGTACGGCCTTTCTCGCCACGGAGAAAATCCTGTGAATCAAAAACACAAACAGGCCAATCACCAGGGTCACACCGAAAAGCCCCGTTTCTTCGGCAAAAATGGCAAAGACAAAGTCGGTATGCGCTTCGGGCAAGTAAAACAGCTTCTGAACACTGTTGCCGAGGCCAACGCCAAACCATTCGCCGCGACCAAAGGCAATCAACGATTGGGTGAGCTGATAACCGGTATCGTATTGATCCGCCCAGGGATCGAGAAAGGACACCAGTCGCTTCATGCGGTAGGGGGACATGATGGCGAGCAGCCACAGCAGGGCAGCCCCCGCTGCCAGCACAGCGCCAAAAATCCAGACGCGAACGCCGCCGAGGAAAAAGAGACCCATCACGGTGGCGAGAATCACCACGGAAGAACCAAAATCCGGCTGCGCCATTAACAGCATCACCATCACAGCCACCAGCCCCAAAGGCCGAATAAAGCTGTACCAGACCTCCTTGATGGCAAATTGATGGCGCTGCAGATAGGCGGCAACAAAAACGATGGCGGCAAATTTTGCCACTTCGGCAACCTGAAGGTTGATGATTCCGAGGCCAATCCAGCGCCGCGCACCGTTAACCTCGCGGCCAATACCGGGAATCAGGACGAGCAGCAAGGCAGCAATGGCCGCCGCTGCCACCAGATGGTTGTAGCTGTACCAAATCTTCACGGGCACCTGTAAAACCACGAAAGCAACAGTCAAACCCAGAGCAAGATAAATCAGATGGCGGCGGAAAAAGAAAAAGCCATCTTCGTAGAGATGGGCGGCATAACTGATGGAGGCGGATGCCACCATCACCAGTCCCAGAGATGCCAGGGCGGCAACCGCCAACACCAACGCAGTGTCGATACCCTGGGGAAGCAAGCGCCGCACTAGGGGCGTAGAGGGTTTTTTCGCAGCTGCAGCCATGGTCATCGCTGTCATGCCAACCCCCGCACCGCAGTGGCAAATTTATCGCCGCGATCCTCAAAATTTCTGAACATGTCAAAACTGGCACAGGCTGGCGACAGCAAGACTTTGTCGCCGCTGACCGCAGCCTCCGCGGCGGCATTGACCGCCGCAGTTATAGATGTGGCGTAGACAACGTCGACAACCGCAGCAAGCTTGTCCGCCAGCAGGGGCGCGTCTTCGCCGATAAGAATGGCGAGCCGCACCCTGCCCGCCGCGGCTTTGGCGAGATCGCTGAAATCCTGCCCCTTACCCTGACCACCGGCAATCAAAATAATATCGGCACTGTCGCCAGCCAGACCTTCAATGGCGGCGACAGCGGCGCCAACGTTGGTGGCCTTGGAATCGTTAATCCAGCTGACCCCCTGCATCCAGGCAACCGATTCACAGCGGTGGGGCAGACCGCGAAAGGTTTTCAGGACAGCGGCCATAGCCTCAAAGGGCAGCCCGACGGCATGGCCCAACGCCAGCGCTGCGAGGGCGTTGGCCAGGTTGTGGCGACCCTTTATGACCAATTCGGAAACCCGCAACAGGGGCTGGTCCTGAAAACAGAGGCAGTCCTCGCCGTTGTGGGGGGCAACGCCAAAACCCTTAAAGTCGGGGGTGTCGAGGCCAAAGCTCCACTGAGTCACAAAAGCGGGCACCAGGGGCTGACTGAGGGCGTCCTGGCGGTTGCTGACCACCTGTTTGACGCCGCGAAAAATGCGGTGCTTCGCCCGGTGATAGCTGACGATGCCGGAATATCTGTCCATATGATCCGGGGACATATTGAGCACCGTGGCCACGGTGGCATTGAGGTTGTCCACCAGCTCAAGTTGAAAACTGGACAGCTCGAGCACATAGAGATCGCGGCGGTCGTCGAGCAAATCCAGTGCCGGAGTGCCGAGATTGCCGCCCACACCCACATTGAGCCCGGCCGCTTCCGCCATTTTGCCCACCAGGGTGGTGACTGTGCTTTTGCCGTTGGAACCGGTAATGGCGACAATGGGCGCCAACGCCTGGTCGGCAAACAACTGAATATCGCCGGTGATCGCCACGCCAGCGTCGGCAGCGCTGATCAGGGCGGGATGCTCCAGGGACAAACCGGGGCTGACAACGATGCGCTGGGCGCTGCGCAGGGTTTCTTCATCAAGACCGCCCAGCTCCACGGGAACTGTGGGTAATTCCCTGGCCAACTGAGCAAGCCCTGGAGGGTCGACCCTGGTGTCCATCATCACAAAGGGTTCACCGCGACGCGCCAAAAAACGGGCGACAGCAAGCCCGGTGGTGCCAATGCCCACCACCGCTGTCAGCCTGTTTGTCGCAATCACGTCGTTCACAATCAATTCGCCTGCCAATGCCTTAACGCAGTTTTAATGTCGCCAGCCCAAATAGAACCAGCATCAAGGTAATAATCCAGAAGCGCACAATCACCCGCGGCTCCGGCCACCCCCTGAGTCCAAAATGGTGGG